>NZ_JAWRXV010000008.1:0-286390 GCF_046534875.1 Paraburkholderia sp. SIMBA_054 | reverse complement strand
CGCGTCAAGTGTTCGCTTCGCCGGGCTGAAGCCCGCACTTGACCCGCCAAGCCACCCATTCGAGATTTGAAAGAAGCAGATTTATGATCGGCACAACACCGACGAGCAGATCCGCATGCTGTGCGATGTCGACCTTGCTGGTCACGGCCGCACCATGAAGCCCTTCGTAAAACATCATGTCCGTGCCCGGCGAAATATCCTCCCATGGCGTAAAAGTCCCCGGGTCCTGCTTGTACACCACGGCGTCCGCTTCATCGTGCACGTAGCGCCGAAACTTCCCGCCACCCGAGTTCCCGTAGCTCGCGAACAACTGCTCCAGCTCTTCAAGCAGATTCGCATCGGGCCCGAAGTGGCTAAAGTTGCGCACGCCGTCCCGCTCGCTCTGCCGCAGCGCTTCGCGCATGCCGAGCCGGTCGTACCGGTGGAACGCATCGCCTTCGACAATCTGCGCATTGATCTTCTCCCTGCGAAAAATGTGCGTGAAGCTCCTCATGACGGTGGTCGTGCCCGCGCCGCTCGACCCCGTTACGGCAACGATCGGATGTCTGACTGACATGCGCAGTCTCCTTGTCACAGATCAAGTGTCAGACCGAGGTTTCCGGAAGGAACAACGAGCGCTCACGAAAAAGCGGCGACGTGAAAGGCATGTCGATGCCAAGATCGTGCTCGCGGTGATAGCGGCCAATACGCGTCACTTCGTTCGATGAGCCGAGTATCAGCGGCATGCGCTCATGGAACGTGCGCGGCGCGCCGTCGAGCACGCGCTCGCGGCCTGTCGTCGCCATACCGCCCGCCTGCTCGACCAGAAAACCAAGCGGGCTCGCGTCGTAGACGGCGGACAGGCGGCCACGCATCGCCGAGCGCGTCCGGTAGTCGCGCGGCATCAGGAACAGGCCGCCACGCATCAGGATGCGATGCACTTCGGGCACCAGCGCGTCGCTCCAGCGCAGGCTGAAATCGCGCTCGCGGCAGCCCGCGCGGCCTTCGCGGCACTCGTGTACGTAGCGGCGCACGGGCGGCTCCCAGAAGCGCTCGTTGGATGCATCGACGGCAATCTCGCCCGTCTCCTCGGGAATGCGGATCGACGGATGCGTGAGCATGAACTCGTCCGTCTGCCCATCGAGCGTGAAGCCGTGCGTGCCTTCGCCGAGGGTAATGACGAGCATCGTCGCCGGGCCGTAGATCGTGTAGCCCGCAGCCGCCTGTTCGCGGCCAGGTTGAAGGAACGGTGCGCCGTAGGCTTCGCCATAGGATTCGCAGTCCAGCTCGCCGTAGGCTTCGGCTCGCGCATCACTGCCATTCACATCGCTGCCTTGCGCCTGCACACGCATCACCGAAAAGATCGACCCCGCCGTGCCGTTGATGTCGGCGTTCCACGGGCAGTTCAGCGGATCGAATGCAAGCTGGTACTCGGGCGTGACCGCATTGTCCACATGATCCGGGCGACCGTTCCGCACTGCCGCTTCGGCCAGCTTTCGGCGCCGCGTGGAATACGCGAGCACCGCGCCGCCCGCCACCGAATCCGCCTGTGCGCTGTCGCCCAGCGTGCCGCGCGCAAGCGCCGCGCCGATGGTCTTCACCGACGCCGCGACGTCATGCAGCACGACCTGCAAGCCGGTGGGCGGCCGCGTCGACATCAATTGGTCCGCGTCGCCGGCCAGGAACCTCGTGAGCGTAATGTTTGCGTGACGCATGATGCTCTCCTACGAAGTGGGGAATTCTGGCGCGGCGCCGGGTTCGGTCCCGGCGCCGCCTGATTCGGAGAACACGCTGCTCGCGCGGATATCGGCGGCGCTCAGCAGCGTCAGCGCGGCGGGGTCGGCGCTCGCGCCGCCGCCCAGCGCGTGTGCGAACAGGCGATTGGCCTGGCGCAGGCGCGCACGGTCGAGCGCGTTGCGCACCGAGCGCGCGTTCGCGAAGTTCGGCTGACGCACGCGCCGCGCGAGGTAGTCCTCGAAAGCGCGGCGCGCGTCGGCGTCGAACCGGTAGTGCATCGTGTCGAGCATGCGCTCGGCGATCAGCAGCAGTTCGTCGGGTGCATAGTCGGGAAACGACAGATGATGCGCAATCCGCGAGCGAAAGCCCGGATTGCTGCGAAAGAAGGTATCCATCCGCGCGGCGTAGCCGGCCAGAATCACGACCAGATCGTTGCGCTGATTCTCCATCGTCTGGAGCAGGATTTCGATCGACTCCTGGCCGTAATCGCGCTCGTTTTCCGGGCGATACAGGTAATACGCTTCGTCTATGAACAGCACGCCGCCCATCGCGCGCTTGAGTACTTCGCGTGTTTTCGGCGCGGTGTGGCCGATGTACTGGCCGACGAGATCATCGCGCGTCACAGAAACCAGATGATTGCGCCGGATATAGCCGAGCCGGAACAGCACGTCCGCCATGCGCAGCGCGACGGTCGTCTTGCCCGTGCCGGGATTGCCGCTGAAGCACATGTGCAGCGTCGGCGCACCACTTTCGATGCCGAGCGCCTCACGCGCGCGGCCCACCAGCAGTTGCGCGGCGACTTCGCGGATGCGCGTCTTCACGGGCGCGAGGCCAACCAGATCGCGGTCGAGTTCGTCGAGCACATCGGCGATGCCCGACGCGCGAAAGAGCGCGAGCAGATCGACGCGCGGCGCGTGCGTTTCGTTTTGCGCCAGTGGCTCCGTTACGACGGCATTCATGACGATGTCTCCCTGTTCGTGTTCTGGTTCGCTCTACCGGCGTGCCGCCGCTAGCGTGGCGCGGCGCGCACGGTCGTGAGCGAATAGCGCTGCACACGTGAGCGGTCTTCCTGACGTCCCAGCACGAAGGTCGGTTCCACATCCGGCCGGTTCACGATGAACGACAACCGCATCGTCTCGAAGCCGCGCACCGAATCGAACGCATTCACCTTGATGTAGTGCTGCGGATACGCTTCGCGGCACTTCGTCACTTCCATCATCACGCCCGCTGCGTCGCGCAGATCGAACATCGGCAGGCCCCACATTTCCCAGTACGTATTGCGCGGATGCGGGTCGTCGGTGAATTCGACCGAGCACGACCAGCCCTGGCTCAGTGCGTACTGGATCTGCATGCGGATTTCGTCGTCGGTCAGGTCGGGCAGGAAAGAAAACGTTCCTTGGGTGATACGCATTGCTGGCTCCTTGTTCGGATTCGGCGTGTATCGCACTCGATTGATCAGGCGACGCTCGGCGTGACGGCGAAATCGGGTGTATCGGTCGGCGTGTAGTTAAACGTGATATCGCCCCATGTATCGAGCGCCTGCTTGAGCGGCGTGCAATGACGCGCTGCCGCTTCGAGCAGATCGGGGCCTTCGTTGGCAATGTCGCGGCCTTCGTTGCGCGCCTTGACCATCGTTTCGAGCGCGACGCGGTTTGCCGTCGCGCCCGCCTGAATCCCGGAAGGATGGCCGATCGTGCCGCCGCCGAACTGCAGGATCGCGTCATCGCCGAACAGATCGAGCAACTGATGCATCTGCCCCGCGTGAATGCCACCCGACGCGACGGGCATGACCTTGCGCAAGCCCGCCCACGGCTGATCGAAATAGAGACCGCGTGTGAGATCGACGGGGTTGTGCGATTCGCGCAGCACGTTGTAATACCCCTGCACCGACAGCGGATCGCCATCGAGCTTGCCGACGGCCGTGCCCGCATGCGCATGATCGACGCCCGCCATGCGCAGCCACTTCGCAATCACGCGAAACGAGATGCCGTGATTGCGCTGCCGCGTGTACGTGCCATGCCCTGCGCGATGCAGATGCAGGATCATGTCGTTCTTGCGCGCCCAGCGCCCCATCGACGTAATCGCCGTCCAGCCGATCACCAGATCGATCATGACGATGCACGAGCCGAGTTCCTTCGCGAATTCGGCGCGCTCGTACATGTCCTCCATCGTGCCGGCCGTCACGTTCAGATAATGGCCCTTCAGTTCGCCCGTCTCGGCTTGCGCACGGGCCACCGCTTCCATCGCGAACAGATAGCGGTCGCGCCAGTGCATGAAGGGTTGCGAGTTGATGTTTTCGTCATCCTTCAGAAAATCGAGGCCGCCCTTGAGGCCTTCGTAGACGACGCGTCCGTAGTTCTTGCCCGACAGCCCGAGCTTCGGCTTGACGGTCGCACCGAGCAGCGGACGGCCGTATTTGTCGAGCCGTTCGCGTTCGACGACGATGCCTGTCGGCGGGCCCTGAAAGGTCTTCAGATACGCGACGGGGATGCGCATGTCTTCGAGCCGCAGCGCTTTCAAGGGTTTGAAGCCGAACACATTGCCGATGATCGAGGCAGTCAGGTTCGCGACCGATCCTTCCTCGAACAGATCGAGGTCATAGGCGATGAACGCGAAGTACTGCGGTTCGCTCTCGCTGGCGTTGGGCACGGGGTCGACGCGAAACGCTTTTGCGCGGTACATGTCGCACGCGGTCAGGCGGTCGGTCCAGACTACGGTCCAGGTGGCCGTCGACGATTCGCCCGCCACGGCGGCGGCGGCTTCTTCGGGCTCGACGCCTGGCTGCGGCGTGATGCGGAACAGCGCGATGATGTCGGTGTCTTTTGGCGTGTAGTCCGGCTGCCAGTAGCCCATCTCGCGATACTTGAGGACACCCGCCGAATAGCGCGAGCGTTGTTGGGTGCTTTCGCTGCCTGCGGGCTTCACGGCTTCCTTGCTGAAATCGTTCATCGCGCTGCCTCGATGTGGATCACGGCGCGGCTCTGGTGCTGCGCACGCCTTGGGGGGTGGAAGCTGGCGTGCATCGAAAGTCGCCGGCCTTGGAAGTCAATGTAGGCTTCGGGCCGGATGAAGTGAATTCACGATTTTTTTCAGCAGGCTTAAGTGATCCGTTAACACGCGTGCATGGAGCACAAAATGCGTCCACAATGGGTTATCGGCTCGTGGAACACTTTGCTGCGGTTCCGCTACAGTAAGGCGCGTAAACGGCGCGCCCTTCCCCGTAGGGCTGTAACTGGTACGACAGTTGCATCAGCAACATGGGCCGAGGCGATTGGTGTGCTGCGGGTGTGCTGCGTGCGCGCACGCGGGCGTCTTTCGCAATGGGACCGCCGTTTTGTTTTCTTCATTTCTAAAGGAGGACGAACATGCAGTGGACTACCCCTGGATATACCGACATGCGTTTCGGGTTTGAAATTACGATGTATATCGCCACTAGGTGATAGCCCGTGCGGGGCCGGTTTTGGCGTTTGTTGCCGGGCCGGCCCCGTTTGTTTTTGTGGTTTTGTGCGATGCCGCAAGCCGTTTTGGTTTTGGTTTTTGCTTTCGCGGCGTAAGTGTCGCTGGTCGGTGTGTTTGTCTTTTCGCTGGCATCCGCGTTATGACTTACCCCTTCAAGCGTTGCCCCTGTGCGGGGCGGCACCTACTTTTCTTTGCCGCCGCAAAGAAAAGTAGGCAAAAGAAAGCGGCTAACACCGCCAACTCTTCTTCCTGCCTGAGGGCCCCCAACCGGTCCTACGCTTCACACGGCAACATTTCTGTTCGCGTTCGTTGCCAACGCTTCGAACAGAAGCCTCACCCACTTCAGATACCCGCACAAAAGCTGGCGGCAGCGAATGGTTTGTGCCGCCCAGGTGGCAAACTGTGTGTAGGTTGTCATACCGTACAGGTCGGTGCTCTTACCAGAAACACCAACCTTGCTACTCCGTCCGGAGTGATGCGCGTAAGGCGCGAAAGCCGACTCACAGTTTGCCACCTGGGCGGCGGCGGACTATCTGGCGCGGCGGGGTGCGACGCGGGTGCGTGAAGCGGGTGATGCGTAGAGAGAGAGCGTTGGCAACGAACGTGAACAGGTGCGTTACCGTGTGAAGTGTGGGACCAGTTGGGGGCCCTCAGGCAGGAACTAGAATTAGCGGTGTTAGCCGCTTTCTTTTGCCTACTTTTCTTTGCGGCGGCAAAGAAAAGTAGGTGCCGCCCCGCACAGGGGCGACGCGTGAAGCACGCTAACAAATCGCGGATGCCAGCGCAAAACCAAAAGAACCAGACCGGAACACGAGTACCACCACAAGAAAGAGCAAACCACGAAACCGCCTGCCGCCAAAGGCAAAAAACCAAATGATGATCCACGAAACCATCATCACAACATGCACGAGCGACGGTGTCGCCCACACCGCCCCGATGGGCATTCGTCACGACGAAAACGGCCTGACGATCCTGGCCCCGTTCAGGCCATCGAAAACGTTGGACAACGTGTTAGCCACCCGCGCAGCGGTAATCAACTTCACAACAGATGTCCGCATCTTCGCCGGCTGCGTAACCGGCACCCAACGCGACTGGCCGACAAGCCCGGCGACCAAAGTCCCCAGCCTCAGGCTAAAAGAATCCCTAGCCCACACCGAACTAACCCTCGATCACATCACAGAAGACGACCCTCAGCGTCCAGTCCTCCACATGCGCTGCGTGCACACGGAAACCCACGCCCCATTCGCGGGCTTCAACCGCGCCCAGGCGGCCGTCGTCGAAGGCGCAATCCTCGTGAGCCGGCTTTTCATGCTGCCCGCCGACAAGATCGACCGCGAAATGGCCTACCTTCAAATCGCCATCGACAAAACCGCCGGCCGCGACGAACTCATCGCATGGCAATGGATCACAGCAGCAGTAGAACGCTTCCGCACAACCGGCGACGCAGCCGACAAAAGAACCGCACCGCACTCGTCCTGACGGAGACCTCGATGACCGCATTGCTCGCAAGCGTCCGCTCCGCGGAAGAAGCGTTCGACGCAGCCGGCGCCGGCGCCGATCTCATCGATCTGAAGGAACCCCTCGAAGGCGCGCTCGGCGGCGTGTCGATCGATAACATCTGGCGCATCGCGCGCACACTGCGCTCGCGCTATCCGGTGAAACCCATCAGCGCGACAATCGGCGACCTGCCGCCCGATGCGCTCGACGCCATCGCAGCACGCGTCGATGAAGTCGGCGAGACAGGCGTGGATTTCGTCAAAGTCGGCGTCGTTCCGGGACCGTATGCGCACGACTGCCTGACGCGCATCGCTGGCCTGCACGCCAACGTGTTGCCCGTGCTGTTGTGCGACGACGGTGTCGATGCAGAACTCGTCGAACATGCCGTCTCGCTCGGCTTCGAAGGCATCGTGTTCGATACGGCAGGCAAAACGGGCCGCACGCTCCTCGACTGCATCGACCGCGCAACGCTCGCGCGCTACATCGCGACGATTCGCGCTTCCGGCGCGATGGCCTGCATCGCCGGTTCGCTCGGCTGGACGCAACTCGACGCGATCCGCGCGCTCGCGCCCGATGTCGCTGGCTTTCGCACTGCGCTATGCGAGAACGGCCGCACCTCGCGCCTCGATCCGCGCCGCGTCGCGCAATGGGCCGACGCGCTACATCACGCTGCCCCCGTCGCGTCGACGGCCACCGCGTAAAAAGCGCGCCATCGAGCGCTCACACAGCCGATGCATTCAATAGCCGCTCGCGCACCAGCGCGACATCCGTCTTGCTGAACAGTTCGACTTCGTAATTCGCCTCTTTCACGTAGTGGACGAAGCTCGCGTCGATCACGCCATTCGACGCGAGCGTCCCGAGCGGCACGTTCGCGCCCACCGGACACGACTTCACGACCATCAGACGCTCGGCGTTCAGCGACGTCGACAGCCACGCGGCAAGGCTGTCGGAGGTCGTGTCCCAGTTGGTCATCGAGTTGGGCGTGACGCGCATCAGGCTCACAGGCATCCACACGGCAACCTTGCCCTTGCGCAGCGCACGCCGGATCAGCTCCTCGTTGGTCGCAAGCACGAGGTCGGGCAGCACGGCCTGCATCATCAGCGCGTACTGCGTCATCGCGAGCAGGCACATGTTGTGGGCGGCGAGATCGTCGAATTGCCATTCCTGCTGATACACGCGCACGCTGTCCGCAAAATCCCCGCCGCCCGGCACGATCACCACGCGCCCGCCGCCAACCTCCCACAACTGCGTGAGCCAGTCCCGCAGCGACGGGTCGTGACTCAGGCTGCCCCCGATCTTCACCACCCACATGTCCGTTACCTCGCTCTCGTTCGACCTCACGACGGCATGCCCGACGGCCCGACCCGACGGTCCGGCCCGTCCGCGTCCGCCCTGCGCTCGCCGCGCCATCGCGAGTCTGCGCTGCCCGCACCGCGCATGCATCGATGGTGCTGCGCCTCGCGGGTCACAGGCCCGTTGTCAGCCGCTTCACGCGGCGCGCTGTTCCCGCCTCCTCGCCGTCATCAGCCATGCGACGGCCACGCTCGGCGCGCACGTCGCGATCCATTCGGCGGCATCCGCTGGCGCGTTGCCCGCTATCTGCGTAAACGTGCCGAAATCCACGTAATCGCGCGCGTGAGCCTTCGCCAGCGCCGCCGCCAGAAAGCGCCCACAGCCCGCGCCGACGACGGGCGCACGCGCCAGCGAAGGATGCGCCGCGCACACCTGCTCGAAGCTCATGCCGATCGCGCGCAATTGCGCGTCGCGCCATGTTTGCGCGAACTCGCGCCATTCGTCTTCCGTGGCGTCACCCGCATCGCGGCCGATCGTTCTCGCGAGCCGCGCGCAGCTTGCCGCGACCGTCTTCGGCCCGTTGTCGGCGCTCGCATGCTGGTCGTGCGGCGGCCACAGTTCGCCCGTCAGCCGGTAAATGTCGGCGCTCGTCGCGAACCATTCGTTCATCACGCCCGCTGTCTCGCCGCGAAACGCGATCCGATGCGCGATTCCGCACAACGGCGTGCGCACGACGCCGTGATACGCGAGTTCGCCCGTCACGAGCCGCGTTGCGTCGCTGACGCCGCGCGCCGCGACACGCGCGTCGGCAACGGGCACGATGTCCGTTGTCGTGCTGCCGATATCGATCAGCACGCAATCACGCATGCGGGTCGCGACATGCTGCGCGGTCGCAAGCCAGTTCGCCGATGCGACGGCCCGCCATTGCGCGATGCTCTGTGCGGCATCCAGCCAGCCGGAAGCGCCTGCGAAAAACGCCGTATCGGCGCCGAGCCGCGTGGCCAGCGCATCGACGAGCGCGTGCACGCCATGCTCGCGGTCGGCGAACAGATCGACCATTTCGCCCGTCATCGTGACCGCGTGGCGCGCGGGCGCGTGAGTGAGATCGGGCCAGCGTTCAGCCGCCGAATCGATCGCGCGATGCAGATGGTCGAGCCCTTGCCACAGCGGACACGCCCATTGCGCGATATCCGTGACGACACCGTCCGCGTCGACGCGCGACACCTTCACATGCGCGCCGCCGACGTCCCAGCCGAACACGGCAGGCCCAGCGATCGAAGACATGGACACGGACGCGCTCATGATTCCGCTCCGAATGCGGACAGCTTCGCGCCCGCTGCGCTGCCGGACGCCGAATCACGCGCGCGCGGCGCGACTTGCAGGCCGTGCGCCGCAAGCACGTCGGCAGCAAGATTGCGTCCGAGCCGCGCCGACAAGCCGGCATACGCGACGGTCGCGCGCGGATTCACCTCGATCACGACCGGGCCGCGCGCCGGATGCCACACGACATCGATACCGGCAAAACCGCGCAAGCCGGGCAGCGACGCCGCGACCTGCTGCGCGAGCGCATCGAGCGTGTGGCCTTGCGCGCTGTCGCGATCAATGCGGTCGATATCCACGCCGTCGAAGCCGACCACCTGCCCCGCATGACCCGCCACGGGCGCCGCCACGTCGATCCGCTGCCGGTTGATGCTGACGAGCGTCGCGCCCGCTTGATCGCAGATCAGCGACAGGCTCAGCGCGTCGCCGTCCACCCACGCCTGCAGCACCGTTTCACGGTCCGCCGCGCACCGCGCCGCGTATTCGGCGCGTGCCGCGTCGGCGTCGTCGAACACGAGCGTGTCGAGCCCGCCCGCGCCGTCATCGGGCTTGACGACCCAGCGGTGCTGCGTGCGCGGATCGACCTGCGCCGGTTCGAGCGCAGGCGTCACGGCGATGCCGCGCGACGCGAGCCGCGCCGCCGTCGCGCGCTTGCTCGACGCGAGCGCGATCGCTTCCTTCGTGCAACCGATCCAGCGCGCGGGACCGACGGCGTCGGCGAGATCGAGCATCAGTCCATCGCATTCGGGCGCGACGATCCACGCGTAGTCGTGCTCGCGCGCGGCCCGCGAGACAAACTCCAGCATCGATTCGCCCGGCTTCGCGCGGCAATGCGCAACGCCTTCAGCGACATGCTCGAAGCGCGAACTGGCAAAGCTGACCTGCACACCGTCGAGCTGCCGCAGATCGCCGACAATCGCATCGCGCATCACGCGCCCTTCGACGACCAGCGCGCTCAGATCCGCGAGACTGCTGCTGCCCGCGAGTTGCGCGTCGATGCCGCCGCCAGTGAGATACTCATAAACCCAGAGCTTCATCAAGGAACGTCTCCGCATGCAGGTGATCCCGGTTCTCGATCTGCTCGACGGCCACGCAGTCCGCGCCATACGCGGCGACCGCGCGAACTATCGGCCCATCCAGTCATCGCTGTGCGCAACGAGCGAGCCGCTAGCCGTCGCGCGCGCGCTCGTCGCCGTGACAGCCGCGCCTGCGCTGTACGTCGCGGATCTCGGCGCGATCATGTCGCGTGAAGCCGATCCGTCGGCGCTGGCCGCGCTCGCCGCGAGCCTCGCGCATCCGCATGCGCGTTTCGAGCCACACGGCGGCCCGTTCGAAATCTGGCTCGACGCGGGCTTCGCCGATTTCCCGTCGATGCTTGCCCATCTGTCGCGCATCGCCGCTGCGACCGGCTCCGCACACGCGCGCATCGTGCCCGTGTTCGGCTCCGAATCCCTGCACTCGCTCGACGCGCTGCGCGAAGCCGAAGCGGCCGGCTACACGCCCATCCTGTCGCTCGACCATCGCGGCCGTCAGCTCATTGCGGCCCCCGAACTCGCGCAGGCGCTGCGTGCTCCCGCGTCATGGCCGTCGCGCGTGATCGTGATGACGCTCGATCAGGTTGGCGCCGACGCCGGCCCTGACCTCGATACGTTCAACCTGATCCACGCGCAGGCGGGCCAGCGTTCGATCATTGGCGCAGGCGGCATCCGCCATCGCGACGATCTCGATGCAGCGGCACGCAGCGGCGCGCACTCATGGCTCATCGCATCGGCGCTTCACGACGGCAGGCTTCGCACCACGGACGCGACGCGCTCAGACGCTGCGACCTGATCCGCGAATCAATATCCATGCCACGCGATCCGCGCTGCAGCAACGGCGCGGATCGCATGCGCACTGGACAGCGGACTGTCCTCAAGTGACACACTGTTGCAGCGCGAAGCACATACTGTTCTGCGCGTGGCCTGTCGCGCGGCGGGACGTATTGGGCCGCTCATGAGGTGTTCACGTTCGACGCAGCGAGTCGTTTCCCCGCGGTTTGCCCGCGCGGTCACGTCGAAATGCCGGCAGCCGTGCTGGCGCAAGGCCTCCACGCGGCAACAGCGAAATCGGCACGGACCTTGCTGGTCGGGGTCTTATGCACGAGTCCACGTCCCCCGTCACGCATGTCAACGCGACATCGGCCGCCGATGGGCCATTGCCATCCGTATCGACAACCCACGACTGGACCTGCCCCTTCTGCCCGCTGTTGTGCGACGACATCGAAGCCCATCTCTCCGGCGCTCAGACGCTCGCCGCGCCCGACACGCAATGCGCGCGGCTCGCCGATGCATTGACCCGCTATGACGCCAGCGACAACGTCTGCTCGCCTGCCGTCAACGGCTCCCCTGTCTCACTCGATATCGCACTCGACGCAGCCGCCGCCGTGCTCGCGCAGGCGCGCCGGCCGCTCTTCGGGGGCTGTGCAACGGACATCGCCGGCGCGCGCGCACTCTATGCGCTCGCTGCCGGCTGCGGCGCGATTCTCGATTCGCTGCATGGCGACGCGCTGAGCGCCTCGACGCTCGCGCTGCAGGGTCGCGGCGCATTCTTCACGACCTTGTCCGAAGTGCGCTCGCGCGCCGATCTGCTGGTGGTTTTCTCATGCGAACCTGCCGCCCGGCATCCGCGCTTTTACGAGCGCATTGCGAGCGGCACGTCGATGCAGCGCGAAATCCGCTTCGTCTGTTGCGAAACCGATCCGTCCGCCAGCCAGGCTAACGACACGCGTAGTACTTCGCTACTCGCCGACGCTTCGCCGCACGACGTGCTCGCGCTCTGGTCGGCACTTGCCGAAGGCCGCAAACCCGAATCACTCAATGACGCCACGAGCATCGCGACCGCGCTCGCTTCGTTGATGGCGCGCATCGCCGAAGCGCGTTACACGGCGTTCGTGATCGAGCCGGCGGCATTGCCTCACCCGCATACAGCGCTGCTGATCGAAGCGTTGCACCGGATCGTGAAGGCGATCAACCGCACGAGCCGCGCGGGCGTCCTGACGCTCGGCGGTGCGGACGGCGTGCTGAGCGTCAACCAGACGATCACATGGCTGTCGGGCTTTCCGTTGCGCACGCGCGTGTCGAAGCCCGACCGGTCACCGGGCACGCCACCGCTAGACCACGATCCTTACCGCTATCGCACCGAACGTCTGCTCGCTGCGGGCGAAGCTGATGCGTTGCTGTGGACGGCGAGCTTCGACCCGCATCCGCTGCCGTCTACGCTCGACGCAAACACGCCTTTGATCGTGCTCGGCACGCCCGCACTCGGCTCTGCGCTCGATCCGCAAACGCGCAGCGCGAAGACGATCTTCATTCCCGTCGCAACGCCCGGCATCGACAGCGACGGTCATCTGTTTCGCGTCGATACGTCCGTCGTCGTGCCGCTGCATGCGGCGCGGCACGTTGCGCTGCCAACCGTTGCGTTCATCGCGACGCATCTTGCCGACGCGCTCGCGGCGCGCGCCGCGCAGACACGGAGCCCGGCATGAGCATCGCGCGACTCAGAGGCGGCCGCGTCTACGATCCCGCGAACGGCGTCGACGGCGAGCAACGCGACGTCTATATCCGCGATGGCCGCATCGTCGATGCGCCCGCGGACGGCGCCGTCGATCGCGACTACGACGCGCAAGGCATGATCGTGATGGCGGGCGGCATAGACCTGCACTCGCACATCGGCGGCGGCAAGACGAACCTGTCGCGGCTGCTGTTGCCCGAAGATCATCGCGACGACGCGCCGCGCGATGCATCGTACGAAGCCGTGCAGGACGAACGGGGCCGTTATCTGCGCATGCCGTCGTGCGGCGTCTGCACGCCGGGCACGCTCGCCACTGGTTACCGTTACGCGGAAATGGGCTACACGGCGGCCTTCGAGCCGGCGATGATCGCGTCGAACGCGCGCCACGCGCATCTGGAAATGGGCGACACGCCGATCATCGATCACGGCGCCTACGTGATGCTCGGCAACGACGAACTGCTGTTGCAGATGCTCGCCGCGAAAGACGACTTCGAGCGCGTGCGCGATTACGTCGGCTGGACGATGCACGCGAGCCGCGCGCTCGGCGTGAAGGTGGTCAATCCGGGCGGCATCTCAGCGTTCAAGTTCAACCAGCGTTCGCTCGATGTCGACGAAGCGCACACGCATTACGGCATCACGCCGCGAGACGTGTTGCGCACGCTGACGCGCGCGTTGACCGAGTTGCGCGTGCCGCATCCGCTGCACGTTCACGCAAGCAACCTCGGCGTGCCGGGCAATATCGATTCGACGATCGCGACAATGGACGCCGCCGACGGCCTGCCCATCCACATCACGCACATCCAGTTTCACAGTTACGGCACGGAAGGCCCGCGCAAATTTTCGTCGGGCGCGCGCGCAATTGCCGAGGCTGTCAACGCACGGCCCAATGTGTCGATCGATGTTGGGCAGATCATCTTCGGGCAGACCGTGACCGCTTCCGGCGACACGATGATGCAGTTCAAGAACGCGCCGCTCGCACGGCCGCACAAGTGGATCGTCGGCGATATCGAATGCGATGCGGGGTGCGGCATCGTGCCGTTCCGCTATCGCGAGCAAAGCTATGTGAATGCGTTGCAATGGATCATCGGCCTCGAAATCTTCCTGCTGGTGGACGACCCGTGGCGCGTGTCGATGACGACCGATCATCCGAACGGCGGACCGTTCACGAGCTATCCGCATCTGATCCGCCTGCTGATGGACAAGCCGTTCCGCGACGCGCAGATCGACCGGTTACATCCGGAAGCGAAGGTCGCGAGCGCGCTGCCGGAACTGAAGCGCGAGTTCTCGCTATACGACATCGCGATCATCACGCGCGCCGGCCCGGCGCGCCTGCTCGGACTTAAGGATCGCGGCCATCTCGCGCCGGGCGCCGCCGCCGACATCGCCGTGTATCGCGACGACGCGGACCGCGAGCGGATGTTCACGTCACCCGCTTATGTGTTCAAGGACGGTGAACTGGTCGCGCGCGACGGCAACCTGGTGTCGACGCCGACGGGCGGCATCCACTTCGTATCGCCCGACTACGACAGGAGCATCGAAAAGACCTTGCGCCAGTACAGCGAAGCAAACCTGGCGACGAACTTCGCGCACGCCGCGATCAGCGACGACGAAATCTGCGCATGCTGCCGCGGCGGACGGCTGTTGCCCGTCGCGTGCCTCGCGCGAGCATGAAGGCGGACGCGCGATGCAGATCAACGACACCCTGATCGACGACACCTTCGCGGAAGCCTTCCCGATGAAGGCAACACGCCTCGTCATCACCGCTCACACGCCGCGCTGGGCGCGCGCGGCGGCCGATTCGCTGACGGGTTTTGCGACGTCGGTGATCGACTGCGGATGCGAAGCGGGCATCGAGCACGAGATCGCCGCCGACGCGACGCCCGATGGACGGCCCGGCATTTCGGTGCTGATGTTTGCGGTGTCATCGAAGGAACTGGTGAAGCAGATTGCGCGGCGCGTCGGCCAATGCGTGCTGACCTGCCCGACCACGGCCGTCTACAACGGCATTGATCCGGCAACGACGCGCGCGCCGCTATCGGATGTCGCACCGCTTGGCGGATCGCTCCGGTTCTTTGGCGATGGCTGGCAGATATCGAAAGTACTCGGCGGCGTACGCTACTGGCGCGTGCCCGTGATGGACGGCGAATTCGTCTGCGAAGAATCGGTGCAAACGGTCAAGGCCGTCGGTGGCGGCAACCTGCTGCTGCTCGCGCGCGATCTGGATAGCGCACTCGCGGGCGCCGAGGCCGCCGTCGCCGCGATGCACCGGCTCGCGAACGTGATTACGCCGTTTCCGGGCGGCGTCGTGCGCTCGGGATCGAAGATCGGCTCGAAGTACAAAGGCGCCGTCGCATCGACCAACGATGCGTTCTGCCCGACGCTTACCGGTTTGTCGCAGCGCAGCGAACTCGATGCGCAGACGGGCTGCGTGCTGGAGATCGTGATCGACGGTTTGACGGATGCAGACGTTGGCGCGGCGATGACGGCGGGCATCGAGGCGGCCTCCGCTGCCGGCAAGGGTGTGGTGCGTATTTCCGCCGGGAACTATGGCGGCAAGCTCGGGCCCTACCATTTCAAGCTGCGCGAACTGGCCGCGGGCATTGTGCAGCGCCCAAACAACAGCACCACGGACGGTGCGACATGAGCACGATCACGTTGCGCGTGAAAACCGCGCCCGGTTTTCGTGTGGATGGCTCGCCGCTGTTGCCGTCTGCATTGTCGACATTGTCGGGCGCGGAGATTGCGCATCGGATGCTGCCTGCGGGCAACGAAGCTTGCGCAATCGGCGATCTGTTCGACGTCGCAGTCGAAACAAGCGGCGACGATGCGTGTCTCGTGATCGAAGGCGACGCGAGCTGGCTGGATCGGCTTGGCGCGCAACTTGACGCAGGCAGTCTACGCATCAGCGGCACGGTGGGCGATTACACGGGCTTGCGCATGATGGGCGGCACGCTCGAAATAGGTGAGGACGCAGGCCATTTCGCAGGCTGTGAAATGCGCGGCGGAACGCTCCTCGTTGCGGGCGATTGCGGCGACTTCGCGGCAGGCGCACTGCCCGGTGACATGGAAGGCATGACGGGCGGCACGCTGATCGTAGCGGGCAACGCAGGCGCACGCCTTGGCGACCGGATGCGACGCGGCACGTTACTGATAGGCGGTGACGCGGGCGATTACGCAGCGTCGCGAATCGTTGCCGGGACGATCGGCATTGCGGGCCGCGTCGGCGCGCACTATGGTTACGGCATGCGGCGCGGCACGCTGTTGATGTTGCAACGGCCTGAACGCATCCCGCCCACGTTCACGACGGGGGGACGCGGCTTCGACGTGTTCTGGTCGCTGTTCGCGCGAGCGCTCAAGGCCGAATGCGATGCGGCGTCTGCCGCGAGCACTGCCACAGCGCAGCGCCTCACGCCGTTTGCAGCACTCGACGCCCGCACGCCGCCGCGGCGCTACGCGGGCGATCTTGCAGTCGATGGACGCGGCGAACTGCTGGTCGTCGAATGATCGAGGGAACCGACATGAACGCGACACGCTCGACCGATATCGCGCGCAGCGCCAGAGAGAGGCCCGAGCGCTTCCCGATGGTGCTGATCGTGCTGCATTGGCTGATCGCGATCTGCATCATCGCAATGCTCGGCATCGGCCTCTATATGGTCGGACTGCCGCGCGGCCTGCCGTTCAAGGCCGTGCTGATCAATTTTCACAAGTCGCTTGGCTTGACGATTTTCCTGCTGGTGCTGATGCGCATCGGAGTTGTCATGGTATCCGGCAGGCCGCCATTGCCACCGATGCGAGCGTGGCAACGCGCCGCCGCGAGCGCTACGCAGGTTCTTTTATACGCTGCAATGATCGCGATGCCGGTGACAGGCTATCTGGGCTCGTCGTTCAACACCTACGGCACGCGCTTCTGGGGACTGCTGCTGCCGAAGTGGGGCTGGGACGACAAAGGCTTGCGTCATTTCTGGTTCACCATTCATGAGATCACCGCATGGATCTTCATTGCGTTGATTGCGTTGCATGTGGCGGGCGCGCTCAAGCATCAGTTGATCGACCGCGACGGGCTGTTGCGCAGGATGTTGCCGTGATGCGCGGCGCTCATCAATTGAGGCCTGTTTCAAGGGCGTTTTTGCGAGTTCTTTCGGGAGCAAGGGGACAATGAAGGTCAAGGTGCTCGGTTCGTCGGCGGGCGGCGGCTTTCCGCAATGGAACTGCAACTGCCGCAATTGCGATGGTGTGCGCAAAGGCACGATCACGGCGCGGCGCCGCACGCAGTCGTCGATTGCGGTGAGCGTCGATGGTGTGGCGTGGCTGCTCGTGAACGCATCACCCGATATCCTCGCGCAGATCGCCGCGAACCCTGAAATGCAGCCTGCGCGCCACGCTCGCGACACAGGCATCGCGGCCGTGCTGCTGATGGACGCGCAGATCGACCACGTAACAGGCCTGCTGATGCTGCGCGAAAACAGCGCGCCGCTGCCGCTGCATGCAACGGATGCCGTCTGGCAAGACCTGTCGACGGGTTTTCCCGTCGTATCGATCCTGTCGCACTACTGCGGCGTCGAACGTCACACCATTGCGCTCGATGCGGGCCCGTTCGAGATCGCCGCGTTGCCAGGCGTGCGCATCGAGGCGCTGCCGCTGTCGAGCAAGGCGCCGCCCTACTCGCCGCATCGCGCGGCGCCGCAGCGCGGCGACAACATCGGCCTGCTGATCACGGCGCCCGGTTCCGGCAAACGCGTGTTCTATGCGCCCGGCCTCGGCGTGCTCGAACCGCACATCCGCGATGCGATGCGCAGCGCCGACCTGCTGCTCGTCGACGGCACGCTGTGGACGAGCGACGAAATGATCGAACTCGGCCTGTCGAAAAAGACGGCCGCCGACATGGGCCATCTCGCGCAAACGGGTCCGGGCGGCATGATCGAAGTGCTGGATTCGCTCGATAGGCCGAACGCGCGAAAGGTGCTAATACATATCAACAACACGAACCCGATCCTGATCGACGACGGCCCCGAGCGGCGCACGCTGGCGCAGCACGGTATCGAAGTCGCGCACGACGGGATGCTGTTCGAACTGTGAGCCGCGCACATGCAAACGCAAAAGCAGACCACTGATACGGAGACGCGATCGATGAGTTTCAAAGGCGACATCGGCCCGGCATGGACCCGAGAAGAATTCGAAGCGCAGTTGCGCGCGAAGGGACAGGCGTATCACATCCATCACCCGTTCAACGTGAAGATGAACAGCGGCGGATGCTCGCGCGAGCAGATTCGCGGCTGGGTCGCGAACCGCTTCTATTACCAGATCAACATTCCACTGAAGGATGCCGCCGTCCTGTCGAACTGCCCTGATCGCGAAACGCGCCGCCGCTGGGTGCTGCGCATTCTCGATCACGACGGCTATGGCGAGGATGAAGGCGGGATCGAAACGTGGGCGCGGCTGGGCGATGCCGTCGGGCTCTCGCGCGATGAATTGTGGTCGCTGGAACATGTGGTGCCTGGCGTGCGCTTCGCCGTCGACGCCTATGTGAACTTCGCGCGACGCGCGCCGTGGCAGGAAGCCGTGTGCTCGTCGCTCACGGAGATCTTCGCGCCGCAGATCCACAAAGACCGGCTTTCGACGTGGCCCGAGCATTACCCGTGGATCAAGCCCGAGGGGCTTGCGTATTTCCGTTCGCGCATCTCGCTCGCGCAACGCGATGTCGAGCATGGCCTCGCTGTCACGCTCGATCATTTCCGCACGCGCGAGCAACAGGAACGCGCGCTCGACATTCTGCAATTCAAGCTCGACATTCTCTGGACAATGCTCGACGCGATAGAAAAGGCGTTCCCGGCATGAACACTCATGACAACGCGCAAGACACGGAAAAACGCGGCCCGAAACTGAACAGCCTGTTTCGCCTGCAATGGGAACCGGCACAGGACGCGCATGTGCTGCTGTATCCCGAAGGCATGGTGAAGCTGAACCAGAGCGCTGCGCAAATCCTGTTGCGTTGCGACGGCACGCGCGACATCCCGACGCTCGTCGCGGAGCTGGAAGCGGCGTTCAATGCGACGGGACTGACGCCCGAAGTCGAAGCCTTCGTCGACCACGCGCGCTCGCGTGGCTGGCTGGAGTAACAGCATGACCGACCTCTCGACACCCGCACAGGAGCACGCGCAACAAGCCGCGCGCAGCAGCGTCGGGCCGCCGTTATGGCTGCTTGCGGAACTGACGTATCGTTGCCCGCTGCATTGCGCGTTCTGCTACAACCCCGTCGACTACACGAGCCATCGCGACGAGCTGAGCACCGCGCAATGGATCGACGTCTTGCGGCAGGGCCGCAAACTCGGTTCGGCGCAACTGGGCTTCTCCGGTGGCGAGCCGCTGATGCGCGACGACCTCGAAGAACTCGTCGCCGAAGCACACAGCCTCGGCTTCTATACGAACCTCATCACGTCGGGTGTCGGGCTCACGGATGCGCGGCTCGATAAGCTGAAGGCCAACGGACTCGATCACATTCAACTGTCGTTTCAGGACTCGACCCAGGAACTCAACGACTTCCTCAGCAGCACGCGCACCTTCGACCTGAAGAACCGCGTCGCACGCTCGATCAAGGCGCATGGCTTTCCGATGGTGCTCAACTGCGTCCTGCATCGCTACAACCTGCCGCATGTCGACAAGATCATCGACATGGCGCTGGCAATGGGCGCTGAATATCTGGAGCTTGCGAACACGCAGTACTACGGCTGGGCGCACGCGAACCGCGCGCAACTGATGCCGACCGCGGAGCAATTGCAAGAAGCGGAAGCCGTGGTCGAGCGTTACCGGAAGGAGATCGGCAACCGCTGCAAGATTTTCTTCGTCGTGCCCGACTACTTCGAGACGCGGCCCAAGCGCTGCATGAACGGCTGGGGCTCGGTGTTTCTCGGCGTCGCGCCAGATGGCGCCGCATTGCCCTGCCATTCGGCGCGCTCGCTGCCGGGCCTCACGTTTCCGAACGTGAAGGACACGCCGCTCGAGCACATCTGGTATGACAGCGACGCGTTCAACCGCTTTCGCGGCTTCGAATGGATGAAGGAGCCTTGCCGGAGCTGCGACGAAAAGACCAACGATCTCGGCGGCTGCCGGTGCCAGGCGTATCTGTTGACGCTCGACGCCGCCAATGCCGATCCCGTCTGCGACAAGTCTCCGCATCACGAGCAGGTTGTGCGCGTCGTGCGCGATGCGGCCCAACGTCCGGCGACGCTGGCGCCGAACGAACAGCCCGTCACGTTCCGCAACGACGCGAACTCGAAACGCCTCAGCGCCGACACGCGCGAGATGACAGCGCCCCCTCACACCGAGAGAACGCGACCATGACGACGCCCGCTATTTCCGTGCTTCTCGTCGACGATCACGCCGTCGTGCGCGAGGGCTACCGAAGGCTGCTAGAACTGAGCCCCGATGTGCGCGTCGCGGGCGAAGCCGCGGATGCGACGCAGGCTTATCAGCGCTTCTGCGCGTTGCAGCCGGATGTCGTCGTGATGGATCTCGCGTTGCCTGGCGCGAGCGGGATCGAAGCGATGCGGCGCATGCTCGCGAGAGAGCCGGAAGCGCGCGTGCTGATTTTCAGCGTGCACGAAGAGACGCTTTTCGTGCGGCGCGCTTTCGATGCCGGCGCCTGCGGTTATGTGACGAAAGCGAGTGCGCCTGATGTGCTCGTCGAAGCGGTGCGCGCAGTCGCGCGGCGCGTGCGCTATCTCAGCGCCGATGTGTCGCATGCGCTCGCGCTACGAACGATGTTCAGCGAAGGGCCGCCCGGAAGGCAACTGTCCGCGCGCGAGTTCGAAGTACTGCGCCTGCTCGTGCAAGGCTTTACGCTGCCCGTGATCGCCGAAAGGCTCGGGCTGAGCCAGAAGACGATTGCCAATCATCAGTCCGCCATCCGGCAGAAGTTCGGCGCGAACAACGGCGTGCAACTCGTGCAGATCGCGCAGCGCCTCGGTTTGCAGTTCTCCGAGCTTGCCGCGCCTCATGAGTTTTTCGGTTCGGCGGGATCGATGGAAGCGTTCGGCTCAGGCAGCCCGAGCTGAGTTGGCACACGCGCGCACAGCAGAAAACCGCGCGCCGGCTCGCTCGCAACATGAAACTCGCCGCCCAACGCTTCCACGCGCTCACGCATGCCGATCAACCCTAGCCCGATGCGCGGCTTCGACAGATCGACGCCGGGGCCATCGTCGGCGACCGTGACGACGATCTCTTCAACCCGCTCGCGGCTGGCAGGCGCTCTCACCAGATAGATTTCGACATTTGATTCGCGCGCGAACTTCGACACGTTCGTCAGCGCTTCCTGCACGAGCCGGTAGAGCGTGATGTTGAGCGCGTCGGTGAAGCCGTCGAAGTCGCCGTCGATGGTCAGCTTGAACGATGCATCGGGGAGCCGCTCGCGCCAGCCTTCCACACAATGTTCGAGCGCGCTCGGCAGGCCCAGTTCGTCGAGGCCGATGGGCCGCAGCTTGCGGATCATCCCGCCAATCTGCCGATACACGAAGCCCGCGCTTTGCATCACGGCAAGCGCCGCGCGATGCACCTCGTCGTTTTGCGCCGACAGGTCGCGAATCCGTGCGGCATCGAGTGCAATCGCGTTCAGGTATTGCCCCAGTTCGTCGTGCAGTTCGCGCGCGAGATGACGGCGCTCGGCTTCCTGCGCCTCGATGCCCTGGCTCGCGAGCCGCCGGTTCTCGGCGAGAAGCCGCGCGGCTTCCTCTTCCGCCGCGCGGCGGCGCTGCAATTCCTTCTGCGAATCCCGATAGCGCCGCCATGAGAACCACGCCAGCCCCGCCGCGAGCACGAACAGCGTGACGGGCAGCTCATCGAGCTGATAGCGCTCGGCGCGGCGGCTCCAGCGGTACGCGAGTTCGGTGACGTCGAAGGTCGAGCACAGCGCGCCGACGATCACCGTCAACACCACGACGCACATGAAGTCGCGCCACGCGACCGAGCGCGACTCCGTGGCACGGGTGGCCGCGCTTTTACCCGCTGGGGGCCGCTGCGGCGCGCGCGAGGGCTCCGCAGCGCCCGATGCATCCGCGCGACTGTCTGCTGCTTGCCGCTGGTCCGGCCTGGGGTCTGCCGGTCTGGCTGAGGAGAGAGCTTCGGGCATGAGCGTATCGATGGAAGCGGTCACTCATTCTACTCACCGAACGGGTGCATTTCGTGTTGCTTTTTGCAGGTTTAGGAAGGCCTCCCGAAAGAATCGGGAAAGCTTCCCGGGCATGACGCGCCTTTGATATGCGACGCTTCAATCAACGGCGAATCGACACAGAGACAGGCATGCGCGGCTCGCGAAAGCGCCATCGAAACAAGGCTAAAACAAACTGCTGGAGACGACAACGATGAAACCCTCACGGCGCAAATCACGACGCGCCCGTCTGCATCCTCGCAAGCGCGCTTTCCAACTGATGTTCAGCAGCGCGCTGGCCAGTCTGTGCGCGGCAGCCTGGTCGCAGGAGGCCGCGCCGCCGCCCGCCGATACACCGCCCGCCGACGTGCAGCAGACCGCGCAGAATACGACACAGGAAGCCGAGATGCCGTCGATTCTCGTGATCGGCACCACGCCGCTAATCGGCATCGGCACCGCGATCGAACTGGTGCCCGCCAACGTGCAGACTATCCGCGGCCGCGAGATTGACCAGCAGCATCCGAACACGCTCACCGACTACTTCGCGACCAATCTGACGAGCGTCGACATCAACGACGCACAGGGCAACCCGTCGCAGATGGACATCAACTATCGTGGGTTCACGGCTTCGCCGTTGCTCGGCACGCCGCAGGGACTATCCGTGTTCATGGACGGCGTGCGCATCAACGAGCCGTTCGGCGACGTCGTCAACTGGGATCTGATCCCGCAGGCCGCGATCGATACGATCCAGCTGATTCCCGGCTCCAATCCGACCTTCGGCCTCAACACGCTCGGCGGCGCAATCGCGATCACGACGAAGAACGGCAGTAATTCGCCCGGGGGCGAAGCGGAGATCAGCGGCGGATCGTTTGGACGCAAGAGCGCGCAGATCCAGTAAGGCGGCGTGATCGGCAGCAACCTCGACTACTACTTCACCGCGAACGCCACCAACGACGATGGCTGGGCCGATCACAACGGCAGCCGCTTGCGGCAGGCTTTCGGCAAGCTGCGCTATCACGATGCCGACACGACGCTGTCGATCTCCGGTGGCGGCGCGGACAACACACTCGACGGCTCACAGACGATTCCGCGCTCGTTTCTCGACAACCGCAAGCAAGCGTATACGTTTCCCGATCAGAACAACAACACGGTCGGCTATCTGACGATTGCGGGCGAGCACTATTTTACGCCCAATGTGCAGTTGAGCGGCACGCTCTACTATCGCCACTATCGCAACAAGAACGTCAGCAGCAACGTGAACGACGACTTCGATCCCGATGACCCCGACGATGCACCGCCTGCCACCAACGTGCAGTCGACGGTATTCACCCAAAGCTATGGCGGGAGTCTGCAACTGGCGCTGTTGCAGAACCTGTTCGGCAAGCGCAATGAACTGACGCTCGGTGTCGCCGCCGATCTTGCGAACACGCACTTCACGCAGGCAACGCAAGACGCAACGTTCACCGACACACGCGCGACGATCGGCACCGGTCCGTTCGTATCGACGACGGATGCGAAGACGCGCAATGAAACCTACGGCGTCTATTTCACCGACACGTTCTCGTTCACCGAACAATGGGCGTTGACGTTTGCGGGCCGCTACAACTGGTCCCGCACGACGATCGGCGACGAGAGCGGCGTGCAGCCGCTGCTCGATGGACGTCATGTGTTTTCGCGCTTCAATCCTGCTGTCGGCATCACTTACAATCCGACCGATACGCTCACCGCGTACTTCACGTACAACGAGGGCATGCGCTCGCCGACATCGATCGAACTGGCGTGCGCGGACCCGGATGCGCCCTGCTCGCTGCCGAACGATTTCATTGCAGACCCGTCGCTGCAGCCCGTCATTTCGAAGACGTTCGAAATCGGCGCGCGCGGGCGCATCGGCAGCAACACGACGTGGAGCGCCGCGCTGTATCGCACGACGCTCGACGACGATATCCAGTTCATCAGCAGCAATGGCGCGGCGAGTTCGCTCGGGTTCTTTCAGAACGTCGGCAAGACGCGCCGGCAAGGCTTCGAAGTCGCGGGCCGCACGAAGTACGGCCCGGTTGGCGTGAGCGCGAGCTATAGCTATATCGACGCGACTTATCAGTCGACGTGGACCGAGAGCAGCGCGAGCAATTCGAGCGCGGACGCGAACGGCAACATCACGGTGAAGCCCGGCGACCACATCCCCGGCATCCCGCAAAATACGGTGAAGCTGCGCGTCGACTACACGCCGTTCGCGGCGTGGAATATCGGCACCAGCCTCACGTATCGCGGCAGCATTTTCGCGCGCGGCGACGAGAACAATCAGGATGTGAATGGCACGGTTGCCGGTTATTTCCTGATCGATCTCGACACCACGTACAACGTGACGAAGCAGCTTCAGGTATTTGCGACCGTCAAGAATCTGCTGAACAAGCACTATGCGAATTTTGCGATTCTCGGCGAGAACTTCTTCAATGGACCGAACCATACGTTCGATCCGGGCGGCGTCACCAATGAGCAGTTTCTTGGGATCGGCGCGCCGCGTGGGGTGTGGGTTGGGTTGAGGTATGCGTGGAAGTGAGTTGCAATTTCATAGGTCTGCGACGGCTTCCCTGTTCTTGTTGGACCGTCGCAGACAATAGCGTTCACCGCGACTCAATCGACCCCTGACTCGGCGGCGACGTCACGATACCCCACGCCAGCGGCAAATCGCCAATCTGCCCGACCGTCTGATAGGTCTTTGCATCGAGCACGAACACGGCATTCGAGCGCCCGCACGCCATCAGCAATTTCGACCCATCCGGCGTGAAGCTGAAATGCCAGCAGCGCTGCCCGACAGGCGCGTCGGCCACGTGCTCGTACGTCTTTGCATCGAACACCTGCAAGGTCTTGTCGCGCGCGGCGGCGATGAGCAGATGCTTGCCCTCGGGATCGAAGGCGACGCCGTACGGACCCGTCTTCGTATCGACCGTCTTCAGTGTCTTCAACGTCGCCGCGTCGAGCACGACGAACTTGTTGGTGTTCTCCAGCGTCACCACATACTGCTTGTGGTCCGGCGACGCCTTGATGCCGCGCGGCCGCGAGCCCTTGTCCATCTTCACCGTGCGCACGAGCTTGCCCGTGCCGGTGCGATACACCGACACCGTATCGTCGCCTTCGTTGGTGACGAGCAGCTCGCGCCCATCCGGCGAAAACTCGACGCCCTCTGTCTCGTGTCCGCTCTTTACCGAGCGCACCACCTTCATCGTCTTCAGATCGACGATCGCCACTTCGGCGGGCGGGCCGTTCGCGTCGTCATCGTCGTCGTGGCCGCCTCCCTTCCCCGGCGCGCCGCCCGCCTCCGTTTCGGGCTTGCCTTCCGGTTTGCCTGCGCCCTGAGCACCCTGAGCGCCCTGATTCGCCGCCAGCGCCTGCGGCGGCGGTCCGCTCTCGCCAGGCTCGTACGTCACATACGCAAACCCGCGATGCACGCGCACGAACTCCGGGTTCTTGCCGATCTTCACGCGCGTGATCACCTTGTCCGTCGACGTATCGATGACCGACAGGTCTCCCGTCTTGTTCGCCACCAGCAGCTTGCTGCCGTCCGCCGTCAGGCTCAGCCCGCGCGGGCCGTCCTTGCCGAGCGCGATGGTCTTCTTCAGCGTCATCTGGTCGAGGTCGATCACGCCGACGCCGTTCGTCTCGCTCGTCACGTACGCGACGGCCGCTGCCGATGCCTGGCCGATACCCGCGCCAAGCAGCACGGCGAGCGCAACGGATACCGCCATGCGTGTATGTCTGGTCGTGCACTGCATCGATGTCTCCTGCGGAGTGTTGTTCGACGGGCCCGCGTCGGATCGCGCGAGCCATATTCGTTGTGCCGCAAGGGCAGATTCACCCACGCTCAAGTTAGCGCATCGCGCGTCGGGATGACAGCATGGAAGGCCGGGAGTTTTTCCCGAAATCGATAGGAGCGCGCGGCTCAATGCGCGGCGTCCGGTTCCGACGCGAGCAGGCCGACGAGTGCGTCGACGCCGCGACGCCACGATTGGTCCGTATTGCCGCGGATATCGACGGAACGCTGGAACACGACCTGTCCGTTCGCCGTGTCTTCGATGCGCAGGTTGATGTTGAGGATCAGGTTGCTGATTTTCTGCACCCAGCACACGCCGACGCGTTGCACGCCGAGCTTTCGGCCGATTTCCAGCTCGCAGCCGTTGCAGGCGCTCAGGTCCTGGGTCTTCGTGAAGCCGTCGATCAGCGCCGCAGCGGGACGATTGTCCGCGACTTTGTACAGGCCGCGCTGGTCGATGCGCGCGCGCAACTCGGTGCTTGCCATCGCGGCGCGCGCCTGTTGCGACTGGGTGACGGAGGCATCGTTGTACGCCGCGTTGTCGTCGATCACGACGCAGTCAAGCAGCGCGATGGCGGCCGGCGCGGCGGCGACTGTCACCGAAACGGTACACAGTGCGGCGGCAGCGACGAGCACACGACACAGCGCGCGAGCGCGCCGCAGTCCACACATGTCAGCGTTGGAACGGCAGGCGGTCAACGCGATAAGCCCTCCACGATCGATAACCACACGGAGCGGGCACACCGACGCGCCCGCCCTCGTGGCGATCGTGAAGCAGATAACGCGCCTGAACGCTGCAGCGCGCTTGCGGCAGGTCAGGTCTCGGAAACCGAATCGGCAGTCTGCGCCGCCGCTTCCGCAGCCAGCGCCTTACCAACCTCATCCGCAAATCGCTGCAACGCTGAAAGTGGCCCGCAGACGCTGTGATACATCTGACTGCCGATCTGCGCGTCCGGCAACACCTGCATGCCGGACTTCTTAGCCATTTCGATCAGATCCACCTCGTTCTCCTTGCCGGATACGCTCTATAGCGACAACACCAGCGTACCCAGTCAATTTGACCGTCATTCCCCTGAACAGAGGCCATGAAGCGGATCAATTTACCTGTTTCGACGCCTAACCTTACCAACAGCCTCACGGCGATTTGAGCGGTGCCGACACCACAGGCCGTGACGCAAGCTGCTGCGCATCCTTCGCGGACGGCTCCGTTTTCGGCGAACGCGCCGTATCGGCGCTCATGATCGAGAACCCGAACGTGTTCACGCCGTCCTGGCTGCGCGCGAACACCACGCCGCCGTGCATGTCGGCGACCGCCTTGACGATCGCCAGCCCCAAGCCGTGATTCTCGCGGCTGTTCGTGCGCGACTGTTCCGCGCGATAGAAGCGGTCGAACGCGTGATCGAGCACGTCCCGCATGATCGGCTCGCCGGGATTCGCCACGGCGATCCACACGCGGCCCGCTTCGCGCGACACCGTCACCCGGATCATCGCGCCGGGCGTCGTATGGTGGATTGCGTTGATCAGCAGGTTCGCGAAAGCCCGGCCGAACAGCGAACGATTGACGCGCGCCACCGCATCGCCGTGCAATTTCGCCTGCACCTGCGCTTCTTCCATCGGCATTTCGAGGAACTCGATGGTGCGCGCAATTTCCGTTGCAAGCGACACTTCGACCAGTTCCGTCGCCCGCTCGCCCTGATCGGCGCGCGCCAGAAACAGCATGTCGTTGATGATGCCGCGCATCCGCTCGAACTCTTCGAGATTCGATTGCAGCGTACGGCGCAGGTCGTCGACCGAACGGTTGCGCGTCAACGCCACCTGCGTCTGCCCAATCAGGATCGTCACAGGCGTGCGCAACTCGTGCGCGACGTCGGCATTGAACGACTCGAGGCGCACGTACGCCTGATCGAGCCGCTCCAGCGCACCGTTGAACGAATGCGCGAGATCGTTCAGCTCGAATGGAAGCTCGGTGGTGCGCAGCCGCTGCGAGCGGTTATCGGCGCTCACTTCGGATGCGTCGACGGTCAATCTGCGCAAGGGCGCGAGGCCGATGCGCGTGACCCAGTAGCTCAGTAGCGACGCGCCAAGCGCGCCGAGCGCCGACAATGCCGCCAACGCAAGGCCGAACTCGCGCAATGCCTGCTCGGTCGGCGCGTAACTGGTCGCCACCTGCAACTGCACCTGAGGACGCTCGCCATTCGGCGGAATGGTCAGCGTGCGCGTCAGCAAGTCATGGTCGGTGCCGTTGTTCGTGACGCGCGCATAGTCGCCGCGCCATTGCTGCGCAATCGTGCCCGTCACAGCGTGGCCGTAATTGAACAGCGGATTCGTGCTCGAAATCGAATAGGCACTCGTGCCGTCGCGCGGCGTCATGTCCGCGAGCTTCTCTTGCGCGATGCGCCACTTGTCGCGGTTGATCGCGTGATGCACGATGATCCGCGCGACTTCCGTGCGGCTATCGAGCGAATCGCGCAGGCGCTGCTCCAGTTGCGAGCGCAGCACGAGAAACAGCCCCGTGTCCACCAGCGTAAAAACAGACAGCGCGACGAGCGCGAACAGCAGCGCGAGACGTCGTGCGATGGAACGGGTCGAGCGCGTCATGATGCCTCCGCTTCCTCGCGGACTTCGAGCACGTAGCCCATGCCGCGCATGGTGTGCAGCAGCTTGGTCTGGAACGGGCCGTCGAGCTTCGCGCGCAGCCGCTTGATCGCCGTCTCGACGACGTTCGTGTGGCTGTCGAAGTTCACGTCCCAGACGAGTTCCGTGATGATCGCCTTCGACAGGATATCCCCCTGCCGGCGCGCGAGCACACTGAGCAACTGGAACTCTTTCGCAGTCAGATCGAGCCGCACGCCGCTGCGTGTCGCGCGCCTGCCGATCAGATCGACATACAGGTCGCCGACGCAGATCAGCGTCGATTCCTGCACGCGCGTGCGCCGTGCGAGTGCGTGCAGCCGCTCGACCAGCTCGAGAAACGAAAAGGGCTTGGTCAGATAGTCGTCCGCGCCTTCGCGCAGGCCGCGTACGCGGTCGTTCACGTGATCGCGAGCGGTCAGCATGATGACGGGCGTGGACTTGCGCATGCGCAGCGCCTTGAGCACGCTGAGCCCGTCACGCTTGGGCAGCATCACGTCGAGCACGATGATGTCGTAGTCGAACTCGGACGCGAGATGCAGGCCCTCTTCGCCGTCCAGCGCGACGTCGACAACCCAGCCCTGCTCCGTCAGGCCACGGCGCAGATAATCGACGACCTTGAATTCATCCTCCACGATGAGCAGCTTCATGGGCGCTCCTTTTGTATTGTCCTCTTCATTATAAGTAGGCTTTTCAAAGTGTTCAGCCCGTCCTTTACAGTCTGTTTTCAGTTCGGCGCGTGCGGACTCGATGCACCTGCATCATTCGATGCATCTTTTGCCGCATCGCCCGGCATGCGCTGCGCATCCGTTTGTTGCACGTCCCAACCACCGCCGAGCGCCTTCACGAGCGCGACGGATGTCGTCATCTGCTGGCCGTGAATCTGCACGTCCGTACGCTGGCTCGTCAGCAATGATTGCTGCGCGGTGATCACATCCAGATAGGCGACGAGTCCGCCCGAATAGCGGTCGTTAGCGAGCGACAGCAGCCGCTGCGCATCGGCCACGGCATCGCGCGACTGGGACGCGGCGCTATCCAGAACGGAAAGCCCCGTGATGCCGTCCTGCACCTGCTGGAACGCCGTCAGCACAGTCTGGCGGTAATTGGCCTGCGCAGCCTTGTAGCCCTCGCTAGCGAAATCGACATTGGCCGCGCGCCGCCCACCGTCGAACACGACCTGGCTCACCGCTGTGCCTAGTGTCCACACCAGGCTCGGCGCGCTAAACAGGCTCGCGAGGTCCGTGCTTTGCCAGCCGATGCCCGGCGTCAGCGTCAGGCTCGGAAAGAATGCTGCCTTCGCGACGCCGATCTGCGCATTCGCCGCCGCCATCGCGCGTTCCGCCGATGCAATATCCGGGCGGCGCTGCAGTACATCGCTCGGCAGGCCAAGCGGGATCGCAGGCACGGAATACTCGACCACTTTCGGCTCGATCGAAAACTGCGGCGCGGGCACCGCGACGAGCGCGGCGATCGCATGCGCGAACGCCTCGCGCTGTGTGACGAGAAGCTGCGCCTGAACGCGCGTCTGATCGAGCAGCGACTTCTGCTGCAACACGTCGAGTCCGGAAACGGAGCCGAGATCGTGCTCGGTCGTCACGTAGTCGAGCGCTTTCTGTTGTAACTGCACCGAGCGGTTCAATACGTCGATTTCCGCATCGAGCTCGCGCAGTGAGAAATAGTCGGTGGCGAGATCGGTGGTGAGCACGAGCCGCGCATTCGCGAGGTCGTCGCGCGACTGTTCCGCCGACGCCCGCGCGCCCTCCACTTCACGGCGGATGCGGCCGAACAGATCGACGTCGTAGTTGATCGTCGGGCCGATCTGCAAGTCGTTTTGCACCATCGACTGGTTCGGCACCGTGAAGCTCGTGGCGGGCCGGTTCTTCGAAATGCGCTGGCGTGCCGCCGAGGCCGACAGATCAACTTCGGGAATCAGTTGCGCGCGCGTATTGGCGAGCGTGGCGCGCGCCTGCGCGTAATGCGCGCTGGCGGCGGCGAGCGTCTGGTTTTCCGCAAGCGCCTGCGTTTCGAGCGTATCGAGCGTCGCGTCGCCGAACGCCTTCCACCAATCCGGCGCGAGCGGCGCATGCGAGGGCTGCGCAAGACGCCAGTAGGAATCCGTACGCCACGTGGGCGGCGCGTCCGTCATCGGCGCCTTGTAGTCGGGGCCGACTGTACACGCGCACAGCGTGGCCGCAAGGGCCAGCGTACTCGTTCGCGCGGCAAGGATAAGGGTATTCACGACGCCGCCTTGTTCTTCGCCTGCGGCTGCGATTGCGGACGCGTCACTACGACATGATCGCCGTCCTCGATCGAATCGCTCGGGTTGATGATCACGCGGTCGCTCGGCTCGACGCCGCTTTCGATTTCGAGCGTCTGCCCGAGATCCTGCGCAATCGTTATCTTGTGCAGATGCACGACGCCATCGTTATCGACCACGGCAACGCGCGGCCCTTCCGCGCGGAACAGCAACGCGTTGCCCGGGATCGACAACTGCGCGCGTGTGCCCGAAGGCAGCGCGACCTGCACGTAGGCGCCCGGCCTCAGCTTGCCGTCGGGATTGCGCAGTGTCACTTCGACCTGCAATGAACGTGTGGGCACGTCGATCGCGCCGGAAATGTGCGTGATGCGTCCATGGAACTGCTGGCCCGGCAGCTCCGCCTGCGTGACGACAACATCCTCGCCAACCTTGATGTTCTGCGCGTAGGCCTGCGGCAATTGCACGAAGACGCGCAGCGGGTCCGACTGCGCGAGCGCGAAGAGCGCGCGGCTCGTGCCGCTGCCCGCGTCGATCAGATCGCCGACATCGACATTGCGTTGCGTGACCACGCCCGCGAACGGCGCCACGATGCGCTTGAAGCTTTCGAGCTGGCGCAGCCGCTTCACGTTGGCCTCGGCGGCGGCGAGATTGGCGACATCCTGCGAGTAGGTGCTTTGCCGCTCGTCGAGTTCCTGTTGCGAGACGGCGTCGCGCTGACGCAGTTGCTGCCAGCGCTCGTACGAGCTCTTTGCGAGGCCGAGGCTCGACTGGATCTGGTCGCGCTGCGCAACGGCTTGCGCGAGTTCCTGATCGATCTCAGGCGTATCGAGTTCGGCGAGCAACTGCCCTTCTTGCACGCGTGCGCCGATATCGGCATACCAGTGCAGCAGATAACCCGTTGCGCGCGCGAAGATAGGCGACTCGACGTAGCCGCGCAATGTTCCCGGCAGGACCGTGACGCCCGCGCTGCCATCCGTCTGCTTCGGCGTCACCACATCGACGTATTGCTTCGCGTTTTGCTGCGTGGTTTGCGCGACCGAGCGGCTTTGCATGATGTTCGCCACGACGGTGCGCAACGCGCCGATCGCCAGCAGAATCAGCACGATCACGACCGCGATCTTCGCGCGCCGCCATTCACGATGGCGCGGCGGCAGCGCGTGCCCGTCCTGGGTCTCCCGTGCGGGGATCGCTAGCGAAGAATGCGTTTTTTCAGTCATCTCAATCGTCCGTGTTCGGGCTGTTTCCGTGCTCGTCGTCTCGGCCATGTCGTCCATGAGCGTCACCGTGCTGTTGCTCGCCGTGCTCGCCCCGCTCGCGTATTGCCTTGCGATGCACGAGCCGGCTGTGAATGCCCGCGAACAGCAAGGGCACGAAGAAAAGCGTCGATACCGTCGCGAACAGCAGGCCGCCGATCACCGCACGCCCGAGCGGCGCATTCTGCTCGGCGCCTTCGCCGAGCCCGAGCGCCATCGGGATCATGCCGATGATCATCGCGAACGCAGTCATCAACACCGGCCTGATCCGGCTCGCGCCCGCTTCGAGCGCGGCCGTGAGCGGCGGCGCTCCCGCCGTCAGGCGTTGACGCGCGAACGAGACCATCAGAATACTGTTCGCGGTCGCGACGCCCATCGTCATGATTGCGCCCGTCAGCGCGGGTACGCTCAGATGCGTGCCCGTCAGGAACAGCATCCACACGATGCCCGCCAGCGCGGCCGGCAATGCGCTGACGATGATCAGCGGATCGATCCACGACTGGAAGTTCACGACGATCAGCAGATAGACGAGCACGATCGCCATCGCCACGCCGATGCCGAGGCCGAAGTACGACGTGCGCATGGTCTGGACCTGACCACGTATCGCGATCTGGCTGCCGCGAGGCAGCGTCGCGCGTGCCTGATCGACGATCTTTTCGACCTGCTTGTCGACGCTGCCGAGATCGCTCCCCTCGACGCTCACGAACACATCGATCACGGGGCGGATGTTGTAATGCGTGACCATCGCGAACTGGGTCTGCGGCGAGACCTGCACGAGATTACCGAGCAATTGCGTCGGCCCGGTCGACGATGCCGATACGGGCGTGCGCAACAGTTGATCCACCGACGAGATCTGATATTGCGGCGTCTGCACGGCGAGGTTGTATTCGACGCCGTTGCGCGGATTGAACCAGAATCCCGGCGACGTCTGCGTACTGCCCGACAGCGAGATCAACACGTTCTGCGCAACATTGTTCGCGTTGAGATTCAGTTGCTGCAAACGCGTGCGGTCCATCTGCAGATTGATGACCGGCTCGTCGAGCTTCTGCTGGATGTGCGCATCGACGGCGCCTGGAATCGTGCGGATCTGCTTGAGCAGTTTGCGCGCGATGTCCAGATTGCCTTCCTGATTCGCGCCGACGATCTGCACATCGACAGCGGCGGGCAAGCCGAAGTTGAGGATCTGCGTGACGATATCGGCTGGTTGAAAGAAAAACTCGGTGCCCGGAAAACGCTGCGGCAATATCGCGCGCAAACGGTCGACATAGCCGAGGCTCGGCTTGTGGTCTTCGTTGAGCGCAAGCAGGATGTCGCCGTCGAGCGTGCCGATCGTTCCGGCGTTGCTGTATGAGAGATTGATGCCGCTATAGGGCAAACCGAGGTTGTCGAGCACAGTCCCGAGTTCGTCGGGCGGAATCACCTCGCGCACCACCTTCTCGACCTGATCGGCGAGCCGGGCCGTTTCTTCGATCCGCGTGCCTGTCGGCGCGCGCATATGCAGGCGTATCTCGCCGGCGTCGACGCGTGGGAAAAAGTCTTCGCCCAACACGAATGTGAGGCCCAAGGACACCACACAGAAGCCAAGAAACAACGTGCCGAACATCCGACGCCGCACCAGCAGGCTGCTGAGCACCACAATGTACGCGGCCCGCATCGTCTCGAAGCCGCGGTCGAAACGGTGATACATACGCATGAACAGATCGGGCCGTGCATTCGCGTCGCGCTTGTGCGCGTGACCCATCAGCAGCATCGCGAGCGTCGGCACCAGGGTTCGCGACAGCACGTACGACGCGAGCATCGCGAACACCACGGCTTCCGCGAGCGGCACGAACAGATAGCGCGCGACACCCGTCAGAAAGAACATCGGCACGAACACGATACAGATGCACAGCGTCGACACGAGCGCGGGAATGGCAATCTCGCCCGCGCCGTCGAGAATCGCGTCGTGCAGATTCGTGCCCATGTGCAAATGCCGCTCGATGTTCTCGATGGTGACGGTTGCATCGTCGACCAGGATCCCCACCGCGAGCGCGAGGCCGCCTAGCGTCATGATGTTGATAGTCTGGCCGAGCGCATGCAGCGCGATCAGCGACGTCAGAATGGACAGCGGAATCGAAATGGCGATGATGCAGGTGCTGCGCCAGTTGCCGAGAAACAGCAGGATCATCGCGGCCGTCAGCGCGGCGGCGATCAAGGCTTCGCGAACCACGCCTTGAATGGCGGCTTTCACGAACACCGATTGATCGAATAGCGGCGTGACCTTGAGATCGGGCGGCAGCGCGGCCTCTGCGCTCGGCAAGAGCCCGCGCAGCGTGTTGACGATCGAGAGCGTCGACGCGCTGCCCGTCTTCAGAATCGAAATCAGCACGCCGCGCCGGCCGTTTTCGCGCACGATGTTCGTCTGCGGAGAAAAGCCGTCGCGCACATGCGCCACTTCGCGCAGATAGGTCGTCGCGCCGTTGACCGTGCGCACGGGAATGTCGTTCAGACCCGCGATGGTGGTCGGCGAGCCGTTCATGTTGACCGTGTATTCCTTCGGTCCAATTTTCGCGGTGCCTGTCGGCAGAATCAGGTTTTGCGCGTTGACGGCGTTGACGACGTCGAGCGGCGTCAGTCCCTTGGCAAGCAGCGCGCGCGTGTCGAGATCGACGGAAATCAGACGGCTCTTGCCGCCATACGGATACGGCACGGCTGCGCCCGGAATCGTCACCAGTTGCGGACGCAGGAAGTTGAGCGCCGTGTCGTTCAGATCCTGCTCGGACAGACGCGGGCTCGACAGGCCCAGCTGAATCACGGGAATGCTCGACGCCGAATAGCTGATGACGAGCGGCGGCGTCGCGCCGGGCGGCATCTGTTTCAGTTGCGCCTGCTCGACGGCGACGGTTTGCGCGATGGCTGTCTGGATGTTCGCGTTCGGTTGCAGAAACAGCTTGATGATCGCGATGCCTGCGAGCGATTGCGATTCGATGTGCTCGATGTCGTTGACGGTCGTCGTCAGGCTGCGTTCATTGACGGACGTGATGCGGTTCGCCACATCCTGGGCGGACAGGCCCGTGTAGTTCCAGATGATGCTGACGACGGGAATGTTGATTTCCGGCAGCACATCGACGGGCGTCGTGAACAGCACGAATGGCGTCGCCAGCACGATCAATATGGCCATCACGATGAACGTGTACGGCCGCTTCAATGCGAGATTGACGATCCACATACAGGTGTTGGTATCCGAAAGAAGCGCGCAAGTGTGACGTGAGGCAGCGGCGTCAGTGTCTTGCTGCGCGTCCGCGGCAACCAGGTGTAAATGCTAGTGCGCGAGGCCCAACGAACTGATGACGCCAAAATGGCAGTTTTGCCATTTTCGGCTTTGAATGCTATTTGTCGTGCATGCACGTATTACCGTCTGTTTCGGCGTGGGCGTTTTTGCGGCACGTGTCTTGCAGGCATCGCATGTAATCGGGACCGCTATACTCGTTCCACTGCCCGACCAAAAGGCCAATATGAAGCGTTTTTCGATGATTCGCGAGTTTCATCTCGCCGACTGGTTTACGCTCGGCAATGCCGTGTGCGGCACGGGTGCACTGTTTTCGATGATGAGTTATATCGGCAGCGCGAACGTCATGCACGTTTACTTCGCCTGTGCACTTGTATTTGCGGCGCTCGTATTCGACGTGCTGGATGGACGCATCGCGCGCTGGCGGCAGAAGGCTTCGCTGCTCGGGAAGGAACTGGATTCGCTAGCCGACGTGATCTCGTTCGGCGTGGCGCCCGCCATCATCGGCTATGGATGTGGCATGCGCGGCCTGTATGACCGCGTTCTGCTTGCGTATTTTGTGGCGTGCGGCGTGTCACGACTCGCGCGCTACAACGTGACGGCAGAGACGATGTCGGGCGGGACGGGGAAAGTGACGCACTTCGAAGGCACGCCTATTCCGACATCGTTCGCAATCGTGCTGCTGCTCGCCATCGCCGCGTGGCAGGGGGCTCTCGGTCCGCAATTATGGTTCGGCGAATGGCGGATTGCAGGTCATGTGCTGCATCCGTTGACGCTGGTCTATGGCATTTCCGGATCGCTGATGATCAGCCGCATCCGTATTCCAAAGCCCTGATTGTCAGGCATGCAGTGCGCCGATCAATTGCCTTTGTAAACGGTTTGATCGAGCGTTTGCAGTTGTCCATCACGCTCGGACTGTATCAATTGCTGGCGTACGTCCTGGCGCGTCTCCGCGACGTTGCGGCCGCCTTGCGCCGCGCTGCCCCAATTGACGCCGCCCTGACCCGTGTCCGCTGGCGCGGCCGATTGCGCCTGGGTCTGGTCCATCGGTTGATCGGTCGGCATTTGCTGCGCGTATGCGCTCGACATGGCTGCTACGCCCGCCGTTACCACGAGACTGAGAAGAAGTTGCTTCATTTCAAGGCTCCTTGATCGCGAGAGACTTTGCAGCGAATACAGTCGTCGCAGACGGCTCTCGGTGTCTGCAACGGCTGTATTAACTCTACGCTTCAAGAGTGGCGCAATGCTGGCATAAGTATGACGAAGCTGCCAGATTCGCGGCGGTTTATGCCCGGCCTTCGAAACCTAACAGTACATTGACGGCATTGATGCCGATCTCGTCGACCATGTACCCCCCTTCCATCACGAAGAGCGTCGGCAAACCAAAGCCCGCGAGCATTGCGCCGACGCGCAGATAGTCCGGCGTGCGCAAACGGAAATGGCTGATGGGATCGCCCTCGAATGTATCGACACCGAGCGAAACTACGAGCGCGTCGGGCGCATGATTCGCGATCGCCGAACCCGCGTGCTGTAACGCAGGCTCGTACTGTTCCATTGCCGTTCCCTTCGGCAGAGGCAGATTCAGGTTGAAGCCCTCGCCTTCGCCAATGCCGCGCTCGTCGGCAAAGCCCGAGAAATAGGGAAACGATACGGCCGGATCGCCGTGTATCGATACGAACAGCACGTCATTGCGGTCGTAGAAGATATCTTGTGTGCCGTTTCCGTGATGGAAATCGATATCGAGCACCGCAACGCGCTTCGCGCCTTGCGCGATGCAACGTTGCGCGGCGATTGCGGCATTGTTCAGATAGCAATAGCCGCCCATGTACTCACTGCCTGCGTGATGGCCCGGCGGACGGCACAACGCAAAGACCGCCTTGTCGCCGCGTGCGAGCGCATCGATTCCTGTCAGCGCCGAGTTCGCGCTCGACGAGACCGCGCTCCACGTCCCTGCGTTGACGGGCGAACCGGCATCCATCGAAAAGAAGCCGAGCTTGCCGTCGATGAATTGCGGCATCGCCGTGGAGGGCAAGCCACGTACCGGCCAAACGAGTGGCAACGCCTGGCATGTGCGGCCCGTTGCGGCCCAGTCGTCCCATGCCGATGCGAGAAACTCAACGTAGCGCTCGCTATGCGCGCCGACATAGCACGCCCGCTCATAGACGTTCGGCGCCAGAACATCGCCCAAACCCGCAGCTTTGACCTGCTTCAGCACGGTCTCTGCGCGGATGGGCTTTTCGAAGGAATCGGAGACGGCGCCGTCCTTGAGTTCGACGCCTTGATGCAAGCGGTGATCGCTACTGTAGATAGTTTGCATGGTTCTGTACGCCGCAGAAAGGAACGCACAGTCTACCGTTGCGACACCGCGTTGCGAACGACGTCAGAAAAGATACAGTCCCGCGACGAAAATCACGCCCGAGAACAGCAGCGCCGTCACGCAATAGCCCATGATGTCGCGCACGCCGAGCCCGGCAATCGCCAAGGCAGGCAGCGCCCAGAACGGTTGCGCCATGTTGGTCCACGCTTCGCCGTAGGCTATCGCCATGGCCGACTTGCCGAGGTCCGCGCCGATCGCTTTCGCAGCGGGCATCACGAACGGGCCCTGTACGACCCAGTGGCCGCCGCCGCTCGGCACCGCGAAGTTGATCACGGCCGAACTCAGGAACGTCAGCAGCGGGAACGTGTGGACGTTCGCAATTTCGATGAACCAGTTCGTGATCACGCCCGCCAGACCCGAGTGGTCCACGTGGCCTGAATGCCCGCATAGAACGGAAACTGGATCATGATCCCCGCTGTGCCGCGCGCCGCATTGCCGATTGCGCGTGCATACGCCATCGGCGTCTTGTGCAGCAGAATGCCCGCTGCAAGGAAAACGATATTGACTGTATCGATGTCGAGGCTGAAGCCTTTCTTCGTGAAGCGGATCACCAGATACGCGGCGATCAGCAGCGCGACCAGAATAGACAGAATGCGGCTCTCTTCGATACGTTCCGCCGGCGTGGATTGCGCCGTGATCTTGCGTTCCATCACGGGCTCGTCGACGAGCAGCGCAGGATCGACGGAGACGACATCTTCGGCTCGCGGCATCATCGCGCGCACCAGCAGCGGCAACGCGACGATCAGCGCGGCAGTGATGAAGAGGTTGTATCCCGTGAAGAGCGTCTGCGACACGGGAATCAGGCCAATCACCTTTTCCATCGGATTGCCCTTGGTTGCCGCGACCAGCGGCACCGAACCGGACAAGCCGCCATGCCAGGTGAGGAAGCCCATGTACGCGGCCGCAACCAGCAGCCGGTAATCGACGCCGCGCACACGCCTCGCCACTTCTCGCGCGAACATGGCGCCGAGCACGAGACCGAAGCCCCAGTTGATCGCGCATGCCACGCCGCTCACGAACGCGACCAGCATCGTGCCTTGCGCCGGCGTCTTCGCCAGGCCGCCGAGAGCCGACAGCACCCGCTTGACGGGACCCGACGTCGCCAATGCATGCCCTGTTACGAGGATCATCGCCATCTGCATCGTGAATGCGAGCAGATTCCAGAAACCGCTGCCCCACATGAAGACGAGATCGCCGGGTGACTGTGGCGTGAGGCCCAATGCCAAGGCAAAGGTAATCGCTGTCAGAAGCAGCGCGAAAATAAGAGGATCAGGCAGAAAGCGATGAACCACCTGCGTAAAGAAGCGGGCAATACCTTGAATCACGACGTCTCCGGCACTTGTTCAATTGTTCGTTGGATGCGCGCGAGATTCTGCCACAGCTATGCGTAACGAGTCGGCGAACTGCACAAGCAGCCGCCGAACGTTCGAATGGAGAGGAATAAGTGCAGACGTGTCGCTGAATTAAAGCTTTCAACGACCTTAAAGAAATGAATGGAATGTGCGTCACCGTTAACGGCGCGTCCGGTTCAATGACCCAGATAAGCGGCCTTGACCATCGGATCATTACGCAACTGCATCGCCGTTCCATGCGTCGCGATACGGCCGTTTTCCAGCACGTAGCCGTAATCGGCGACGTTCAACGCGGCGGCCGCGAACTGCTCGACGAGCAGCATCGTCACGCCCTGCTCTTTCAGACGCTCGATAATTCGAAACACCTCATCGACGAGAATCGGCGCAAGTCCCATCGACGGTTCGTCGAGCAACACGAGATCCGGGTTCAGCATGATCGCGCGCGCCATCGCGAGCATCTGCTGCTCGCCGCCCGACAGCGTGCCCGCCAGTTGATTGCGGCGCTCCTTGAGGCGCGGAAACAGGTCGATCGCGCGTTCGAGATCCGCGTTGACGTCGCCGCGCGGACGCGCCCACGTCAGGCGCGGAAATGCGCCTAGCAACAGATTGTCGGTGACGGTCATCGTCGAGAACACGCGTCGGCCCTCGGGAGAATGCGCGAGACCCAGACGCGCGATACGGTGCGAATCGAGCGAATCGATGCGTTTGGCCGATGCGCCTTCGCCCATCGTGATCTCGCCTCCGCTCGGACGGATCATGCCGGAGACGGCGCGCATCGTCGTGGTCTTGCCCGCGCCGTTCGAGCCGATCAGCGTGACGACGGAAGCCTTCGGCACGTCCATCGAAATGCCGTGCAGCACCTGAACCTTGCCGTAGCCCGCATGCAGATTGCGGATCGATAACATCGCGTGTTCCCCATTCATGCCGTTGTCGTGCAATCGAAACGTGTGCTCAAGCGGCCACGCCGCCCAGATACGCCTCGATGACTTTTTCGTTTTCCTGGATCTCGGACGGCTTGCCCTCGGCGATCTTCTGCCCGAAATCGAGCACCGATACCGTGTCGCAGACCGACATCACGACGTCCATGTGATGTTCGATCAGCACCACCGTAATGCCGTGATCGCGGACCTTACGAATGATGCGCACCAGTTCCTTGATATCCGGCGCGGTGAGCCCCGCGGCGGGTTCGTCGAGCAACAGCACTTGTGGATCGAGTGCCAGCGCGCGGGCGATTTCGAGCAGACGCTGCTTGCCGTACGGCAGATTGCGCGCCTCTTCCGCCGCGACGTTCTCCAGACCGACAAAGCGCAGCATGCCGAATGCGCGCTCGCGTGCCGCGCGTTCTTCCTGACGATAGCGCGTCGTCATCAGGCCGATATCGGCGAAGTTCGAGCGGAACGTATGATGCAGACCGACCAGCACGTTTTCGAGCGCGGTCATTTCGCCGAACAGCTGCACGTTCTGGAACGTGCGCGCAATGCCCGACAACGCGATCGCAGAAGACGTGCGCCCTGCGATCGATTCGCCGCGATACTCGATCGCGCCCGCCGTCGGTATATAGATGCCCGTCAGAACGTTCATCATCGTGCTCTTGCCCGAGCCGTTCGGTCCGATCAGACCATGTATCGTGCCGCGCCGCACCTTCAGGTTTACGTTGTTCAGCGCCTTCAGCCCGCTGAACTGCATCAGCACGCCGCGCACGTCGAGAATGGTTTCGTCGCCCTTGACTTGCACATCGAGCACGGCATCGGCGGTGATTTCCGCGGGCTTTTCGGTGTCGACGGTCACGGTGCGCACGCGGCCATGCATGAAGAACTTGCGCACGAAACCGACCACGCCGTCCTGCAGGTAGTAGACGACCAGCAGAATCATCAAACCGAAAATCGTCAAGCGCCAGTCGGTCAGCGCATCGATCCAGTACGAGAACACCGCGAGGCCAACCGTGCCCACAATCGGAATCGCGACCTTGCGCGGCGTCACGCTCTTGCGCGCAATCGAAAACAGCGCGCCTGCGACCACGACGACGGCGAGCGCCGTCGCGACCATGCGGAACATCGAGATGTCGTCGAGCAGCTTGGGCAGCAGCACGATGATCGTCGAGCCGATCAGCGCGCCCGTGCGCGTCTTGCGGCCGCCCATGATGATCGCGAGCAGGAACAGGATGGTCAGCTCGAAGTTGTACGTATTCGGCGAGATGTACTGCTCCGAGTATGAATACAGACAGCCCGCGAGCCCGGCAAAGCCCGCGCTGATCACGAACGCGTAGACCTTGTGCCGGTACACCGAGACGCCCATGCAGTCGGATGCGATCGGGCTGTCGCGCAACGCCTCGAATGCACGGCCCAGGTGCGACTTCAGCACGCGATGCACGACCACGAGCGACACGACGAGCAACGCGGCCACCACCCAATAGTATTGAGTCTCATCGAGCATATGGCCCGCGATCACGGGCTTCGTGATCTTGATGCCCATTGGCCCGTTGGTGAGGAAATCCATTTCGTTGATCAGGATCTGGATGATCGTGCCGAACGCGAGCGTGACCATCGCGAGATACGGACCCGACACGCGCAGTGCGGGCAGCGCGAGAATCGCGCCGAACGCGGCCGTCACGACGATCGCCATCGGCACGGTCACATAGAACGGCATGCCAAGCTTGATGAACAGCACACCCGCCGTGTAAGCGCCGACGCCGAACAGCCCCGCGTGTCCAAGCGACACTTGCCCTGTGTAACCGACCACGATGTCGAGACCGAAGAGCAGGATCGCGTAGATCATGATCGTCTCGACGAGGTGGATGTAGTACGGATTGCCCGACAGCACCGGGAAGACCGCTAGCGCGACGAGACCAAGCAGCGCGCCGATGAGGTTTTTCTTTTTCACGGCGGACCTCAAACTTTCTTGATCGCAGTTTTACCGAACAGACCTGCCGGACGCAAGGCGAGCACGATCAGCAGCAGCACGAGTCCGGGCACGTCCTTGTAGCCCGTCGAGATGTAGAAGCCGGTCGTGGTTTCGGCGATGCCGAGTATCACGCCGCCGACCACAATGCCGAGCCCGCTCGACAATCCGCCGATGATCGCCACCGCGAACGCCTTGAGGCCGAGCACCGCGCCCATCGTCGCGCCCGTCAGCGTGAGCGGCGCGATCAGCACGCCGGCGAAAGCCGCCGTCAGCGACGACAGCGCATACGAGAACGTGATGACGAGGCCCGTGTTGATGCCCATCAGCGCGGCGGCATCGCGATCGTTCGAGGTGGCGACGACCGCCTTGCCGAAGATGCTGCGCCGGTTGAAGAACTCGACGGCAAGCATCAGCACCAATGCGCCGCCTACGACGAGCAGTTCCATCGGCAGTACGTTTGCGCCGAACACCCTGATGGGCGCTTCGGGCAGCGGCGACGGAAAGCGCAGATCGTCGCGGCCCCAGACGTTTTCCGCGACGTTCTTGAAGATGATGCCGAGCGCAATGGTCGACATGATCCAGCCGAACTCGGACTTGATCTTGATCGCGGGCCGCACGCCGATCCGTTCGACGAACGCGCCCTGCAACAGCCCGAACACGCACACGAGGGGAATCATCAGCCAGTAGTTGACGCCCAGCGTGACGAGCGTGAGACCCACCAGCGCACCGAGCATCAGCGCATCGCCCTGCCCGAAGTTCAGTGTGCCGGATGTCGCGAACGTGAGTTGGTAGCCGAACGCGATCACGGCGTAGATCATGCCGAGCGCAATGCCGCTATAGATGAGCTGAAGAAGAATGGCCATAGTCCAATTGCCTCGATCGCAACGCCCCGTAGGTGATGCCGTGAGCCACGCAGCACAAAGCCGCCCCCGCCGGTCGGGCGGGCGCGGCTTCGCTTTTCATGCTGTGCTCAGTTTGCGGATGCCTGCTTGGTGCGCAGTTGCCCGCCGCCTTTCTTGTCGTTGTCGTACGCGTAGATCACGCGGCCGCCCTTCACTTCGCCGACAACCGGCACGTTCGGGCTGATCGCCTCGTGGTCGTCGTGCGAGAACGGCTTGTCGTACACCATCACGACACCTTCGACCTTCGTGTTGAGGCTTTCGAGCGCGGCGCGCACCTTCGGGCCGTCCGTCGTGCCTGCCTGCGTGATCGCGGCGGCGAGCAGATAGACCGAGTCATAGCCTTGCGCCGCCGACACAGGCGAATCGATCCGGTTGTTCTTCGGCTTGAATTCCTTCATATAGGCTTCGATGAAGGTCTTGCGCTTCGGCGTGTTGGGTTCCTGGATGAAGGTCTGCGGCATACGCGCGCCTTCGCCGTTCGAGCCGGCGTTGTCGATGTAGTTCGCCATCGACAGTGTCCAGCTGCCGATCAGCGGCACCTTCCAGCCAAGCTTGGCCATGCCGTTGGCAATCTGCGCGAGTTCGGGTCCGATGCCATAGGTCAGCACGGCTTCCGCGCCCGCGTCTTTCGCCTTCAGCAACTGGGCCGTCATGTCGACGTCCTTGATGTTGAATTTCTCGACGGCGACCGCCTTCACGCCTTTAGCAGCGAGCGCCTTTTCCAGATCCTCGCGGCCGAGTTGTCCGTAGTTGGTCGAATCGGCGAGAATCGCGACCTTCTTGAAGCCGCGTTTGGTCACGGCTTCTTCCACGATCATCGGCGCCTGAATGCGGTCGGCGGCTGCATTGCGGAACACGTAGTTATCCGGCTGATCCGCGAACTGCTTCGTGACGATACTGCCCGTCGCGACGTTGTTGAACACGGGGATTTTCGCTTCCTGGAAGAAGCGTTGCGACGCGAGTGCGACACCCGTATTGATGTAGCCGACCACGGCGACTACCTTTTCCTTGTTGATGAGTTCCTGCGCGATCTGCACGCCGCGTTCGTTCTTCGCTTCGTCGTCCCGTTCGACGAGTTCGATCTGCCGGCCCAGCACACCGCCCGATTTGTTGATCTCAGCCGCCGCAAGCCGCACGCCGTCGCGCATGCTGACGCCCATCGACGACGAACCGCCTGTGAAAGGACCATCGACACCGATCTTGATCGGATCGGCCGCATAGCTACCCGTTGCGACCACACACAATGCGAGAGCAGCAACAACGCTCTTCAAGCGAAGTACCATGTTCGTCTCCGTAGCATGTTTCTTTATTTTCGACGGGCGCGGGCTGTCTCCCGACACCGCCTGATTCGTAAAACGGCGTGCTTTATATCGCCTTCATACGAAACGGCAGCCTAGTATAGAAATCGTAAGCTTTTTGCCACTATGCGGAGTTACCCGTAAGGAACAACAAGTTCAGTGTGCTTACGCACGTACGCACTGTATCGGTGCAGATGCAACGAGTGTTGGTTGTACGTGCAACGGGGAATGGAAGCGCGCTTAGCCGACGGCGAACGGTCGGCTAAGAGGATCTGATGAAGGATTACGGGTCAGAGCAACGGGTCAGAGTCCCAGTGCGCTCAACCCCGGATGATCGTCGGGGCGACGGCCGAGCGGCCAGTGGAACTTGCGCTCGCTTTCCTTGATCGGCAGGTCGTTGATGCTCGCGTGACGATGGTGCATCAGGCCATCGGGGCCGAATTCCCAGTTTTCGTTGCCGTATGAGCGGAACCAGTTGCCAGCATCATCGCGCCATTCATAGGCGAATCGGACCGCGATGCGGTTGTCCGTAAAGGCCCACAGTTCCTTTATCAGACGGTACTCGAATTCCTTGCTCCATTTGCGTTCGAGGAATGTGCGCGCTTCTTCGCGGCCCTGAACGAATTCGGCTCTGTTTCGCCACCATGTGTCGGTGGAATAGACCAGCGCGACTTTTGCGGCATCGCGTGAGTTCCAGCCGTCTTCGGCTTGGCGCACTTTCTGAGTAGCGGTTTCGCGCGTGAACGGCGGCAGCGGCGGACGGACTTCGGTAGTGCTGGACATCGACTTCTCTCTTTGTGAATGGTGACGGTGTAGGTCATTATTCGCAAATACGAGTCTTCGTCATGTCGGGAAGTGCGGGGTTTTTGGGATTTGCACGGCGGCTATTTCGAGGTTCGGTATGTGTGTTGCGGTGTGAGGCGTTGAATGCGCTCAAGCCGACGCTTCCCCCACCGTTTGACGCAACAACTCCGCTGCGATGTCCGCGACGCGCGCCACATGCGCGGTCGCTGCGTCGCGGGCGCGTTGCGCGTCGCGGGCGCGAAGCGCATCGAGTATGCGGTTCATTTCCTGCACCGCCTGCCGCCCGCGATCGTCGGAAGCAATCGTCATCGCACGCAGGCGATTGATGCGCGCATTCAGTGTCTGCACGATCTCCCATGCGACCTTCTTGCCGCCGCCATGAAACATCTGTTCGTAGAACATCGTCGTCAGTTCGCGCACGGTCTGATGCTCGTGCCGCTCGAACGCCTGCTGAATGCTCGCGATGCAATCGGCAAGCCGCGCGAACACGGCTTCATCGGCGCGCAGTGCGCATGCCATTGCGGCATCGCCTTCCAGCAACGCGCGAATCTCGTAGATTTCGGCGGCCGTATCCGAATCGAGCAGCGCGACGATCGGCCCCTGGTTGGGAATCGAATCGACGAGTCCTTCCGTCTCCAGGTGCCGCAACACTTCGCGCACCACGGTCCGGCTCACACCCAGTTCCTCGCACAACGAACGCTCGACGAGCCGCTCGCCCGGATGAAAATGCGCCTCGAGTATGGCCGTGCGCATTTTCTCCAGCGCGAGTTCGCGCAACGTCGTCGTGCGACGTTCGACTTTCAGCGAAGGCAGCGCGTCACTCATGGCAGCGCTCACGCCTGAGCAAAGAGACGCACATCGCGCGTGTCCCAATCGACGAGCGCTTGCGTGCCGATCGACAACCCGCTGTCATGCCGATGCCCCGCCGGCATGCGAATCGAAATCTCCTGCTGCCACGGCGTCGCGACCGCGTAGTGCATTGCATCGCCCAGATACGTGATGTCGCGCACGGTGACGGGCAAGCCTGTCGCGCCGCTCGCGTCGCGCAGTGACTGAATGCGCATTTGCTCGGGGCGAACCATCAGCGTGCCGTCGTCGCCTGCCGTGAGCGCCGGATTGAAACTGCCGGACGCCACTTCATGCCCATTCGGAAACACACCGTTCATGCGACCATCGCTGTGCGACGTCACGCGCACCGGCAGGAAATTCGAATTGCCGATAAAGCTCGCGACGAAACGCGACGCCGGGTTCGAATAGAGTTCCTCGCCCGTGCCGACCTGTTCGATACGCCCCTTGTTGAACACGGCAATCCGGTCCGACAGGCGCAGTGCCTCTTCCTGATCGTGCGTCACATAGAGAATCGTGACGCCCGTCTCCTGATGGATACGGCGCAATTCGAGCTGGATTTCCTCGCGGAGCTTCTTGTCGAGCGCCGACAGCGGCTCATCCATCAACAGCACTGGCGGATCATAGGCCAGCGCGCGTGCAATCGCGACACGCTGCTGCTGTCCGCCCGACAACTGCGCGGGCATCCGGTCGCGGCACTCGGACAGATGCACGAGCTTGAGCATCTGCTCGACCTTCGCCTTCACTTCCGCGTCGGGAAGGCGGCGCACGCGCAGCGGAAACGCAATGTTCTCGCCCACCGTCAGATGCGGGAACAGCGTATAGCGCTGGAACACCATGCCGATATTGCGCTTGTTCGGCGCGACGGACAGCAGCGGCTTGCCGTCGAGCAGCACGCGCCCTTCGCTCGGCTCCTGAAAGCCCGCGACAATATACAGCGTCGTGCTCTTACCCGAGCCCGACGGCCCGAGAAACGTCATGAACTCGCCCTTGCGCACGTCGAGGGAAACCTGGTCGATAGCGACGACGTCGTCGTAAGTCTTGCGCAGGCGCTGGATTTGCAGGAATGCAGTCATGTCGTTCACCTCGGTTATCGCGCGCGGCGCAGCACGGCGCCCGCGAGCATCAATACAGCCGTCAAGCCGACCAGCAGCGAAGACGCCGCCGCGACGACGGGCGTCAAATCCTGCCGCAGCGTCGCCCAGATACGTACGGGCAGTGTCTGCAACGTGGGGCTCGCCATGAAGATCGACACCACCACTTCGTCCCACGATGCGAGGAACGAGAAGATCGCCGCAGCGAAAATGCCGAGCCGGATTGCAGGCAATGTGACGCGCAGTTTCACTTCGAGCGGCGACGCGCCGCAGATCAACGCGGCATCTTCAAGCGCCGTGTCGAAGCTCGCGAGCGAGTTGCTGATCGAAATGATCGAGAACGGCAACGCGATGATCAGGTGGCCGATCACGAAACCCGTGATCGTGCCATTCAGGCCGATGCGCAGGAAGAACGCATACAACGCGACGGCGAGCACGACGACGGGCAGCACCATCGGCGTCAAGAAGAACGCCTGCACGGCATTGCGTCCGCGAAACTTGCCGCGCACCAGCGCAAGCGACGCGAGAAAGCCGATCAATACCGAGAGCACCGTTACGATCACCGCGAGCTTCGCGCTCGTCAGCAACGAGTCGATCCAGCCGGCGTCGGTGAAGAGCTGGCGATACCATTCCAGCGTCCAGCCTGGCGGCGGAAAGATCAGCCATTGCGAGTCGCCGAACGACAGCGCGACGATGAATACGATCGGCAGCAAGAGAAAGAGCGCGACGGCAGCGCCGATAGAGAGCAATGCCCAGCGCAGCGCGCCCAGGCGATCGAAATCGAGCAACATTATCGGCCTCCCAGACTTGCGCGCGCACTGCCCGTGAAGCGCAGTTGCAGCGCATACAGCGCGAGCGTCACGGCGAGCAGCACGAAAGCGGCGGCGCCAGCGAGACCCCAGTTCAACAGTTGCTGCACGAGCTGCGCGATGAGTTCCGCGAGCATCATGTACGACGCGCCGCCGAGCAACGCAGGCGTGACGAAGTAGCCGAGCGCCATCACGAACACCATCAACGCACCCGACGCGACACCGGGCATTGCAAGCGGCACCAGCACGCGCCAGAACGCCTGCCACCGGCTCGCGCCGCAGATCGCCGCCGCTCGCAGCGTCGACGGATCGATGCCGCGCAATGTTGCATGCAGCGGCATCACGAGAAACGGCAACATGATGTACGTCATGCCGATGGTCACGCCGATCAGGTTGTTCACGAGCGTCAGCGGCTCGCTGATGATGCCGAGCGCCATCAGCATCCGGTTGATCGGCCCCGTCTGTTGCAGCAGCACCATCCACGCGAAGGTGCGCGCCAGCAGGTTGGTCCACATCGACAGCAGCAGGATCGCGAAGAACACCGAACTCAGCTTGCGCGGCGCAATGGCGAGCAGCCACGCAGTCGGAAAGCCGATCGCGAGCGTCGCTAGCGTCACGACCGTCGCGACCAGAAACGTGTTGCCGAACACACGCAGGTAGTCCGTCGAGCCGACCAGTTGCGCATAGTTATGCAGCCCCGGCGACGGCTCCAGCACGCTGCGCAACAGCAGCGACAGCACGGGCAGCAGAAAGAAGATCACGAGCAGCAGCAGCGCGGGTATCAGCAGGCGAACGCTGCGCCAGTCGCGCCGCCGGCGCGCGGCCGTCGCGGGCGGATGCGCGACGGTACTCAGGACATTAGGCATGGTGTCTCCCATCCACTCCGATAACGATTCCGACGCTGTCGTGCAGCACGCTTACTTGGACTGCCACGCGTACCAGCGCTTCGCAATCGCGTCGCGATTCTCGGCCCAGTACTTCATGTCGAGATTGATCTGCGAGTTCTTGTACTGGTCGGGCAGCGTCTTCGCGATTGCGGGCGACATCAGCGCGGCCGACTTCACGTTGATAGGCGCATAACCCGTATCCGTTGCGAACTTCGCCTGCGCTTGCGGGCTCGTTGCGGCAGCGAGGTACTTCATCGCTTCCGCCTTGTGCTTCGCGCCCTTCGGGATCACGAGCATGTCGGCCGCCGTCAGGTTCTGGTTCCATGAAATGCCGACAGGCACGCCCGTCTGTTCGAGCGCATGCAGTCGCCCGTTCCAGAACATGCCGATAGGCGCTTCGCCTGATGCGAGCAATTGCTGCGATTGCGCGCCGCCGCTCCACCAGACGATGTCGCCCTTGATCGTGTCGAGCTTCTTGAACGCGCGGTCGAGGTCGAGCGGATAGAGCTTGTTCGGCGGCACGCCATCGGCGAGCAGCGCGATTTCGAGCACGCCTGGCGCCGACCATTTGTAGAGCGTGCGCTTGCCGGGGAATTTCTTCGTATCGAACAGATCGGCCCAGGTGGACGGCTGCGCGTCCTTGTACTTCGCCTTGTTGTAGCCGAGCACGAACGAATAGTAGAAGCTACCCACGGCCGCCGGCGTCGCGAAGCGCGGGTCCAGTTCATCCTTCTTTACGACGGAGTAATCGATTGGTTCGATCAGGCCGGCCTGTTGCGCCGCATACGCGAAATCGCCTTCGACATCGACGACATCCCAGTTCACGTTGCCGCTATCGACCATCGCCTTGAGCTTGCCGTAGTCGGTCGGACCGTCCATCAGCACGTTGATGCCCGTCGCCTGCGTGAACGGCGCCGCCCAGTTCTTCTGCTGCGACGATTGCGTGGTGCCGCCCCAGCTCGTGAACACGATCGGGTCCGCGGCGAGTGCCGGCGTTGCCGCGAGCGTCGCCGCGCAAAGCGCGATCAGCGGCGCGAAATACGTGGTGCTTCTGCTGCTCATGTCTGTCTCCAGGGAATATGTTTTGTGTCGATGCGATGCGTACAGCGGGCGGCCCGTCGAATGCGTTCTCTCAGGCTAGCGGCGAAAAACGCGCTGGCTTCATGATCTTGTTTTCCATCTCCTCCATCAGCGCCTGAATCTTCGGCGCGAAGGCCTGCCATGCCGGGTCTTCAGCGAGCGCCGCGCGGCGGCGTTCGCGTTCGTCGAGGCTCGGATAGGCCCAGATATGCACGATCTGATTCAGCGGACCGACCTCCGAGAAGAAATAGCCGATCAGTTGGCCCAGATAGCGCTTCTGCAACGCAATGCCTTCTTCTTCGACCAGCTTCAGATAGGCAGGCACGGCACCCGTTCTGATGCGGTACGTGCGGATTTCGTAGAACATGCGGGCTCCTGGTATCGACGCCTTTATCAGTGCATTGATCAGCGCATCACGAACGGATCGGCGATCGGCTCATCCGATGTGCGAATCCAGACCGATTTCGTGCGCGTGTATTCGAGCACCGCTTCGAGCCCGCCCTCCCGTCCGAGACCGCTCAAACCATAGCCGCCGAACGGCACGATGGGCGACACCGCGCGATACGTGTTGACCCACACGATGCCCGCGCGCAACGCACGCGTGAGCCGATGCGCACGCGTCAGATCGCGCGTGAACACACCGGATGCGAGGCCATAGCGTGTGTCGTTCGCAAGGGCGATCGCGTCGGCTTCCGTGTCGAATGTAACGACGCTCAGCACCGGCCCGAACAGTTCCTCCATCACACTCGGCACCTGAGCATTCGGGCAATCGACGATGGTCGGCAAGAAGTAATTGCCCTTGCCGATGCCATCCGGCTGCTTGCCTCCCGTGACGATGCGCCCGCCAGCTTCGACACTCGCGCGCAGCACGTGCTGGATGTGGTCGAGTTGACGGCGCGTCGCCAGCGGTCCCATTTCGGTTGCCATGTCTTGCGGGTTGCCGATGCGGATCGTTTGCGCTTTAGCAATGAGACGTTCGAGAAGCGCATCGTGAATACCGCGCTGCACGACGAGCCGCGAGCCGGCCACGCAGCTTTGCCCCGTCGCCGCAAAGATGCCCGCGATCACGGCGTTGCATGCGCTGTCGAGATCGGCGTCGTCGAATACGAGCACGGGCGACTTGCCGCCCAGTTCCAGCGACATCGCCGCGAGGTTCTCCGCCGAATTGCGCACCACGTGACGCGCCGTTTCAGGTCCGCCCGTGAAGGCGATGCGCGAGACGAGCGGATGACTCGTCAGCGTGCGTCCGCAATCGTTGCCAAAGCCCGTCACGATATTGACGACGCCCTTCGGAAAGCCTGCTTCCTGCACGAGTCGCGCAAATTCGAGCAAAGGCGCAGGACCGTCTTCCGATGCCTTGAGGACAATCGTGCAGCCCGCCGCGAGTGCAGGCCCCACTTTGACGGCCGACAGAAACAGCTGCGAATTCCACGGCACGATGCCCGCGACGACGCCGACAGGTTCACGCCGCAGCGTCACTTCCATATCGGCTTTATCGACGGGCAGCCACGCGCCCTGGATCTTGTCGGCGACGCCCGCGTAGTAGCGGTAATACTCGGCGACGTATCCAATCTGGCTGCGCGTCTCGCGGATGATCTTGCCCGTGTCCTGCGTCTCGAGTTCGGCAAGACGCGGCGCATGTTGCGCGACGAGATCGGCGAGCTTGTACAGCAGCTTGCCGCGCGCGCTCGCCGTGAGGTTTGCCCACGCTGGATCGTTCAATGCGCGATGCGCGGCGCGCACCGCACGGTCGACATCTTCCGCGCTCGCGGCGGGCATCTGCGCCCAGACGTCGCCCGTCGATGGATCGATGCTGTCGAAATGCTCGCGCGCCTCTTCGAATGCACCGTCGATGTATTGCTGGAACCGCTGGACCATGTCAGCCACTCCGTTGTCTGTTAGCGCGTGACGTCAGCGGGTTGAAAATGCCGGCATCACGTCGGAAATGAACAGTTCCAGCGACTTGCGCTTGCGCTCGAAGCTCATATGGCTGTCGAGCCAGAAGCTGTACTGGTCATAGCCGAGTTCCTCATAGCCCTTGAGCCGCGCGATCACCTGTTTCGGTTCGCCGATCACGAGGTTCTTGCGAATCGACTCGGACGAGTATTGCGGGAACATGGCGACGTCCGCATCCGTCAACGGCTCGATAAAGCCTTGTTCGATGGGACGTTCGTTCTTGAACCACTTGCTGAAGTAGCGATAAAACGTCGCGAGATCTTCCACGCCTGCATCCACTTCCGCCGCATTCGCGCCGACGAACGTATGCATCAGCATCATCACCTGCGGCCGCGGCACCTCGGGATGCGCCGCGCACGCAGCGTTGAAACGCTCCATCAGGCTCACGACTTCGGCATCGCCCGAAGCCAGCGACGTCACCTGCACATTGCAGCCGTTCGCCACCGCGAACGCATGCGAGTTTGGATCGCGCGCGGCGAGCCACATGGGAGGATGCGGTTGTTGAATCGGGCGCGGCACGGGCGTCGTTTTGGGCCACGACCAGAATTCGCCCTGATGCTCGTAATCGCCGTTGAAGAGCTTGCGCAACGCCGGCACCAGTTCGCGCATTCGTGCGCCGGCGCTCATTGCATCGAGGCCGGGCAACAGGCGCTCGTATTCGAACGAATACGCGCCGCGCGCGATGCCGAGGTCGAGCCGTCCGTTGCTCGCTACGTCGACCATGCCTGCTTCGCCTGCGAGACGAATCGGATGCCAGAACGGCGCGATCACCGTGCCCGTGCCCAGACGAATACGCTCGGTCTTTGCAGCGAGATACGACAGATTGACGAACGGGTTAGGCGCGATCGTGAATTCCATCGCGTGATGCTCGCCGATCCACGCGGTCTCGAAACCGCCGCGCTCGGCCATCTGCACAAGTTCGGTCATCTGATCGAACAGTTCGCGATGCGACGTTGTGTCGTCGTATCGCTCCATGTGCAGGAACAGTGAAAATTTCATGATGTTGGGTCTCCTATCTTCAGTGAGCCAGCGCGAGCGTCTGCACAGTGCCCGCTTCCGTGTCGCCAACATAGATACCGAAGGCGTCCTCGCTGCGCTCACGCACATAGCGTTCGAGCATCGACCGCACGGCGTCGTCGTGCAATTCATCCCACGGAATCTGCGCTAACGGCACGATGCGGATCGCGCTGTCCATCCACGCTGCGCCGCTGTCGATCACGCGGCCGCGATAATAGACTTGCACACTCGGTGCCTGGCCGCTGCCCGATTCGAATACGGCGAAAAGAAAGTCGAGATGCGCGTCGAGGCCGAGTTTCGCCAGCACGCCGCGCAGACTGGCAGCATCGCTTGCGGGTTCGAGTTTGTTGCCTGTCGGCAGTTGCAAACCTTTAGGCGTATCGAGCAGCACGATGCCATCGCGATGTTCGAGAATCGCGCCGACCTGCGCGCGCGGCCCGGCCGCTGCGAGTGCGTCCTGCGACAGACTGAAGTTCACATACGCGCCCCGGCAATAGCCGAGCGGCGATGAGCTGGTATGAAGAAAATCGACGACCCGTCCGATCAATATGATGTGATCGCCCGCATCGACGACATCGTGCGTCGTGCAGTCAAAACACGCGGCTGCATTGTCGACAACGGGCGCACCCGTTGCGCGCGCACTCCACGCGACCTGTGCGAACTTGTCGGCGGCCTTCGATGCGAACACGCCCGACACCGCTTTCTGGTCTTCGGCCAGCACGCTCACGGCAAACTGAGGCGCTTGCGAAAACACCTGATAACTCGATGCCGTCTTCGCGATGCAGACGAGGATCAGCGGCGGATCGAGCGACACCGACGTGAACGAATTCGCCGTGAAGCCGCGCGGCGAGCCGTCGGGCTGGATCGTCGTGACGACCGTCACGCCCGTCACGAACGCGCCGAGCGCGCGGCGAAAGTCGGCGATGTCGAAAGGCAGTTCGTTGACGGCATCAGTCATGGCGTTCTCCAGAGATCGATCCGTGCAGTGCATTCGCTGCTGTCGCGGCGCGCTGCGCCGATGCTTCCGTCAGAAACGCGAGCAGCCGTTCATTGACGCGCGCCGGATCGGTGACGTTCATCATGTGACGTTCGTTGGCGATGATTTCCGCGCGGCCGAATGGCGCGGCCTCCGCCATCGCGCTCGACATCGACGGGCTCGAGTTCGGATCGAACTCGCCTGTGAGAAACAGCGCGGGCACGGCAAGTTCTGCAAGGCGGCCAACGTGCGCATCGTCCGAACTGGCGAAGAGCCGGTACGTGCGCGCATAGCCGACGGGATCAACCGACAACAACAGATCTCGCACGGCCTGCGCCGATTGCGTCAGATGCACGGGAATCGGATCGCCGAACCAGCGTGACAACGTGGCGTCCACGCCGGCAGCGGCGGGATTCTCCGTGGGCGCATCGCCGAGCATCGCGGCACGCGTCATCACGGCCTCACGCTGTGCGGGCGTGCGGTCGTACACGGCGTTCAGCGCGACAACGCTCAGCGTGCGTTGCGGATGCGCAAGCGCGAATTCGAGTGCGACGAGCGCGCCCATCGAATGCCCGATCACATGCGCCTGCTCGATCTGCATCGCATCGAGCAGCGTCTCGAGTTGCGACGCGTATTCGTCGAGCGCCGGCGCGGGCGTCGGCAGTGGGCTATTGCCGTGGCCGAGCATGTCGTACACGACGACCTGATACGCCGCGCTCAACGCATCGATCTGCGGCGCCCACACGCTCTGGTTCATACCGACGCCGTGGACGAGGACCACCGTCTCGGGTGTATCCACCGACTGCGGCGCGTAGACGCTGTAGCTCGTGCCCGCGGCCTCGCCACGCGACACGGCGCGCCCGGAGACGTGCTCACGCTTCATTGGACTCGAGCTCCTTCAGGTCCTGATAGCGGTCGCCGATCCGATGATGCGGACGGCCGCCAATCGATGCGCCGAGCGCGATCACCAGTTCATCGGGCGCTGGGGCATCGACGATCGAAAACTGCACCGTCAGATAGTGCGAACGCATGCCTTCGTCGTGCTTGTGCATCAACGGAATGGCGATCGGGCAGTTCGGACCGCCGCGCAGATTCGTGAAGCTCAGATAACTCTTCGCGCCGACCGCTTTCCGATAGTAGTTACCGAAGCGCAGCGTATGGATCAGCGCGGAGGCATGCTCGATCTCGCCCGACGTACCAACGATGGCCGCCTTGCCATACCCTTCGATCGCATCGCCCGAACCGGCGACACGCAGCATTTCCGCCGTCAGCATTTCGCCGAGTTGCGGCGCGAGCCCGTGAATTTCCGGCTTCAGATCTTCGACGAAGCCGCGTCCCGCCCACGGGTTGCGCAGCACGGCCGCCGCGCCGATCAGCTTCAGCGGCCGGGCCGCAGCCTTGCCCCCTTCGATAAAGGTCTCTTCGACGTACGTGACCAGTTTGCGCACTTCCAGCTTCATATCGTTTCTCCTGACGGGGCCGAGGCCATGAATGTCGTTGATTGAGATTATGGTATTCCATCTTATGGTCCACACCAAGGACCAAAGTATTATGGAATACCATGATACGAACGAAGCGGTTTCAGGCACGCTTTCGGCGTGGCACTAAGTTTGTGCGACGCAGCAAATGGATGGAAAGGCGTAAAAAGAAAGGCCGCCGGGGATGCCGGCGGCCTTGGATGCAGCGGAGGCAACGAAGCGAATCAGGCGTTGTCGGTCGACTCGGCCTGCTGCGCGAGCGCGTTCAGCGCGAGCTCCGCAGTGCGCCTGATATGCGCGAACGACGCCGCCGACGCCGCGTCGCCATCGCGCCGCTCGATGGCGTCGAGCAGCTTGTTCATCTCGCGATTCGACTCGCCGCCGCGCCCCGGCACCGCGATCGTCAGCGCCCGCAGACGGTTGATGCGCGCGTTCAGCGTCTTCACGACAGTCAGCGACACATGTTTCTGCGCGCCCTCGAACATCGCCTCGTAGAAGCGTTCGGTGTAGTCGAGCACGCGCGGCAGATCCTCTTGCTCGAAGGCGTCCTCGATGGTCTTGCGGATGTCGCGCAGTTGCTGCACGAGTTCGGGCGTCGACTGTTCGGCGCAGGCGCGCGCCGCGTTGGCTTCGAGCAAACCGCGCAGTTCGTAGATTTCGCCGACCTGCGCCGGGTCCAGCCGCGCAACGATCGGTCCCTGCCGCGCGACGATCTCGACGAGCCCTTCCGTCTCCAGGTGCCGCAGCACTTCGCGCACCACCGTCCGGCTCACGCCCAGTTCATCGCACAACGTCCGTTCGACGAGGCGCGCGCCCGGCCGGAAATACCCTTGCACGATTGCGCCACGCAGCTTGTCGAGCGTAAGTTCGCGCAGCGTCTTCGCATTGCGGTCGATTCTGAGGTCTGACATAGGCAGCAGTAAGGAAATGGACGAAGGCCCAACTTGCCTCGCGAAAAGCGAATGCTCAAGCTGGAATGCCATATTATCGTCCATCTTGCCGCGCTGACGGCTGGATGAAAGGCGCCGGCGATCCGCCCAAGCGCCTGGAACCCCTAGATCAGGATCACGTGGTCGCTGAGTTGGACGCAATTGCGCCCGCCGCGTTTCGCGCTGTACAGCGCTTCGTCGGCATCTCTCGCCAGTTGCTCGATGGTCGCGTCGCTCGCGGCCATGCACGCGACACCGATACTGCATGTGTAGCCAGGCAGCGTCGCATCGTCTTTTTGCGCGACGCGCTGGCGGATACGCTCCGCGTGGTCCCTCGCCTCGTCGGGGCGCACGCGCGGCAACAGTACGGCGAACTCCTCGCCGCCCCAGCGCGCGACATGCCCCGGCGCCGGCAACAGATCGGCGACGCGTTTCGCGAAGTCGATCAGGATGCGATCGCCCGTGGCGTGCCCATATGTATCGTTGACCTGCTTGAAGTGATCGAGATCGATCAGCATCAGCGACAGCAGTCCGCCCGTGCGCATCGTCTTCTCGCGTTCCTGCTGATGCGCGCTCAGAAACGCGCGACGATTCAGCAGCCCAGTCAGCGGGTCCATGAACGACTGCCGTTCGAGCTGGTTACGCAATCTGTCCATCGCGACGAACAACAAGCCGACCGTCACCGTCAGCGACATCAACGCGCTCGTGATCAGATAGATCTTCTGGATGAAGTCGGGAGCAAACAGCCCGGCGCTCGCCCAGGCCGGCACGAACATCGAGATGCCGCGCGCCGCCGTAGCGACCGTCTGCACCAGTTGCATCGAGCCGACGTAGAGCGCCGTATTGCTGCTTTTGCCGAACCGCAGCATGGTCAGGCTGTTCATGCCGAACGTCGCCGTGAGGATCGCGGACATGCACAGCGTGCGTCCCGCCACGGAAGGATGCACCCATGTCATCCAGCTCATCGCGATCACGCCGATTACGAGCAGCAGCGCGACAAAGCGGCGCGAAGGACGCAGCCCATAAAACAACTGACTGCCGATAAGCCACAGCCCTGTGCCGAGAATCAGGCCGACGTTGGCGACGACAATGGAAAGCCAGTCGCCGATGCCGCCGCGCAACGCCAGCAGGATCGCCGACATCGACACGATCAGCGCACCCGAAGCCCAATGCCCGACACCGCGAATATTTGCCGGAAAACCGCGCCCCAGAGAGAACATGACGAGCGCCATCAAGCCTGGCATGACTGACGACATCAGAATGACGGTGCGAAGATCGAAGGCTGGCATACGGCTCCGGGGCGGGCTCGCGACATGAAAATCATCCGTTTCATGTGCGCTTGCGGGACAGCCTCGCAATATACCTCAGCCCGTGCCGCCGTCACTCGAGCAGCTTCAGCACGGTCTGCGGCATCGAATTGGCCTGCGCCAGCACCGAGATGCCCGCCTGCTGCAGCACTTGTGCCTTCGACAGATTCGCCGTTTCGGTCGCGAAGTCCGCGTCGGTGATCTGCGAACGCGCGGAGCTCATGTTTGTTGCTTGCGTGTTCGTCGTCGAGATGGCAGCCTGGAACGTGTTCTGCGTTGCGCCGAGCGTTGCCTGGAAGGTGTTGACGCTCGTGAGAACGCTATCGATCGTGCTCATTGCGGCCTGAGCACCCGATGCGTTCGAAACCGACAGCCCGCTGACGCCGAGGCTGCCTGCATCCCATTTCTGCGAGCCGAAGTCGGCCGTGATCTGTTGGTTGTCGAATGCGCCGATCTGGAAGTTGATCGTACCGATGCCGCTCAGAACGGACTGGCCGTTGAACGTGGTCTGTTGCGCGACGCGCGTGATTTCCGTCAAGCGGGTCGACACTTCCGACTGCAGGTTCGCCAGCGCGTTCGAATCGAGCGAGCCGTCGCCCGCTTCCACTGCGAGCTGGCGAATACGCTGCAGGTTACTGACGATCGATTGCAGCGCGCCGTTCGTCGTCTGCACCATCGAAATGCCGTTGTTCGCATTCGCAGCCCCTTGCGTAAGTGCATTGATCGACGCCGTTTGCGTCGTCGAAATCGCGAGACCGGCCGCATCGTCGGCGGCGGTATTTACGCGCTTGCCCGACGACAGACGGCCGATCGCCTGCGAGAGCGCGCTTTGCGAGCCCGACAGGTTGTTCTGCGCCGTCAGCGACATGATGTTGGTGTTGATGTTCAGCATTCGCTTCCTCGTTCCTCAATAACTGCCATTAAAGACCTTTTGCTTCGCCTGCGTGTAAAAGCATTCATTCACGGCGTTGCTTCTTTTCTAACGGTTCGATAACGGCAAAATTAAGAGCGGAAAACCTTTCATTCATACCATTTACGCTTACTTCAACTTTCTTACCGGATATTTTTAAAGAGCATAAAAAAACCCGCATGCACGAATTGCGCATGCGGGTTTTGCATCAGATGCAATGCATCAGAACTTGTGGCGAATCCCCACAATCGCGATCTCTTGCGTGCTCGTGCCGTTATAGCCGTACGAGCCGATCGATGCCTGCGCTGCCTGCGTCGTGCCATCGGACAGACGCTGCGTGCCGTTGGCATGCTGATACGCTGCGACGGCGTAGAAGTCGGTGCGCTTGGACAGGTTGTAGTCCGCGCCCAGGCTGACCTGGTGATAATGCGCCGACGTATCGCCCGATGCCGCCGTGTACGCATAGCCCACGCCAGCGATCAAAGCGGGCGTTGCCTGGTACGCGACGAATGCCTTGCCGCTGTTGTACTTCTCGGTCGTCGAGAAGCTCGAGCTTGCATCGGCCTTCAGTTGCGTGTTGCTGTACGACGCGCCCAGCGTCACGGAGCCGAGTACGTACTGGCCGCCCAGTTGAGCGATGCTGACCGATTTCGCGCTCACGTAACCGTCGTTGATGTGGCTGTCGAAGATCGAGTCCGTCGTGCTGCTCGCCCAACTCGTGCGCCCGCCCGTTGCGGAGTTGTTGGTTGCGCGCAGATAGCCTGCCGCCAGCGACAGATTGCCGACCGAGTACGTCGCCGCGCCGCTATACGTGTAGCCTTGGCCCGTCTGGCCAGCCACGCCGCTGAATGCATACAGGCCTTCGAACTGGAAGCCCGCGTAGTTCGGCGACACATACTTGACGGCGTTCGACACGCGCGCGCTGTTGTCGTTGTTGTCGACGTCGCCCGGCGTCGCGAACGTGGAGCCGAAGTAGTTGTCGGCGGTGACGCCTTGAACGGTATCCGTGATCGGGTCGTACTGACGGCCCAGCGTGACGGTGCCCCACTTGTCGCCCTGGAAGCCCACGTAAGCCTGGCGGCCGAACAGACGCGAACCCTGGCCCATCTTGCCCGTGCCGACATCGAAGCCGCTTTCCAGCGCGAAGATCGTCTTCAGGCCGCCGCCAAGATCTTCACTGCCCTTCAGGCCCCAGCGGTCGCCGCTGAGGTTGCCGTTGATCATGCCCGTCAGGTTGCTGTTCGAGTCGGCGTTGTGAACGTAGCCGATACCTGCATCGATAAGCCCGTAGAGCGTGACGCTGTTCTGTGCATGAGCCGCGATCGTCATCGAGCTCAACGTGAATGCAACAGCCGCAATTGCAGTTCTTTTCATCTGTTCCTCTATCACTCGTTTAAAAATGTATTGCGATCGCGAGAATACAGGCGCTTAAAAGTCGATAAATTACTTGTTGGTTATATGCAACTGATTAGCTTTCCTGCCTTTTATAAAGCAAAAAAGGCTATGTGAATACACATAGCCGAAGCCCGGAATCATTATTCATCTGCGTGGAAGGAGAGAATATGAAGCGATTTCCAGACAGGCGCCAATCTAGGTGACGCGATTTTTGAAGTCAACGCGTGAGGATCAATGACGCGTTTCCTAATCTTTCTTTCTTGCTGCGGATAAGCGAATCGATATCGCTGATGCGTGATGTTGACCGCACACGAAACGACGTTTTGGCTGCTGCAGCGTGAGGGACGTTCACGCGATGTCGCCCGTAGCATTCGCGGTTGCGTTGCGATGTCCGACAAGCCAGTCCGACGCATCTCGTTAATTCGCTCGACGCGAGCACACAAGCGCTTTGCAGCCGCCACGACTCGTAAGCCAAACCCGGCCGTTCGTTGTAGGACAACGTATAATGCAGATAAGTCTCGAAAATCCCCAGGAGCGTTACATGGCCGCGTCTGCAGCACCAGGTTCGACCCCACGGCGGGCACGCGGGAGCCTTGCTGATCAGGTCGTCGCCTATGTCAACGAGCAGGTTACTTCGCACGCGCTAAAACCGGGCGATCAACTGCCGACCGAAACAACGCTGATGTCCTTGCTTGGCGTCAGCCGCACCGTCGTACGCGAAGCCATTTCGCGTCTGCAGGCCAATCGCGTGATCGAAACGCGCCACGGGATCGGCAGTTTCGTACTGGAGCCGCGCCGCGAGCCACTCGGTCTGGACATGGTGCCCGCCACCACGTTGAACGATGTGCTGTCGGTGCTGGAATTGCGCATCAGCCTCGAGACGGAATGCGCGGGGCTCGCCGCGCAGCGCGCAAGCGAACGCGATATCGCGAAGATTCGCGCGGCGCTCGACGCCATCGAAGAAACGAGCCGCGTCGGCGGTGACAGCACGGCCGCCGATCTGCGCTTTCATATTTCAATTGCGAGCTCGACGGGCAACCGCTATTTCGTCGACATTCTCACGCAGTTGGGCACGGCGCTGATTCCGCGGCATCGCGTGGATTCGGCTGGGCTCGCGCAAAGCGATCCCAACGCCTATATGGCGCGTGTGAATCTCGAACACGAAAATATTCTCGATGCGATCGCGCGCAAAGACCCTGATGGTGCACGCGCGGCGATGCGCATGCATCTGTCGAGCAGCCGCGAACGCCTGCGCCGCGCAAGCGCCCAAGCGGAAGAAGCGGCGGCGACACGCGCGGTGTAAAGCACTACGTCGATCAAACGAAGAAGCGGCCTGAATACATGGCCGCTTTTTCGTTACAAAGCCAATCGCGTCAGATGATCACGCGTTGACGATCTGCCCATCGCGACGACGCCAGAGTCCGAGCGGATTATCGTCGGCCAGCGCCTGCGGCAATAGTTCAGCCGGAAAATCCTGATAACACACAGGACGCAGAAAGCGCTCGATCGACGTCGAGCCGACGGACGTCACGCGGCTGTCCGCCGTTGCCGGGAACGGCCCGCCGTGCACCATCGCGTGACACACTTCGACGCCCGTCGGGAAACCGTTGACGAGCAGACGCCCCGCCTTGCGCTCCAGAATCGGCACCAGCTTCTTCGCGAGTTGCACGTCGTCGCGATCCATTGCAATCGTCGCTGTCAGTTGTCCCGCGAAGTGCTCCGCCACCGCGAGAAGTTCCTGCTCGTCCTTGCACCGCACAATGGTCGATGCGGGACCGAACACCTCGTCTTCCAGTTCGGGCTTCTTCAGAAAGACGGCTGCATCGGTGACGAACAGTGCCGCGCACGCCTGCGTCGGCCCCGTTGCTTCGAGACCCTGCGCAACGGGCTCGACGCCTTGGATGGCAGCGAGCCTCGCCTCGCCCTCCTGATACGCGGCATGAATGCCCGACGTGAGCATCGTCTGCGCGGGCTTCTGATCGAGCGCCTGCGCCGCGGCTTGCGTGAACGCGCGCAGTTCGGGACCGTCGATACCGATCACCAGCCCCGGATTCGTACAGAACTGCCCCGCGCCGAGCGCGAGCGAATCCACGAAACCACGCGCGATCGCGTCGCCACGCGCAGCCAGTGCAACGGGTAACAGAAACACGGGATTGATGCTGCTCATTTCCGCGTACACAGGAATGGGCTCGGGACGATTCGCCGCGACCTTCATCAGCGACGTGCCGCCCGCGCGCGAGCCCGTGAAGCCGACCGCCCTGATGGCCGGATGCGCGACGAGCGCCTCGCCGACCGTGCTGCCCGCGCCGACGATCATCGAGAACACGCCTTCGGGCAAGTTCATTTCGGCCGCCACGCGCTGAATGACGCGCCCGACCATCTCCGACGTACCGAGGTGAGCACGATGCGCCTTGACGACGACCGGGCATCCGGCGGCCAGCGCCGCCGCCGTGTCGCCGCCCGCCACCGAGAACGCGAGCGGAAAGTTGCTCGCGCCGAACACGGCCACCGGCCCAACGGCAATCTTCTGCATGCGCAGATCCGAGCGCGGCAACGGCTTGCGCTCGGGCAACGGCGAATCGAGCGTCGCTGTGAGCCATTGGCCCGCGCGCACTTCATTGGCGAACAGCTTCAACTGCCCCGTGGTACGTGCGCGCTCGCCTTCCAGCCGCGCCTTCGGCAGCCCGGATTCGACGTGCGCGCGTTCGATCAATGCATCGCCGAGCGCCGTGATGCCATCCGCGATCCGCTCCAGAAACTCGGCCCGCTGTGAAAGCGGAAGATGCCGGTAGGTGTCGAAAGCGTGCGCGGCCAGCTCGCAGGCGCGCGAGACGTCCTCTACCGTGCCGCTGCCGAAAACGGGCGTGTCGATCTCCTCGCCCGTCGATGGATTGAATGCGCGCAGCGCCCTGTCTGCGCCATGAACCGCCTGCCGCCCGATCAGCATGTCACCTGTCAATTGCACGATGTCTCTTCTCCATTTGGCTGATTTAACATCGGTCATCGTACAACATACATCGATCATGACGCAATGCGCGCTTCAAGCGGCGCGGCGTTTGCCATAAGCCTTCAGGGTTTACCATTCTTTCTCGCAGTCAACTGACAACGTATCTTGTGTTCGGACGTCCTATGACATACCATATTTCGCAAGACGCACTTCGCCGGGCAGGCAGCGCCCACCCCAGGAGAAAGAGATGGCTTTGTCGTCACCGCATCAACCGTATCAACCCTATCAACCACTACCGAATAGCTTTCGCGCCGCCGTCAAAAACGGCGAGCGCCTGATCGGCTGCTGGGCATCACTGGCCAGCCCGATCACGACCGAACTGCTCGGCACCGTGGGCTTCGACTGGATCCTGCTCGACGCCGAGCACGCGCCCAATGACGAACTCACGCTGATACCACAGCTAATGGCGCTGAAAGACAGCCGCTCCGCGCCCATCGTGCGCCCGCCGTCCAACGACAACGTCATCATCAAGCGCATGCTCGATGCGGGCTTTTTCAACTTCCTGATCCCGTTCGTCGACAGCGCCGACGACGCGCGCCGCGCCGTTGCCGCGACCCGCTACCCGCCGCACGGCATTCGCGGCGTGTCGGTGGGTCAGCGCGGTAATCGGTACGGCGCGGTGACGGACTACCTGCAAGTGGTCAACGACAACATCTGCGTCATCGTGCAGATCGAGAGCCGCGCGGCCGTCGCTGCAATCGACGAGATTCTCGCGGTCGATGGCGTCGATGGCGTCTTCATCGGCCCTTCGGACCTCGCCGCCGCGCATGGCCAACTGGGCAACGCCGGTCACCCCGACGTTCAGCAGGCCATCGCGCATGTCTTCGAACGCGCGAAGGCAGCGGGCAAGCCGTCCGGCATCCTCGCGCACGTGCAGCAGGACGCCGAGCGCTATCTCGGCATGGGCGCCACACTGGTGTCCGTCTGCGCCGACATGGGCGTGTTGCGCAGCGGCGCGCTCAACGTCCGCCAGCACTTCATGCCGGCTTGATCGGCCTTAGCGGCCTGAACGCACGGACGTCACCTCACATCACACTATCGGGAGTAGCGAATGCAAACAGCAGGCTTCATCGGACTCGGCATCATGGGCAAGCCCATGGCGGCCAATCTTCGCAAGAACGGCATCGAGCTCACCGCCTTCACGCGCAGCGGCGTGCCCGACGAACTGACGCAGGCGGGCGTGACGGCATCCGCGAGCCCTGCGGATGTCGCCGCAAAAGCGGACGTGATCTTCATCATGGTGCCGGACACGCCCGACGTCGAGCGCGTGCTGTTCGGCGAGAACGGCGTCGCGAGCAAGCTGCGCCAGGGGCAGATCGTGGTCGACATGAGTTCGATCTCGCCCATCGCCACGCGCGACTTCGCGGCACGCGTGCGTGAGAAAGGTGCGGACTATCTCGATGCGCCCGTATCGGGTGGCGAAGTCGGCGCGAAGGCCGCGTCGCTGACCATCATGGTAGGCGGCGCGCAAGCCACGTTCGACAAGGTCAAGCCGATGTTCGACATGTTGGGGAAGAATGTGTCGCTGATCGGCGAAGTGGGCGCTGGCCAGATCTGCAAGGTCGCGAACCAGGTGATCGTCGCCGCTACGATCGAGGCCGTGGGCGAAGCGCTGCTGCTCGCGTCGAAGGCCGGCGTCGATGCGGAGAAAGTGCGCAAGGCATTGATGGGCGGCTTCGCCTCGTCGCGCATTCTCGAAGTACACGGCGAGCGCATGACGAAGCGCACGTTCGACCCGGGCTTCCGGATCGAACTGCATCAGAAAGATTTGAACCTCGCGCTATCCACCGCGCAAGCGCTCGGCGTTTCGCTGCCGAACACGTCAACCTGCCAGGCGCTGTTCAACGCCTGCGCGGCGCACGGCGGCAAGGCATGGGACCACTCGGGCATGGTTCGCGCGCTCGAATATCTCGCCGACCACGAAATCGGACAGCAGCCGAAATGACGTTTTTCGCAATCGTCTCGAACGCGGTGGATGGCGATCTCGCCGTCTTCCGCGTCGATGGTTCGACGGGCGGCATCGAACGCATCGCACGCCATCCGGCCGGCGACACCGTGATGCCACTCGCCCTCTCCGCCGATGGCCGCGTGCTGCACGCTGCCACGCGCGGCGCGCAGCGGAGCATCGTCACGTATTCGGTCGATCCGCACACGGGCAGTCTCGCGCATCTGCGAACCGCGTCGATCGAGCCGAGTCTCGCGTATCTGTCGCTGACGCCATCGGACGACTGGCTGCTCGGCGCATCGTACGGCGAGTCTTCCGTGAGCCTGTATCGAGCAAGCCCATTGGACAGTGCTGAAATCAGGCCGCGCCAGGTGGTCGAAGGCTTCGTGCATGCGCACGCGGTGATCGCGTCGGCGGATGGACGCTTCGCGTACGCGACGTCGCTTGGTTCCGACACGGTGTTCTGTTTTTTGATCGTCCGCGACGCGAACGACGCAACGCTCGAACTCGTGCAGAAGGTGCCCGTGGAAGCGGGCTTCGGCCCGCGTCATCTGCGCTTGTCGCCCGATGAAAAAACGCTGTATGTGTCGAGCGAATTTCGTGCGACGGTCGCCGTGTTCTCACGCGATGGCGAAACAGGCGCGCTGTCGGCGCGCAGCGTATCGCCGCGCGCACCGTCGCTCGCGCATCTGAACGATGGCTGCCTGCGCACTTCGCAAATCGATGCGGCGACAGCGGCGACGCTCGTCTGGGCCGCCGATTTGCAGGTAACACCCGATGGCCGCTACGTCTACGTCGCTGAGCGCACGTCGAGCCGTCTGATCGCCTACCGCGCGACCCGCGAAGGCTCGCTCGAATACGCTGGCTTCACCGACACGGAAGCGCAACCGCGCGGCTTCATGATCGACCCGTCGGGCCGCTTTCTCGTCGCTTGCGGCGAGAAGTCCGCGCAGGTCGTCGTATATGCGATCGACGCCGACTCGGGCGCCCTCTCTGCCGTTTCGCGCTGCGAGGGCGGACGCGGCGCGAACTGGGTCGAGATCGTCGCGCAGACGTAGCGTTTCACGCCGGACGCGGCAGCGCGAACCTCTTTCATTGAATTTCACAGGCCCATCACAGGCCACTTTTGGGACCCAACCCAGGACCGACTCTCATGTCTACGATTACCCAAGGCGCCCCAACCGTCACCGAATTGCGCGTCGTCCCCGTCGCCGGCCGCGACAGCATGCTGATGAACCTGAGCGGCGCACATGGCCCGTTCTTCACGCGCAACATCGTGATTCTGCGCGACAGCGCGGGCAACACCGGTGTCGGCGAAGTGCCGGGCGGCGAGAACATCCGCAAGACGATCGACGATGCGCGTCCGTTCGTGGTCGGCCAGTCGATCGGCAATCTGCAGGCTGTGCTCAACAAGGTGCGCAAGCAGTTCGCGGATCGCGACGCGGGCGGCCGCGGCTTGCAGACCTTCGATCTGCGCACGACGATCCATGCCGTGACGGCGCTCGAAGCCGCCTTCCTCGACCTGCTCGGCCAGCACCTGGGCGTGCCTGTCGCAGCGCTGCTCGGCGAAGGCCAGCAACGCGACGAAGTCGAAATGCTCGGCTATCTGTTCTACATCGGCGATCGGAAGAAGACGGACCTGCCGTACGCGAGCGGCGCCGAAGGACGCGACGACTGGGAACGCCTGCGCACGGAAGAAGCGCTGACGCCTGAAACCGTCGTGCGTCTCGCCGAAGCCGCACAGGCGCGTTATGGCTTCAACGACTTCAAGCTCAAGGGCGGCGTGCTCGCGGGCGACGCCGAGATCGAAGCGGTGACGGCACTGGCCGAACGCTTCCCTGAAGCACGCGTGACGCTCGATCCGAACGGTGCGTGGTCGCTGGCCGAAGCGATACGCCTGTGCCGCGACCAGCACGACGTGCTTGCGTATGCGGAAGATCCGTGCGGCGCGGAGAACGGCTACTCGGGCCGCGAAGTGATGGCGGAATTCCGCCGTGCGACGGGCCTGCCGACAGCGACCAACATGATCGCCACCGACTGGCGCCAGATGGGCCACGCCATCCAGCTGCAATCGGTCGATATCCCGCTCGCCGACCCGCACTTCTGGACGATGCAGGGCTCGGTGCGCGTCGCGCAGATGTGCAACGACTGGGGCCTCACGTGGGGCTCGCATTCGAACAATCACTTCGACGTTTCGCTCGCGATGTTCACGCATGTCGCGGCGGCTGCGCCGGGCAAGATCACCGCGATCGACACGCACTGGATCTGGCAGGACGGCCAGTATCTGACGCGCGATCCGCTGCAGATCGTCGGCGGCAAGGTGAAGGTGCCGGCGAAGCCGGGCCTTGGCGTCGAACTCGACATGGACGCGCTCGAAAAAGCGCATGCGCTGTATCAGCAGCACGGACTCGGCGCGCGTGACGATGGTGTAGCGATGCAATACCTGATTCCCAACTGGAAGTTCGACAACAAGCGCCCTTGCCTCGTGCGTTGATTCTTCTGGCGCCGGGAACCATTCCGGGATGACGCGGCCTGCGTGGCCGCCAATACTTCAACACTGACTGACACACCCAAGCGAACTCACTCATGACCACGCCACAAGAACTCAAAGCGATCGTATCCGAAGGCCTTCTGTCGTTCCCCGTCACCGACTTCGACAGCAACGGCGACTTCCGTCCCGACACGTATGCCGCGCGCCTGGAATGGCTTGCACCGTATGGCGCGACTGCGCTATTCGCTGCGGGCGGCACGGGTGAGTTCTTCTCGCTGACGAAGTCAGAATATTCGAATGTGATCCGCACCGCGACGGAAACCTGCAAGGGCAAGGTGCCGATTCTCGCGGGCGCGGGCGGCCCGACGCGTGTCGCGATCGAATACGCGCAGGAAGCCGAGCGCAATGGCGCGCAGGGCGTGCTGCTGATGCCGCACTATCTGACGGAAGCGTCGCAGGACGGCATTGCCGCGCACGTCGAGCAGGTGTGCAAGGCGGTGAAGAACATGGGCGTGATCGTTTATAACCGCGCGAATTCGAAGCTCGGGGCGGATTCGTTGGAGCGTCTTGCCGACAAGTGCCCGAACCTGATCGGGTTCAAGGATGGTGTGGGTGATATCGAGAGCATGGTGACCATTCGCCGACGCATGGGCGATCGGTTCTCTTATCTTGGTGGTCTGCCGACTGCTGAAGTTTACGCCGCGGCGTATAAGGCGCTTGGCGTGCCCGTTTATTCTTCTGCTGTGTTCAATTTCATTCCTAAGACGGCGATGGAGTTCTATCGCGCGATTGCTGCGGATGATCATGTCACTACTGGTAAGTTGCTCGATGAGTTCTTTTTGCCTTATCTGGCGATTCGGAATCGTCGTCAAGGTTATGCTGTGAGTATCGTTAAGGCTGGGGCCAAGCTTGTAGGCCATGACGCTGGGCCTGTGCGGGCGCCCCTCACCGATCTGAGCGAAGACGAGGTCGCGCAGCTTGATGTGCTTATCAAGAAGCTTGGAGCGCAGTAAGGGTTTTTTGTCTGCGACGCTGGTGGGGTTTTTGCCTTTGCGGCGATGGCAGTGCTGGTTGGTTTGCCTGTTCTTTGCGCTGGCATCCGCGTTTTGCCTTCGTGCTTCAAGCGTCGCCTGTGCGGGGCGGCACCTACTTTTCTTTGCCGCCGCAAAGAAAAGTAGGCAAAAGAAAGCGGCTCACACCGCCAGCTCTAGTTTCTGCCTGAGGGCCCCCAAAGGGTCTTACGCTTCACACGGCAATCACGTGACCCACGTTCGTTGCCAGCGCTCTAAATGAGCGCCTCACCCGCTTCACTTATCCGCGTCGCAGCATGCCGTGCCAGATATCCCACCGCCGCCCAGGTGGCAAACTGTGTGTAGGCCGTAGAGCCTCGCGCGCCTCACTCTGGATCGATAGCGCACGCGTCCCACCATGTAAGAGCGCTAACGTGTACGTCGCGACAACCTACACACAGTTTGCCACCTGGGCGGCGCAACCATTCGCTGCCGCTCGCCCGTGTATGGGACTTCGAAGCGGGTGAGGCGTTTATTCGAAGCGTTGGCAACGCGCGTCAATAGAGATGTTGCCGTGTGAAGCATAAGACCGGTTGGGGTCCCTCAGGCAAACACAAGGACTGGCGGTGTGAGCCGCTTTCTTTTGCCTACTTTTCTTTGCGGCGGCAAAGAAAAGTAGGTGCCGCCCCGCACAGGGGCAACGCTTGAAGCACGAAGGCATAACGCGGATGCCAGCGCAAAGGCCAAAACACCAAACGGCGACGCATGAAGCACGAAGGCAATACGCGGACGCCAGCGCAAAGGCAAAAAAACCAAACCGCTTATGCAGCAAACATGCCAGCGAAAAACAAAAAAACCAAACCGCCCACACCGCGAAGGTGCCACGCGACCTCTGACGAACCGCGAGCGCGCGGCTTGCAAAACCCACGACAACTGCTTACATCCAACACAAGCCGCGCATGGGCACCCCATGCTGTTGCATCAACCGCACGCGCCCGGCATCAGCCGCGAATCAGCCAAACAAGGCTGGCAGAAGGAAAGCGTCGCAGACAGCCAGCCCATCCCCCCGAACGTCAAAACCTGACATCTGTTTCCCCCGCGACAAGCGGTAACGCCCAGCAACACCCCAGTAACCCGCCCTCAGGCGGACACCCGTAGCATCGTTGTCACCCCGCCCGCCGCATGCCCTCGCGCACGGGCCGTCTCTGACAACCGCTGATGAACCTTTCGCGTCCCTTTATCGAACGCCCGGTGGCGACGACGCTGCTTTCGCTTGGCATCGCGCTCGCAGGCATATTCGCTTTCGTCCGGCTTCCCGTCGCGCCGCTACCGCAAGTCGACTTCCCGACCATCTCCGTGCAGGCCAGTCTGCCCGGCGCAAGTCCGGACACCGTTGCGAACAGCGTCGCGAGTCCGCTCGAACGTCATCTCGGACAGATCGCCGACGTCACCGAAATGACCTCGCAAAGCTCCGTAGGCATGACGCGCATCACGCTGCAATTCGGCCTCGACCGCAACATCGACGGCGCGGCGCGCGACGTGCAGGCCGCGATCAACGCCGCGCGGGCCGATCTGCCTTCGAGCCTCAAGAGCAATCCGACCTATCGCAAGGTCAATCCCGCCGACGCGCCCGTCCTCATTCTCTCGCTCACGTCGCACACGTTGACGCAGGCGAAGCTCTACGATCTCGCGTCGACGATACTCGTGCAGTCGCTATCGCAATTGCCCGGTGTCGGCGAAGTGGATGTGAACGGCTCGGCCAATCCCGCCGTTCGCGTCGAGTTGAATCCGACCGCGCTCTATCACTACGGCATAGGCCTCGAAGACGTTCGCGCGGCGCTCGCATCGGCGAATGCCAACAGTCCCAAAGGAATCATCGAAAGCGAAGGCAGGCGCTTCCAGCTCTATGCGAACGATCAGGCGCGCACCGCCGCGCAATACAAGAACCTCGTGATCGCATATCGCAACGGCGCAGCCGTGCGCCTGTCGGACGTCGCCGAAGTCGTCGATTCCGTCGAGGATCTGCGCAACCTCGGCCTCGCCGGCGACAATCAGCCGTCGGTGCTGGTGATGCTTTACCGGCAGCCCGGCGCGAACATCATCAGTACCGTCGATGGCATCCGCGCGACCGTCGCGCAACTCAAGTCCGCGCTGCCCGCCGATGTCGACATCCTCGAAGCCTCCGACCGCTCGACGACGATCCGCGCCTCGCTGCGCGACACGGAAGCCACACTGCTGATCGCCGTCGCGCTGGTGATACTCGTCGTGTTCTTCTTTCTCGGCAGCGCGCGGGCCGCGTTGATTCCGAGCGCGGCCGTGCCCGTGTCGATCGTCGGCACGTTCGCGGTCATGTATCTGCTCGGCTATTCGATCGACAATCTGTCGCTGATGGCTTTGACCGTCGCAACGGGCTTCGTCGTCGACGATGCGATCGTCGTGCTCGAAAACACCGCGCGGCATCTCGAAGCGGGCAAGTCGCGCATGCAGGCGGCACTGCTCGGCGCGCGCGAAGTCGGCTTTACCGTGCTGTCGATTTCGATCTCGCTGATTGCCGTGTTCATTCCGATCCTGCTGATGGGCGGCATCATCGGGCGGTTGTTTCGAGAGTTTGCGGTGACGCTGTCGGTTGCGATACTCGTCTCGCTCGCCGTATCGCTCACGACGACACCCATGATGTGTTCACGGCTGCTCGCGAGCACAAAGCGCGATAACGGCGGCAACGCATCGCGTATGCAACGTCTCTCGCATTTGCTTACGCAGCCGCTGCAACGCATGCGTGAAGGTTACGCGCGCACGCTCGACTGGTCGCTGCGCCATCCGTTGCTGATGATGTCGTTGCTGCTCGTCACCATCGCGTTGAACGTGTTTCTCTACATCGAGATTCCCAAGGGCTTTTTCCCGCAGGAAGACACGGGCCGGTTGATCGGCGGCATTCAGGGCGATCAGAGCGTGTCGTTTCAGGCGATGGAAACGAAGCTCAAGCAACTGATGCAAATCGTCCGCTCGGACCCTGCGGTGGCGAGCGTGGTCGGCTTCACAGGCGGACGTCAGACCAATACGGGTTTCGTGTTCGTGTCGCTGAAACCGCTGTCGCAACGTAACCAGACTGCCGATGAAGTGATCGCGCGGCTGCGTCCCGAGTTGAACGAAGTGGCGGGCGCGCGTCTCTATTTGCAACCCGTGCAGGACATTCGCGTCGGCGGCAGGCAGAGTAACGCGCAGTATCAGTTGACCTTGCTAGGCGACACGAGCGGCGACGTGTACAAATGGGCGCCGCGCCTGACTCAGGCGTTGCAGGCGCTGCCGGAACTCGAAGACGTCAGCTCGGACCAGCAACAAAGCGGACTCGAAGCCGATGTCGATATCGACCGTGAGACGGCCGCGCGCCTCGGCATCACGCCCGCGCAGATCGACAACACGCTGTACGACGCGTTCGGTCAACGGCTCGTCTCGACGATCTACAACCCGATGAACCAATACTATGTCGTGATGGAAGTCGCGCCGCGTTACTGGCAGCATCCGGAGACGCTGAACGATCTGTACGTCAGCACATCGGGCGGCACGCCGAGCGGCACGCAGTCGACGAATTTTGTCGCGGGTACAGTCAGCGGTCCAAGCGCCCCGAGCACGTCGCAAAGCAGTTCGAATGCCGCGCAAACATCGGGGGTCGCGCAAGCCGTCACGACACCGGGCGGCACCGCGACTCCCACGCAACCCATAGCCGCGTCCGCGACGAGCGCCGATGCAGCCAGCAGCACGAGCGCGGCATCCGACGTCGTCGTCACGCTTCCCACAGCGGGCGCAACGCCGTTCGCGCTAGCCGTTCCCGCACTAAACAGCACGAGTACGAGCGGTACGACCTCGACTACAACGAGCAGCGCCGCCACCGTCGCCGCCGACTCGGCCCGCAACCTCGCGATCAATTCGCTCGCGGCGAGCGGCCATTCCAGCGCATCGGCGGGCACGTCCGTCAGCACCGCGCAGGAAACGATGATTCCATTCAGCGCCTTCGCGCGCTTCAAACCGGGCCACACAGCGCTCGGCGTGAACCATCAGGGCAGTTTCGTCGCCACCACGATCTCCTTCAACCTGCCGCCGCATGAATCGCTCTCGACAGCGATGACAGCCATCAACCGTACGATGATCGACATCGGCATGCCCGCATCCCTTCACGCTAGCTTTGAAGGCACGGCGCGTACCTTCCAGCAGTCGCTGTCGGACGAACCTTTGCTCGTGGCCGCCGCGCTGCTGTCCGTGTATATCGTGCTCGGCGTGCTGTACGAAAGCTACGCGCATCCGCTGACCATTCTGTCGACGCTGCCTTCGGCGGGAGTCGGCGCGCTGCTCGCGCTGATGCTGTTTCACGTCGAGTTCACGGTGATGTCGCTGATCGGCGTCATTTTGCTGATCGGCATCGTCAAGAAGAACGCGATCATGATGGTCGACTTCGCGATCGACGCGTCGCGCTCGGGCATGTCGCCGCGCGACGCGATCTACCACGCCAGCCTGATGCGCTTCCGCCCCATCATGATGACGACCTGCGCCGCGCTGCTCGGCGCGCTGCCGCTCGCGCTGGGCAATAGCGAAGGCGCCGATCTGCGGCGGCCGCTGGGCATTTCGATTGTCGGCGGATTGATCGTGAGCCAGATACTGACGCTGTATACGACGCCCGTGGTGTATCTGTATGTCGACCGCATCGGCGTCTGGCTGCGCTCGCGTTTTGCACGCCGGGCGCTTCAGTAAATACCCGCATGGCGCGATCCATTCCCGCCGTTTGCTCAAATAGATAGCAGAAATAGTTGGTTTGGCCGCCAGATAGCGTTCACTAGACTGCAACTCATCTTGTCATAACAAGTTGAGCCATGTCGAAACCGGCCAGCCCCCTCGCCCCCGTCGCCTCCGTTCCGCTCTACGCGCAGATCAAAGATGCGCTGCGCGTGCAGATTCTCGACGGCACCTACGCACCGCATTCGCAGATGCCGTCCGAGCACGAACTCTGCGCGATGTACGGCGTGAGCCGCATCACCGTGCGCCAGGCGCTCGGCGACCTGCAAAAAGAAGGCCTGTTGTTCAAGCTGCACGGTAAAGGCACGTTTGTATCGAAACCAAAGGCGTTTCAGAACGTGAGTTCGCTGCAGGGCTTCGCGGAAGCGATGTCGTCGATGGGCTATGAGATCGTCAACCAGCTGCGCAGCTTTCGCGTCGTCGAGGCCGATCGCAACGTAGCCGCGCGCCTTGGGCTCGAAGAAGGCGCACCCGTCACGGAAATTCATCGCGTGCGGCTGCTGAACCGCGAGCCCGTATCGCTCGAACTGACGTGGCTTCCCGAAGCGCTCGGCACGCGTCTGGCGAATGCCGATCTCGTCACGCGCGACATCTTCCTGATCCTCGAAAACGACTGCGGCGTGCCGCTCGGCCATGCGGATGTCGCGATCGACGCGATCCTCGCCGACGACGAAATCGTCGACGCTCTGCGGGTCGAGGAAGGCAGCCCGGTGCTGCGCATCGACCGTCTCACGCACGACGCGGCAGGCACGCCGATCGACTACGAACATCTGTACTTTCGCGGCGATGCGTTTCAGTACCGCTTCCGCATCGACCGGGAAAAAGCGGGCAAAAGCGCGAAGCACAACGCAACGAGGAAAGCACGATGAACACCCATGTACTCGAATACGACATCGTCGTGGTCGGCGGCGGAACAGCGGGACCGATGGCCGCTGTCAAGGCGAAGGAAGCCAATCCGAATCTGAAGGTATTGCTGCTCGAAAAAGCCAACGTCAAGCGTAGCGGCGCGATATCGATGGGCATGGACGGCCTGAACAATGCCGTCATTCCCGGCCACGCGACACCCGAGCAATACACGCGCGAAATCACCATCGCCAACGACGGCATCGTCGATCAGGCCGCCGTCTACGCATACGCGAAGCACAGCTTCAAGACGATCGAAGAACTGGATCGTTGGGGCGTGAAGTTCGAAAGAGACGGCACGGGTGACTACGCGGTCAAGAAAGTGCACCACATGGGCTCGTATGTGCTGCCGATGCCCGAAGGACACGACATCAAGAAAGTGCTGTATCGGCAACTGAAACGCGCGCGCATCGCGATCACGAATCGCATCGTCGCGACGCGCCTGTTGACCGACGCGCAGGGCAATGTGAACGGCGTGATGGGCTTCGATTGTCGCACGGCCGAGTTCTACGTGGTTCGTGCGAAAGCGGTGATTCTGTCGTGCGGCGCGGCGGGCCGGCTCGGCTTGCCCGCCTCCGGCTACCTGATGGGCACGTACGAGAACCCGACCAACGCGGGCGACGGCTACGCGATGGCCTATCACGCGGGCGCGGCGCTGGCGAATCTCGAATGCTTCCAGATCAATCCGTTGATCAAGGACTATAACGGTCCCGCCTGCGCGTATGTGACGGGTCCGCTGGGCGGCTTCACGGCGAACGGCAAGGGTGAACGCTTCATCGAATGCGATTACTGGAGCGGCCAGATGATGTGGGAGTTCTATCAGGAACTCCAGAGCGGCAACGGCCCTGTGTTTCTCAAGCTCGATCACCTCGCCGAAGAAACCATCCAGACCATCGAGCAGATCCTGCACACGAACGAACGTCCGAGCCGTGGGCGCTTTCATGCGGGACGCGGCACCGATTACCGGCAGCAGATGGTCGAGATGCATATCTCCGAGATCGGCTTTTGCAGCGGGCACAGCGCGTCGGGCGTGTACGTCAACGAGCGCGCAGAGACGACAGTAGGTGGCCTTTACGCTGCCGGCGACATGGCCGCCGTGCCGCACAACTACATGCTCGGCGCGTTCACGTATGGCTGGTTTGCAGGTCAGAGCGCAGCCGCCTTCGTTGCGGGCCGCGAACATGCGCCGCTCGATCACGAACAGATCGATGCCGAACGCGCGCGCGTCTATGCGCCGCTCGAACTCGAGCATGGGCTTGCACCTGCGCAAGTCGAGTACAAGCTGCGCCGCATGGTCAACGACTATCTTCAGCCGCCCAAGGTGACGCGCAAGATGGAAATCGGCCTGCAACGCTTCGAGGAAATCGCCGACGACATCGCGTCGATCAAGGCCACGCATCCGCATGAACTGATGCGCGCCGCCGAAGTGCGTGCGATCCGCGATTGCGCCGAAATGGCCGCGCGCGCGTCGCTGTATCGCACCGAAAGCCGCTGGGGTCTGTATCACCACCGCGTCGATTATCCGCAGCGCAACGACGCCGACTGGTTCTGCCATACGCATCTGCGCAAGGATGCATCGGACCGCATGACCAGCGAGAAGCGCGCTATCGAACCGTACATCGTGCCGCTCGATGAACGCGAACGCGGCTCGTACAGCAACCTGCGCATTCACGACGACAAACCCGATCCGCGCGCGAACGCCCAGGCGCTCGCCGATGTGACCGCCTGACAGGAGCACCGCGATGTCCTTCACCCCACACGACATTCTTCATCGAAGCGCGGCACCCGTCACGATCGACGAAAGCAAATGCATCGCCGACAAAGGCTGCACGGTATGCGTCGACGTTTGCCCGCTCGATCTGCTCGCGATCGACGTCAGCAAAGGCAAGGCCTATATGCAGTTCGACGAATGCTGGTACTGCATGCCATGCGAACAGGATTGCCCGACGGGCGCCGTGAAAGTCGATATTCCCTATCTGCTGCGCTAGCGAGACGACGCGAGCACACAGCACTCACTGTCCTTGCATTGACACCAACGAAAGAGCCGACATCATGACCATCCGCTACGCTCTACCGCACTTCATCTCTGTTGCTTCCCTCGCCCTCGCATTCACTGCGGGCTCGGCGCATGCCGAAACGATCCGCGTCGCCATCGGCACGCAGGACACGACGATCAACTGCGCGACAGGCGGCTTGCTGATCCGCGAACTGAATCTGCTCGACAAGTATCTGCCGCATACGGGCAAATACAAGGACGTGACCTACGACGTGCAATGGAAAGACTTCACGTCCGGCGCGCCGATCACGAACGAGATGGTCGCGGGCAAGCTCGACTTCGGCGTGATGGCGGATTTTCCGGGCTCGCTGAATGGCGCGGCGTTCCAGAAGGCGGGCCGCAAGAGCGAGTTCATTACGGTGTTGTCGGGCAGCGTAGAGGGCAGCGGCAACGGCATCGTCGTGCCTGAGAATTCGCCGATCCGTTCGATTGCCGACCTCAAGGGAAAAACGATTTCCGTCCCCTTCGCATCGACGTCGCACGGCATGCTGCTGCGCGCGATCAAGGCGCAAGGCTGGAACCCCGAAACCGACGTGAACATCATCACGCAGGCGCCGGAAGTGGCGGGCAGCGCGCTGAAGGCGAACAAGATCGACGCGCATGCGGACTTCGTGCCGTTCGCGGATCTGTTTCCTTATCGCGGCATCGCGCGCAAGATTTACGACGGCGCGCAAAGCCATGTGCCCACCTATCACGGTGCGCTCGTCGATGCGGCCTATGCGCAGAAGTACCCCGAAGTGGTCGTCGCGTACCTGCGCGCCGCCATCGAGGCGAACCGTCTGATCGCGCAAGACCCCGAGAGATACAGCCTGCTGATCCAGAAGACGACGGGCATCGAAGCACCCGTCGACTATCTGTATCACGGTCCGCTCGGCCTGCAGACACGCGACCTTACATGGAAGCCGGAGTACCGGCAGGCCACGGCGACCGCAATCGAAACGCTGAAGCTGCTGAAGAAAACGGACGTCGATCTGGACGTGAACACGTTCATCGACGACCGGTATATCCGCCAGGCGTTCAAGGAATCCGGACTCGACTACGACGCCGCGCTGAAGAACTACGCGAAGCAACCGCTCGTCGCCAACGACGCCGTGACAGGCAAGCCAATTCGCGACTTCAACGACGTCGCCCAGGTGTGGCTCGACAACGAAGCGAAGGTCCGCAATTACGCATCGGCGGATGAAGCGTTCGCGGCACTCGGCAAGATCGAGCAGTCGGGCGTCAAGGCGCGTGCCGTGTTCGTTCACGATCACGCAAGCGGCCTCAAGCTGTTCGCGAATCAGGCGTGGTATGTGAAGGACGCACACGGCGCGATCACCGCGTTCCTGCTGAAAGCCGGCGCTGACCAGTACGCGCAACAGGTTTCGGGCTCCGTCGTTGATTATGCCGCCGCGAAAACGGGCGCGGCGCAAGCCGTCGCGTCGCGCTGAACGCGTTTCATCGTCACGCCACATCGGGAAAACGTCTATGGCCGCCACCTTTGAACTCCGCGACAGACGCGAATCGACACGCCGACGCGCGCCCTTCTTCACGCCAACGACCAAACGTCGTGCGTGGCGCGCGGCATCGCTCGCGGTATGCGTCGCGCTCTGGCAACTGGCCGTGCACTTCAGGCTGTCGGCGGGCTTCATCACGTTCGCGAACGTGCCCGCGCCTTCCGATGCCCTGCCCGCCCTGTGGTCGCTGCTGCATTCGCCGAAGCTGCCGATGCATCTGGCCGCGAGCATCTGGCGCGTGCTGGCGGGCTTCTGTGCCGCGACGGTGGTCGGCGTCGGCCTGGGTCTCGCGATTGGCCGCTACCGCGCCATAGAAGATACCGCGCTGCCCGCGCTCGAAGTGCTGCGCCCCATTCCCGCCGTCGCATGGATACCGCTCGCGATCCTGATGTTTCCGTCATCGGAACTCAGCATGATGTTCATCACGTTCATCGGCGCGCTGTTCCCGATCCTGCTCAATACCGTGCATGGCGTGGAAGGCATCGATCCACGGCTCGTTGCGACGGCCCGCAGTCTCGGCACGAAGCCGCTTGCGCTCTATACGGAAGTGATACTGCCTGGCGCCGCGCCCGCGATATTCACGGGCCTCGCGATCGGCATGGGGACCGCGTGGTTCTGTCTCGTCACCGCAGAGATGATCGCGGGTCAATACGGAATCGGCTACTTCACGTGGGAGTCTTACACGTTGCAGAACTACCCGGATATCGTCGTCGGCATGGCGCTGATCGGCGCGCTCGGGATGGGCAGCAGCGTGCTCGTCAAACGTCTCGGCGTCGCGCTAACGCCGTGGTACAGACTGCAGGAGACCCGCCGATGAGCAGCGTCGCCATTGAAGCCGCCACCACGGCGGCAAGCATCAGCGTGCGCGGCCTTGCGGTAGAAGTCGGTCCGCCGCATGCACGCATCGCCACGCTCGACGGTCTCGACGTCGATATCGCGCCCGGTCAGTTCGTCTGCGTGCTCGGCCCTTCGGGCTGCGGCAAGTCGACCTTGCTCGGCGCGATAGCGGGCCACATCGCCGCGACGCAAGGCATGATCGCCGTCGACGATGAAGCCGTCGACCGTCCGCATCCCGAACGCGGCCTCGTGTTTCAGCAGCACACGCTGTTTCCGTGGAAGCGCGTGATCGACAACGTCGCGTTCGGCCTCAAGATGAAGGGACTCGGCGCGAGCGAGCGCCGCAGGCAGGCGGCCGAACTGCTGGAACTCGTCGGGCTCGGCGGCTTCGACTCGCATTATCCGGCGCAGCTATCGGGCGGCATGCAGCAGCGCGTCGAGATCGCGCGCGTGCTGATCAACCGGCCGCGCGTGCTGCTGATGGACGAGCCGTTCGGCGCGCTCGACGCGCAAACGCGCCGCATGATGCAGACCTTGCTGCTCGATATCTGGGCGAAGGTGCGCACCACCATCGTGTTCGTCACACACGACATCGAAGAAGCGCTGTTTCTCGCCGACCGCATCCTGATGCTGTCGCAGCGCCCGGCGCGGGTGGTCGCGGATATTCCCGTGCCGCTGCCGCGCCCGCGCCGCGACGATACGACGCTCGACCTCGCCTTCATCGATATCAAGCGCCAATGCCTTGCACTGCTGCGCGAGATGGCATGACGCCGCGCAACTTCACACTTTGATCGTCCATGACCGACCCGACCATTCTGACCTACGATCCGCAAACACTCGCGCCGGAAGCGGCGGCGTTACTGCCGCGTCTCGCGGATGCCGATGCCGTCGTGCGACGCATCGCGCTGCTCGAACTCGCCGACCTCGAAGACCCCGATGCGCTGCAACCCATCGTCGCCGCGCTGAAGCACGATGAGTCCGCCGACGTGCGCAGCGAAGCGGCGCGCGTGCTCGGCGCATGGGAGCAACGGGAGATCGTCGCGGCGTTGTGCGAGGCGTTGACCGATGCGGAACGGGATGTGCGCGAAGCGGCTGCGTCGAGTCTGTCGGCGTTGAAGGACGCGTCTTCCGGCGAAGTGTTGTGCGCGTGGGTCGATCATCCCGAGCCGTTCGTGAAAGCGGCCATACTGCGCGCATTGCGCGAACTGCGTTATGCCGACGCGTTTTCAGCCGCAGTACGCGCGCTCGATCACGACGATCCAGGCGTACGCATCGAAGCTGTCGGCGTGCTCGGTTGGCTCAAGGATGCGCGCGCGCTCGTGCCGCTCGCGCGTGTCGCGACGCGTGACACCAGTGCGGAGATTCGCCGCGTGGCCGTCGGCGCATTGGGTTTCGCGCCAGCGGACGATGCCGCGATAGCCGACGCGCTGCTACACACACTCGCCGATTCGGCGTGGCAAGTCCGCGAAGAAGCCGCAACGACGCTCGGCAAGCTGCGTGCACAATCCGCTCGCGACGCACTGATTGCCGCGCTCGATGACGCCTACTGGCAAGTGCGCCTGCGCGCGGCGCGGGCTTTGGGTCAACTGGGCGACCGCGCCGCCGCGCAGCCGCTAGTCGCGCTGCTGTCGCATCCAATCAGCAACTTGCGCAAGGAAGCGGCGCTCGCGCTCGGCGAACTGCGCGATCCATCTACACTAGCCGCGCTGGAACACGCACTCAACGACGCCGATCCCGAAGTCCGCAAGGCTGTGCGGATCGCGTTGCAGCAGATCGGGCAAAGCGCTCGATGAAAACCCCTCGGCACATCGAGATCGACCACACAGCGCACACGCTGACGCTGCATTGGCCCGACGGCGCGACGCAGTGTGTCGCGCATCGCGTGTTGCGGCAGCTTTGCCCTTGCGCCGAATGCAAGCGTCTACGCCTGCGTGGCGGTGAGCCCGTCGTCCCGGACGACATCGCCGTGCTGGACGTTCGCCCCGCCGGATACGGCGTCCAACTGCTGTTCAGCGATAGCCACGAACGTGGCATTTTCCCGTGGGAGTTTCTGGAACGCCTGCCAGCCACGCTCTGATTCACGCATGTCGAGCCATGTCTAACATGCGCACTCGATATCTTTATCTGAATTTACTATTTAAATTCTGCATAACGCAGTGATAGCCTGATTTCGACCTGCAGACGCTTAACGCGTCTGCTTTCACATCCAATCGTCCGTCGAAGCGGAACATACGGCAAGGAGCCAACGTGAGCGTCGAATTCATCGGCATGATCCAGCAGCGCAAGGTATCGGAAACGCATCTGCCCCAAGGCCCCGCGATCGATACCGACTATGTGCGCGCCTTTGCGCAGGCCCACGAGGACGCGGGCTTCGATCGCATACTCGTGCCGCACAGTTCGACGAGCCCCGATGCGACGATCACGATTGCGTATGCCGCGAGCGTCACGTCGCGCGTGCACTTCATGCTCGCGCACCGTCCCGGCTTCGTCGCGCCGACGCTGGCCGCGCGGCAACTGGCTACGCTCGATCATTTCTCTGGCGGACGTCTCGCCGTGCACTTCATCTCTGGTGGCAGCGACGAGGATCAACGCCGCGACGGCGACTATCTCGCGCACGACGAACGCTATGCGCGCACCGACGAATATCTGCAGATCCTGCGACGTGTCTGGACTGAGAACGAACCGTTCGATCATGAAGGCCGCTTCTATCGCTTTGAAAAGGCTTTCTCCGATGTGAAGCCGAAGCAGACGCCGCATGTGCCGATCTATTTCGGTGGCGCTTCGGAGGCTGCGCTCGCCGTCGCGGGCAAGCACGCCGATGTCTACGCGCTGTGGGGCGAATCGAAACAACAGGTCGCGGAACTGATCGCGCGCGTGCGCGCCGAAGCGGCAAAGCATGGCCGCAACGTGCGCTTCTCGGTGTCGTTCCGTCCGATTCTCGCGTCGACGGAAAAGGCGGCGTGGGAACGCGCCGAGCACATCCTCGAAGAAACACGGCGTCTGCGCGTCGAACAGGGCTTTTCGCGCGGCGGCCCGCAACAGAGCGAAGGCGCGAAGCGCCTGCTGGCCGCGTCGGGCGACGGCGTCCGCGCCGACGACCGGCTGTGGACGGCCGTCGCCAAGGAAATCGGCGGACGCTCGAATTCGACGGCGCTCGTCGGGACGCCGGCGCAGGTCGCGCAAACGCTCTCCGAGTATTACGAACTCGGCGTGACGACCTTCCTGGTTCGCGGCTTCGATCCGCTCGAAGATGCAATCGACTACGGGCGCGAACTGATCCCCACGACGCGCGAGTTGACGGCCCGCGTCCGCCGTGCCGCGTGACGACGGGAGCATATAAAAACATGAGCACTGCACTCCACGATACGCCCTCGCTCGCGCTTCGCCAGACGCCCGTGCGCAAGTTCTGGTTCGACGACGACGCCGCGCCGCAGCGCACGCTTGCGCAGGAACGCCGCCATCGGCAAGAGCGCCTTGCGGGCGCATTCCGTCTGTTCGCGCGCTATGGTTTCGCGCAAGGTCTCGCGGGTCACATCACCGCGCGCGATCCCGAATGGACCGATCACTTCTGGGTCAATCCGCTCGGCAAGCATTTCGGCCGCATTCGCGTGTCGGACCTGTTGCTCGTCAACCGTCATGGCGAGATCGTCGTCGGCGAGGGTCCCGTGAATCAGGCGGCATTCGCGATTCACGCGGCTATTCATGAAGCGCGGGCCGACGTCGTCGCCGCTGCGCACACGCATTCGCTGTATGGCAAAGCGTGGTCCACATTGGGACGCAAGCTCGATCCGTTGACACAGGACTCATGCTCGTTCTACGAAGACCACGCGCTGTTCGACGACTTCAGGGGCGTGGTACTCGATACGGACGAAGGCGCGCGCATCGCCGACGCACTTGGCCAGCACAAGGCGGTAATCCTGAAGAATCACGGCATTCTGACGGCCGGGCCGAGCGTCGAATCGGCTGCATGGTGGTACATCGCGCTCGACAACGCCTGCCACGCGCAACTGCTCGCCGAAGCAGCGGGCACGCCGCAACCGATTCCGCACGACATGGCCGCGTTGACGCATCAGCAGGTCGGCCGTCCGGGCGGCGCGCTGCACTCGTTCGAGAGCCTGTATGAAGGGCTCGTCGAAGAGGAACGGGAGCTGCTCGACTGATGGCGATTCACAAACTGCGTCATTTTGTTGGCGAGATCGCGGCGCTCGTCGATGCTGATACCGCTGAACCCGAATTGCTCGAACGTGGCGGGCATGCGTTGCGCGAACTGATCCACGCCGACGACTGGCTGCCCGATGCTTTTGCGCAACCGTCCACCGAGCGTTATCAGCAATACCTGCTGTATGCCGACGTGCAGCAACGCTTCTCCGTGGTCAGCTTCGTCTGGGGCCCTGGACAACAGACGCCGATCCACGACCATACGGTGTGGGGTTTGATCGGCGTGCTGCGCGGCGCGGAACTCGCCGCCCCTTTTACGCGCGACAGCGACGGCACACTGCGCCATGCCGGCGACGAAATACGCCTCGAAAAAGGCGCTGTCGAGGCGGTCTCGCCACAAATCGGCGATATTCACCGCGTGCGCAATGCGTATGATGATCGCGTGTCCGTCAGCATTCACGTCTATGGCGCGAACATCGGCGCAGTGCTACGTTCGACGTACGCGCCCGACGGCCTCAACAAGCCTTTCATCTCCGGCTACTCGAACGAAACCATCCCGAACCTGTGGGACCTCAGCAAGGAACGTCGTCATTCATGAAGTCATATCCTCAGCGCACTTATGAAGACGTACGCGAAGCGCTGCTCGCCAGGCGTGAAATCGCCCTGCTCGATGTGCGCGAAGAAGATCCGCATGCGCAGTGTCACCCGCTCTTCGCAGCGAATCTATCGCTGTCGCGCATCGAACTCGACGCATGGACGCGACTGCCGCGCCGCGACGTGTCCATCGTGCTGTTCGATGCAGGCGAAGGCTTCGCGGAGCGCGCCGCCGACAAGTTGACCTCGCTTGGATACACGAACGTCGCGTTGCTCGCGGGCGGGCTGGACGGATGGATAAGCGCAGGCGGTGAAGTGTTTCGCGACGTGAACGTACCGAGCAAGGCGTTCGGCGAGTTCGTCGAAGCGCACCGGCACACGCCTTCGCTTTCGGCGGAAGCCGTCGATGCGTTGCTGAAGAACGGCGACGATATCGTCGTACTCGACGCGCGCCGCTTCGACGAATATCAGACGATGAACATTCCGGGCAGTATCAGCGTGCCCGGCGCAGAACTCGTGCTGCGCGCGCGTGCGCTCGCGCCGAAGCCGACCACACGTGTGATCGTCAATTGCGCGGGGCGTACGCGCAGCATCATCGGTACGCAATCGCTCGTCAACGCGGGGCTGCCGAATCCCGTTGCTGCGCTGCGCAACGGCACGATTGGCTGGACGCTCGCGGGCCAGCAACTCGAACATGGCAGCGACCGGCGCTTTGATTCGCAAGCGGGACTCGACGCGGCGGACATCGACGCATCGCAGCGTGCAGCACTCGCGCTCGCGCAACGCGCCGGCGTGAGCCGCACCACGCTCGACGAAGCCACGCGCTGGGCCGCCGACTCGTCGCGCACCACCTATCGATTCGACGTGCGCACGCCCGCCGAATACGAACGCGCGCACGCACCCGGCTTTCAGGGCGCGCCGGGCGGACAGCTCGTGCAGGAGACGGACATGTTCGCGCCTGTGCGCGGCGCGCGTGTCGTGCTGTTCGACGACGACGGCGTGCGCGCGAACATGACGGCTTCGTGGCTCGCGCAGATGAACATCGACACCTACGTGGTGGACGCCGCATCGCCGGACGACCTGACGGCAAGCGGCCCGTGGCAAGCTGCGAAGCCGCAGCCTGCTTCGACGCAAACGCTCTCGCCCCAACAACTCGCAGCGCTGCTCGCGGATGAAGCGAGCGGCACAGTCGTACTCGATGTGACGTCGAGCGCCAATCATGTGAAGGCGCATATACCGGGCGCTCACTGGATCGTGCGCTCGCATCTGTCGAATGCCTTCGACGATCTGCGCGCGTTGCCCGATGCGAAACGCTATGTGGTGACGTGTGGAACGAACGCGCTCGCGCCATACATCGCGCCGGAAGTCGCGGCGTTGACGGGCAAGCCGGTGCATGTACTCGATGGCGGAACGTCGGCCTGGGTACGCGCGGGGTTGCCTGTCGAGAGCGGCGATGCGAGCCTGGTTTCGCCGCGCATCGACCGTTACCGGCGCCCCTATGAAGGCACCGACAATGCGCGCGAAGCAATGAACGCGTATCTGGAATGGGAGTACGGTTTAGTCGCGCAACTGGATCGCGACGGCACGCATGGGTTCTTCGTGATCTGATCTGCGCTCGTCGGGCGTTGCCAAAAAGCTCAAGCCGCGCGCGACAAACGCGCGGCCTTGAAGCTCTTTTCGATGCTTTCCGACAGCACCGTCAACGCCGACTGCATCTTGCCGAGCGCGCGCGAGCGCACCATCCACACGGCGATTTCAGGCTTGAAATCACTAAGCTGAATCACGTCGAGTTGCGCCGCGTGCACGCTTGCATCCAGCAGCGGCAACGGCACGAGACCCAGCCCGACGCCATCCGCGACGAGACCGAGTTGAAGCTCGGTGCCGAGCGTTTCCAGATTCAGCTTCAATGCGTATCCCTGCGCGGCAAGCGCATGCTGTAGCCCCGCGCGAAAGCCGCAGCCATCGGGATTCAGCACCCAGCCATACGCCTGGCATTCGGCCAGCGTATGCACGCGCTTTTTCATGCTGCCCTTGCGCGCGACGACCGCCAGCTTCAACGGACCGAGCACCTCGCCTACCAGCGCTTCCGGCAGTGCACGATTGGTGGGCAGCAGCACGACAGCCGCATCCAGTTCACCGTCTTCGACCTTTTGCAGCAGCGGATTGCCCCAACCCGTCGACACACGCGCCTGCAATTCCGGGTGCGCTTCACGTAACGCATGCAAGGCCTTGAGCATCGCGACGTCGGCGACCGTCTGCGCGACGCCGAGACGCAGCACGCCTGCAAGCGGCGCATCATCGGTGACGAGATGCCTGAGGGCTTCGACTTCGCGCACGATCGCGCGGCATTGCTCGTAGACGGCGCGCCCCATCGGCGTCGTCTTCAACGGCTTTGTGTTGCGGTCGAGCAAGGCCACGCCGAGCGCTTCCTCGAAGTTCTGGATGCGGCGCGTCACGGCGGGTTGCGTGAGCGCCAGCGCATTGGCCGCCTGATTCAGCGATTGGCTGCGCACGACAGCGACAAAGGCCTCGATCTCATCGAGTTTCATTGAGTACTTTCCGCTTGATGAAGTATTGACGAATGATGTGTCGAGCTTAGCGTGATTGACGTATCGCATTCAAGGCCGAACACGCATTTCGATCTCGCATATTAGCAAAGCAGAACAATGCGTTTGCCTTATAAAAACCGCCTGCGTATCGTAGGCTTTTCATACTCTCTCGCATCCATCACGATCCATCATGCACCGTCTGCTCGCCCGTCTTCTTCTCATTGCGTTATACGCCGCGCCGTTCGCCACTCATGCCGACACGACCCTCAAGGTTGGCGATCAGCAATTGCAGACGCGCGGCATTCTCGAAGCATCCGGGCAGTTGAAAGACGTGCCGTACAAGATCGAATGGTTCAACTTCCCCGCTGCGCAGCCGCTTGGCGAAGCGTTGAATGCGGGCGCGATCGATGTCGGCGGACTCGGCGACGCGCCGTTGATCTTCGCCTACGCCGCTGGCGCGAAAGTGCGTGCCGTCGCAGTAACGCGCTCGCAGCCCGTCGACCTCGCGATCATCGTCCCGGATCAATCGCCCATCAAAAGCGCCGCCGATCTGAAGGGCAAGCGCATCGCGACGACGCGCGGCTCGATTGGCCATTACCTCGCTATCGCGACGCTGGAGCGTGCGGGCATCAAGCTCTCCGATGTGTCGCTGCGCTTCATGCAGCCCGCCGATGCAAAGGCCGCGCTCGCGTCGGGCAACGTCGATGCGTGGTCCACATGGGACCCGTACGTCGCGCTCGCCGAACAGCGTGATCACGACCGCAGCATCGCAAATGGCGTGAATCTCTCGTCGGGACTGAGCTTCCAGGCCGCAACCGAAGACTCGATCAAGGCCAAGCGCGCGGAAATCGCCGACTTTCTGAAGCGCGTCGCGGCCGGGCAGCGCTGGGCGCTGTCGCATCCCGATGAAGTCGCCGCGATGCAATCGCGCGTCACCGGCTTGCCGCCCGAAGTGTTGAAGACCGTCTATCAGCGCGCGCAACTGCATCCCATCGCCATCGACGACCATGTGGTCGCCGAACAGCAAAAGACCGCCGATCTCTATCACCGCGCCGACGTCATCAAAACGCGGCTCGACGTCGCGCCGAGTTTCGACCGCCAGTTTCCGCTCGATGCGCAGTGATCTCGCGCCGCGCATTGTCTAGCTCCATCGACACACAGAGTCCGATATGACACGCCGCCATCCCGACAGTGCACTCATCGATACCGAGCGCGACGCCGATGCCCTCGAGGCGCTCGCGGATCTCGATAGTCCGCACGCCGATGCCTGGCTCGCTGCATTGACCGATGATTTCGCCGCAAGCGCCGCCGCGCTCGACGCAGGGCCGCATTTTCCACACGACAACCTCGCGAAGCTGCGCCGCGCCGGACTGCTTTCGTTGACGGTGCCGCGCGCGCTCGGCGGCCGCGAAGCGACGCTCGCGCAGACGTTGAAGGTGATACGTGCAATCGCGCGCGGCGAGCCTTCGACGGCGCTGATCGTCGTGATGCAATGTCTCTACCATCTGCGTTTGCAGGCGAATCCCAACTGGCCGATCGCGCTCAAGGAACGCATTGCGCGCGACGCCGTCGAGCGCGGCGCGCTCATCAACTCGCTGCGCGTCGAGCCGGAACTCGGTTCGCCGTCGCGCGGCGGGCTGCCGGGCACCGTCGGCAAACAGGAAAATGACCACTGGATATTGAACGGCCGCAAGCTCTACTCGACGGGCAGCCCGGGGCTGACATGGTTTGCTGTATGGGGCCGCACGGATGAAGCGTCGCCGCGCGTCGGCACATGGCTCGTTCATCGCGACACGCCCGGCATCCGTTTCGGCGAACCGTGGAATCATCTCGGCATGCGCGCGACGGGCAGTCACGAAGTCATCTTCGACAATGTGCGCGTGCCGCTCGATCAAGCGGTCGATCTGCAAATACCCGTTCCAGCCAACGGCATGGACCCTGTCACCAGCCTCTGGATGAACGTGCTGTTACCTTCGATCTACGACGGCGTCGCGCGCGCGGCCCGCGACTGGTTCGTGCATTGGACAGCGCAACGCGTGCCGTCGAGCCTGAATGCGCCGCTGTCGAGCCTCGACAGTTTTCAGCAGACGGTAGGACGTATCGACGCATTGCTCTTCAACAACCGCGTGTTGCTCGACGCGGGCGCGGCCGGCCACGTGAGCGCAACGGAAGCGCCGACGATCAAATACCTCGTGAGCCAGCACGCAATCGAAGCCGTCGAGTTCGCGCTCGAAGCGAGCAGCAACCCGGGTTTGAGCCGCAACAACGCGCTCGAACGCCATTATCGCGATGTACTGTGCGCGCGCATTCACACGCCACAGAACGACACGGTGCTCGGCAATCTCGGCCGCGCGGCATTCGCGTCGCTCCAATAGCGCGACCGTGCAAACCGCTTGAACGTCGTGCCAATTCGACATTTGCGAGCTTCCATTCACCTGACAATGCATTCACACACCGCCGTGCGAGATCGATGCGGCGCCATGCGAATCAGACGATCAGGAGACGGTCGTGAACGATCGAAGCAAACGGTTGACCCTCGTGTCGACGCGGCGCCCAACGGGCACACGCTTGAATGCATTGGAAGAATCGCCTGTTCCTGAACAGTCTGCATGCCCGTTCGATTTGCGAGCCGTATACGATTCCGCACGAACACGCGTCAAGTACTGGAGCGCAACGGGCGCGTTCTGGGGCGGCGCATGGGGCCTGCTATGCGGCCCTACACTCTTTTATTCCGCAACGGGCACGGGACTCGGAGCCGATATCAAACAGGCACTCGCTTCGCTGATTTGCGGCGCCGCAGGTACGATGGTCGGCGCGGCATTCGCTGGCGTCGCAGCGATGCTGACGCGGCGGCGTGCGCACTCCATGCAAGCACGTGCGTTCACTTCGAGTGGATTGCGTATCGTCGACATCAACGAAGCTCGCGCCTACGGCTTGTATAGCGATCATCGCCCGACGCATACAACCAGCGAAGAGCAGGAGCAATAACGCCGTTACCCGTGGCGCAATGGTTTGCGTCACGGGTAACGGCCAGATCCTGTCGGTGCCCGGATAACCGACAGGACTTGCAGGCGTCTGCTGTTATTCCTGAATGAACTGCAGCAGGTCGGCGTTGACGAGATACGCATGCGTCGTGCACATGCCATGCGGCGCGCCTTCGTAGATCTTCAGCTTGCCGTTCGGAACGAGCTTCGACGAAAGCTTGCCGGAATCGTCCAGCGGCACGATCTGATCCGCGTCGCCTTGCAGCACCAGCGTCGGCACGGTCATGTTCTTCAGGTCTTCCGTGAAGTCCGTTTCCGAGAATGCCTTGATACAGTCGTACGCGCTCTTGATCGAGCATTGCATGCCGGCATACCAGAACGCATCGATCGTGCCCTGCGACGGCTTCGCGCCTTCGCGATTGAAGCCATAGAACGGCAAAGCCAGATCCTTGAAGAACTGCGAGCGGTTTTCGATCACGCCCTTGCGGATGTCGTCGAACACCGAGATCGGCAGGCCGCCCGGATTGGCGGGCGTTTTCAGCATCAGCGGCGGCACCGCGGAAATCAGCACGGCCTTGCGCACGCGTTGCGTGCCGTGGCGGCCAATGTAGCGCGCGACTTCGCCGCCGCCCGTCGAGTGGCCGACCAGCACCGCATCCTTCAGGTCGAGATGCTCGATCAGTTCCGCGAGATCGTCCGCGTAGCGGCTCATGTCGTTGCCGTCCCACGGCTGGCTCGAACGGCCATGCCCGCGCCGGTCATGGGCGATCACGCGATAACCCTTTTCCGCGAGATACATCATCTGCGCGTCCCACGCGTCGGCATTCAGCGGCCAGCCATGCGAGAACACGACGGGTTGACCCGAACCCCAATCCTTATAGAAAAGCTGGGTGCCATCTTTCAATACAAACGTAGCCATTACCTGAACTCCTGGATTGATGCCAATTCAGCCGTCGCTCTTCTCGTCGATCCGACGAACGCGACACGGCGAAATACGCACTTCGCGCTGTGCGATCTTTATCGCGGCCAGTGCATCGCGTACCAATCCAGTATCCAGGCTATCGGGAGACGGGCGTTGTGTATCGCCCCGACACTTTGGTATCTGCACGACCATTCGCGTTCGATGCATTTGCGCGCGGCTCGCGCACAGGCCGTGCGGACGTGAACTGCGGCGTGCATTTGCATAACCCGGCGCGGCAACGAAGCTCTACAGTCTGCATACATTCGATGCGCGAAACGATGTGCATCCGTTATTCAATTCCAGCATTCATTCCCACTATCATCATGGAAAGCAACATCAAGGGTCTTGCGTCGCAGGGCGACAAGGCCGCGAATCATATTGAGCACGATGACCAGCCACGCGATCATCTGCGTTTTCACTTTCCTTATGCGCATCTTTCAACCGTCTTCGGCAACGACTGGTTTGCGCTGAAGGCGGAATCGTTCGCACGCTTCTTCGGCACGCCAACGTTTCTGTTGTCGCAAACCTTGATCGTCGCTATATGGATTGGATTGAACGTGTGCGGCGTGACACGTTTCGACGTGTATCCGTTCGTCCTGTTGAATCTGGCGTTCAGCCTTCAATCGGCTTATGCAGCGCCGTTGATCCTGCTCGCTCAGACGCGTCAGGCCGATCGCGACAAGGCGCATGCGGACGCCGACGCGCGTCATCGCGAAGCATTGGCGCTTGCTGCGGAACGGCGCGACAAGGCGCTTGCGCATCAAACCGAGCAAATGCAGGCGCTTCTGCGACAGAACACCGAGCTAACGGAGTTGACGCGCGATCTCACCGAACAGATCGCGCGACTCACGCAGGACGTTCACGAGAAACTCACTCGCGACAAGCACGTGAAAGCAACGTAACCTTGCGCGGCTCACGCCTCGGCAAGAACAGGCACAGGAAGCGCGATTTGCATGCTTGCGCCGTGTGTCGAGGGTGTCACGCACGAGATGGAGCCGCCATGTCCTTCGACAATCGACCGGCAGATCGACAACCCCAAACCCATTCCCTCTGTTTTCGTCGTAAAGAAAGCGCTAAAGAGTTTCGCTGCAACCTCGGGTGAAATGCCCACGCCGGAGTCTTCGACCGTAATAGAGACGCGCTTCCCTTCCTCCATGCGTGTGTGCAACCTGAGTTCGCGCGGCCGGTTTTGAATCGACGACATCGCCTGCAATCCATTGACGGCCAGATTGATCAGAACCTGCTGCAATTGCACGCGGTCGCCGTTCACCGTCAACTCGCCCGGTGACAGGTCCATCTTCACGACAGCGCCGTACCGCTTGACCTCGCGGTCCAGCAAGTCGATCGTTTCGACGACGAGGCTATTGATGCCAAGCGGCGCAAACGTCGGCTCGCTCTTGCTGGCCAGCGCACGTATGCGACGGATGATCTCGCTTGAACGACGCGCATTGCTCACCATGGCTTCGAACGCGTGGCACGCTTCATCGAGATTGGGTGTTTCGCGCCGCAACCAGCGCAGCCCCGCTTCGCCATGCGTCGTGATCGCGGCGAGCGGCTGGCTCACTTCGTGTGCGATCGACGCCGCCAGCTCGCCGAGCATCGTGACGCGCGTGGCATGTGCAAGCTCGGTTGTCGAACGGTTCAGCGCGTCGTGCGTCTGGTTCAGCTCGCGCACCTGCTCCGCAAGACGCGCGGCATCGGCCTGGATGCGCAACGTCAGGGCCGTCGTCGCGATGATCGACAGACAGGCCACCGTGGCGCGTGCGAGTGCGGAGAATGACTCTTCGTCGAGATGCCCGATCAGAAAGCCGATCACCGTTGCCCAGATGCAGGCAATCGCGACGATCAGCGTGCCGCGGCGCGACAGGACGGTGGCCACCAGCATCACGACGATCGAATACAACACCATGATCGCCGCGGCAAAGTGACCGAACGAATCGACCAGAAAGACGATCAACGCCAGTCCGCCCGCGAGCGCCAGCGTCAGAGAGGGGTTCTGCTTGCCGAGAAAAGACACGCGTTCCATGTTCATGTCGAGAGCGGGGAATCGGATTGGTCAAATCGCGCTCTATGCGGGGACGGCAACGCGGCACAAGCCCACGGCGTCCTGCTTTGCAGCGCAGCTCACCCCGAATAGCGGACCGTGCTTCGAACCGCCTCTCGTTGCAGGCGTTTCGAGCATGGCTGTCCGGGCGGGGCGCGATTCTCGCGTTGTGCGTCCCGAACTCTCGTTAACACGTCTCACCGATATTTATTCCAGTGCCAACAGTGAGACGTGCGACTTGACAGGCATTGAAAGCAGAATTGAAGCTGACGCCTGTCGATGGTCGCCAATATGACGCGCGCGCGTAGCGCAAGCTTTCGTCGAGCGGGAATTTTTATCGGATTTGCACGGTGGCGTGGAGGTCGAAGTGAACCGAATTCGACATTGCACCGTCATGAGAGACGTAGTCGTGCTTCGCGGGCTCTGCCGCGAAGCGCAAGCAGCATTGAAACAAACGGCACGTTGCGTGCCGCCAACCAGGCCCCAATCGTTCAGGCGAGCACGTCCGAGAACACGCGGGTCGCGAAACGGTTCGAGTCCGTTCCCGCATTGATCACGCCGACCGACTTCAGATCGTCGGCATACAACGCGATCTCTTTCTTGAACGCGTCGCCGATGGGATGATGATGGTCCGTGTGGCTCTTCAGCATCGCCGTCAATTGCGCGACGTCGGCGCCCGGCGCATTCGACGAGAAGATCGTCGCCGCCTCGGCGGGATGATTCGCCGTCCACTCGGTCGCTTCGAGAAGCGCCTGCGTCAACGCCTGCGCGGTCGCGCGGTCCTTGCGAATCAGCGAGCCGCGCACGCCCAGCACGCAGCACACGCGGGTCGCATACTCGCCGCACAGGTTGTTCGACACTTCCTGCAAATGATCGGTCTCGCGCAGCGTCCAGATGGTCGGATCGCCGTCTGCAATTGCGTGCACTTCGCCCTTTTTCAGCGCCTCGCCGAGCAGCGGCGCGGGGTATTGCCGCCAGTGCACGTCATTGTCGGGATCGACGCCGATCTTCTTGAGCGAGATCGCAAAGAAGTTCTTCGCGGGGCTCGCCATATCGCTCACGCCGACCGTGCGCCCTTTCAGGCCTTGCAGATCGACGATGCCCGACGCTTTCGTCGCGAGCAGCCGCATGCAGCCGCCGTGGATACCCGCCGTCAGCTTCACGTCGAAGCCCTGCTCCAGTGGCTTGATCCAGCGCAGCGCCATGCCGACGCCCGCATCCGATTTGCCCGTGGCGATCGCTTCGAGCAACTGGTCGGTCGAACCGGCGAAGTTGATCAGTTCGACGTCGAGGCCATGCTTGCGGAAGAATCCCTGCTTGACGGCGACGGGCACGGGCGCCGTGCAGATCGCGCCGGCATTCCACGAGAGCTTGAGCGGCTTGAGGTTCTCGTCGGCGACGGCGCGCATGCCCGGCAGGAACGATGCGCCGCCCAGCGCCGCCACACCCGCCGTCCACGCGGTCTTGCGCAGCCATGAGCGGCGTGATGCGTTGGCGGGCGTTGGATGGTCAATCTTGTCGTCGGTTTTCATGTCGTTGTTTTCCCAATGCATAGTGTGGTTGTGTGCAGCGTCATGCGACGAGGCCGAGTTGCGCCAATACCTCGCGACGCAGCGCGACGAGTTTCGGGTCGTCGCGATGACGCGGATACGGCGCGTCGTTGTGCACTTCCGCGACGATGCGCGCCGGCCGTTCGCTCAGCACGATCACGCGGTTCGCTACATACAAGGCCTCTTCGACGTCGTGCGTGACGAGCAGCACCGAGAAGCGCGCGGCCTGCCGTAGACGCACGAGTTCGCCCTGCATGCGGATGCGCGTCAGCGAATCGAGCTTGCCGAACGGCTCGTCGAGCACGAGCAGTTGCGGATCGTTGACGAGCGCGCGCGCCAGCGCGGCGCGCTGCGCCATGCCGCCTGATAGCTGATGCGGAAACGCATCGGCGAATGTTTCCAGGCCGACCAGTTCGAGCGCGGCGTCGATGCGTTTCGCCGCACTGACGCGCGATGCGCGATCTCTTCCCGTTCGCTGCGCTTCGGGGCCGAGGCCGACGTTGTCGCGCACGGTGCGCCACGGAAACAGCGTCGGGTCCTGAAACACCACGACGCGCGATGGGTCCGGCCCGACGATCGGCTCGCCGTTCGCATGCAGCGCGCCGTGTGCGGGCGCATCGAGCCCCGCGACCAGACGCAGTAATGTGGACTTGCCGCAGCCGCTCGGCCCGAGCAGCGCGACGAATTCGCCGGGCTCGACAGTGAGGCTGATGTCGTCGAGCACGGCGAGCGCTTCGCCGCGCAATGCAAAGCGATGACTGACGTTGCGCACGTCGATGCGCGCGCCCTGCCGTCCATCGACGTGTGCGTGCGACGCTTGAGTAGCGGCTACCATTTGAGCAATCCTTTTTGCCAGGCCAACAGACGGTCGCGCACCTTGAACAGCAGTGTGATCAGACCGGAGCACATCAGCGCCATCACGAGCAGCGCGGCATACATGTTCGAGTACGCGGCCCAGCCTTGCGCCCATTGCAGATACCAGCCAAGCCCCGCCTTCACGCCCATCATCTCGGCGACGATCAGCACGGAGAACGATGCGCCCAGTCCCATGAACAATCCGACGAACACCGACGGCAGTGCGGCAGGAATCGCCACGCGCAGGATCAGGAACGAAGCGCGTGCGCCGAGCGTGCGCGCGACGTCGTAGTAAGCGGAGTTCACGCCCGCGACGCCGGACCATGTGAGCACCGCCACGGGAAACGCGGTGGCGAGCGCGATCAGAAAGACGCTTGCGCTGAAGCTCGATGGAAAGAAGAAGAACGCGAGGGGCAACCACGCGGTCGCGGGCAACGGGCCGATCAGACGCAGCACGGGGTGCAGCCAGTAACCCACGGCACGCGACCAGCCGATGCTCACGCCTATCGTGAAGCCCGTCAACGCGCCGAGTGCATAGCCATAAGCCAACAACACGAACGAATGCCCGACGCTCGCCGCGAGTCTCGGCAAATCGTCGAAATACACGGCGATCAACGCCTGAGGCGGCGCGAAGAACGGGCGCGGCAACCATTCGAGCTGCGCCGTGACCAGTTCCCACGCGGTAATGCCGATGGCGAGCGCGAGCAGCCAGGGCCCCGCCGCGATCCATGTGTCGATGCGTGCGCGTTTCGTGTCCGCCTGCGGCCTGACAGCGCCATTCGTCAGCCACGCACGCGCGCCGATTGCCGCCGATAACGCCGCCAGCGCGAGCTTCAGAATCAGCAGTTCGCGCGTGTACGGCCAGTCGTCGGCCGCGGGCCACCATTGCGTCACGGCCGCGCCGCCGAGCCACGCAAGGGCCGCCAGCGCGGCAACGATCTGCCCGCGGACGTCGCGCGGCGCAGCGGCTTCGTCTGCCTGCAGACCCGCAAGATCGATTGCCTGAGTGTGTGAGGACATGTCGATACGCTCCTTGAAAATGCGGCTTAAGTGTTGCCGATGCTCGTATCGGAAATCGCGCGCACGTCGATGCGGCGCGGCAGGATCGCATCGCGATACGCGGCGTCCGCCACCTTTTGCAGCGCCGCGATGTCGGCGTCGGAGACGAAGTGCTGTTTGAGTGACGCGCGCTTTGTGATCTGCTTCGCGGCGTCGAGCGGCGAGCGCGTGAGGGTTGCGTAGATTTGCGCGTAGGCGTCGGCATTCGCGACTGCCCAGTCGCCAGCGCGCTGATAACGCAGCAGAACATCTGCGATGGCCGCGCGCTTGCGCGTGTCGGCAAGCGCTGCGCCCGAGGCCGTGATGAAGCCAAGGCCGCTGTTGATGCCCGTGCCGTCGCGCAGAACCCGCCCGCCGCGTTGCACCGCGATGCCGTAGTACGGATCGAAAGTCGCCCACACTTCGATCGAACCGGACGCGAATGCCGCGAAGGCATCGACGGGCAAAATGAAGCGCACGGAGATATCGTCCTTCGACAACCCCGCTTCGGCGAGCGCGCCGTATAGCTGGAACTGCGAAATGCTGCCGCGCGCCGACGAGATGAACACCGTGCGTCCCTTCAGGTCCGCGACCGTGCGGATCTTCGAATCCTGCGCAACGAGAATGCCGAGTTGCGCGCCGGAGCCGACACGCGTCGCGACGATCTTCAAGGTCGGATCGCCGACGGCAGCGGCGAGCACGGGCAGATCGCCAGCGGGCGCGAGATCGACAGCGCCCGCGCGTTGCGCTTCGAAAAGCGGCGCTGCGCCCTGGAAGTTGGCCCAGCGAAACGCGTACGGCGTGCCGTCGAGTACCTTTGCGGCTTCGGCGAGCGCACGCGTGCCGCCTGCCTGATCGCCGAGCACGATCGTGGTCGATGCTGCGTCGGCTGCTTGCGCGTCACGCGCGATCGATGCGGAAAACGCAGCGACGGCAGGCGCCGCCGCGAGCGCGCGAAGCACGCGCCGCCGCGCAGAAAAAGACGTTGGAACAGAAGCGCTCATAGGCCCTCACAGTCGATATGCAGGCAAGCGTAGCGACGAAGGACCACGGTGAGAATTATTCTATTTATATATGTTTATCTCACAGCAATATTTATGTTTTGCATCTTTTGAATGACGTGTCGAGCGTGATGAATACCACGTCTACGCTTATCGATAACCGTGCAATCAATAGCTGAAACATTCGCTTAGGAAGCGTCGGTTCCGTTGCTACGATGGCGAATCGATCCACTGCTTCGCCCAATTCAACACAGAAAACGGAATACACGTATGGCGTCTATCACACGACGGGCCTTCGCCCGCATCGCACTGGTTTCCCTGTTTGCGCTGACCTCGGCGCAGAGCTTCGCGCAAGCGTCCAACGCTAATGGCGCGCCTGTGTCGTTGCGCATCGGTTATCAGAAATCGTCGACGCTCATTACGCTGCTCAAGGCACGCGGCTCGCTCGAAAAAGCACTCGCGCCGCTCAACGTGCGCATCTCGTGGAACGAGTTCACGAGCGGCCTGCCGTTGACGGAGGCGCTCAATGTCGATGCCGTCGATTTCAGCGCCGACGTCGCCGACACTGTGCCGATCTTCGCGCAGGCCGCGCATGCGCGCTTCGTGTATGTCGCGCAGGAAGCGCCTTCGCCCGGCGCGCAGGCGATCATCGTCAAGAAGGACAGCCCGTTGCACGCGCTCGCCGATCTGAAGGGCAAGCGCATCGCGGTGACGAAAGCGGCGGGCAGCCACTATCTGTTGCTGGCGGCATTGAACAAAGCAGGCCTCACAGCGACCGACGTCAAGATCAGCTATCTCACGCCCGCCGATGGCCGCGCGGCATTCGAGCGCGGCAGCGTCGATGCTTGGATTACGTGGGACCCGTATGTCGCATCCGTCGACAAAAACGCCGATGTGCGCATTCTTGCGAATGGCGACGGGCTTGCTTCGTATCAGCGCTACTATCTCGCGTCGAGCACGTTCGCCGATGCGCATCCCGAAGTGGTTCAGGTCGTGTTCGATCAACTGAAGGAAGTGGGCGAATGGCTGCGCGCGCACCCCGATGACGCAGCAAAAACACTTGCGCCGATATGGGGCCTCGACGCGACCACGATCGAACGCGCGAACGCGCGGCGCAGTTATCTGGTGCGGGCCGTTGCCGTGCAGAATTACAGCGAGCAGCAGATCATTGCCGATGCGTTCTACAAGAATGGTCTGTTGCCCGCGCGCGTCGAAACGAATCAGGCGCAGTTGTGGGACTTCGCGGCGAAACGGGCGAAAGCCATCGGCAGCTAGCGCATGAACGGTTAGCGCACGAACGGCGTCAACGCGCGCAGCCAGCACACCACGGCCACCGCGCCGCCGTCGGGTTCGCCCACAGCACGCTCGCCGAGATAGCTCGCGCGTCCGACGCGCGGCATCATCGAAGCCGTCGATGCCGCGCCCTTCTCCGCAGCATCGACGGTTGCAGCCCATGCAGCAGCAAGCGGCTCGCCGCGACCGGTTGCTTCGGCGAACGCATCCGCCGCAGGCCGCAGCGCATCGAGCATCGTGCGCTCGCCGGGTTGCGCGCCGCCTAACTCGGAGATCGCTTTGACAGCCAGATCGAACGCAGCGGCCCAATCGGACGCGGCGGGCGCGTTGCTCTCGCCGAGGCGGCGCGATGCCCGCAGCAACGCCGTCGCGTAGAACGGCCCGGAACTGCCCGCAATCGCGCGACGCAGCGTGACGGCGAGATCCGCGAGCGCATCGGCCGCCGATGGCCATGCCGTGGCGGGAATCGCCAGCACGGCTTCGCCCGCGCGCTTCATGCTGGAGCCGAGGTCGCCGTCGCCCGCTTTCGAATCCAGTTCGGTCAGACGCGCTTCGTCGTCGATCAAGGCGCGCGCTGCGGCGTCGAACGCAAGCTGCAACGGCGTGCGTTCGACGGCAGCTTCACTTGACGATGCAACAGCATCGTCCACCGCGCCCGATGCGATGCCCGTCGCGCCATCGACATTCACGCGTCCCGCACCCGGCCATGTCGCGACCTTCGTCGGAGCGTCGAGTAGCGCAAGGCGCTCGTCGTCCACACGCATCACCGAGATCGAGCAACCCGGCATATTCAGCGCGGACAGCAGCGTGCCGCACCATGCGCGCTCGATACGCAGTCCGCGCTGCTTGAGTCCATTGATCGCCGCGCGCGCGACGACGGCCAGTTCCATCGGCGTGGTCGCGCCCAGACCATTGACGAGCAGCGCAACGCGCTCGCCGCTCGCCAGTTGCAGATCGTCGGTGATCGCGGTGAGCAACGTGTCCGTCAGTTGATCCGCAGGCATCGGCTTCGTGCGTTGCACGCCTTTCTCGCCGTGGATGCCAAGGCCCAGTTCGATCTCGTCGTCCGCGAGACTGAAGCTCGACTGTTGCGTCGCGGGCAGCGTGCAGCCGTCGAGCGCGACACCCATTGTGCCGATCGCATCGGCCGCACTGCGCGCAATCGCCGCCACTTCCGCGAGCGTCTTGCCCGCCGCAGCCGCCGCGCCCGCGATCTTGTGCACGAACACAGTCCCCGCAATGCCGCGCCGCCGCCCGCGCTCGACGGTGTTGCGCAGCGACACGTCGTCGGCCACCACGACGACTTCGACGGGAATCCCTTCGGCGCGCGCCAGCTCGGCGGCGAGGCCGAAGTTCAGGCGGTCGCCCGTGTAGTTCTTGACGACCAGCAGCGCTCCGTTCGGTCCCGCCGACGCGCGAATCGCGGCGAGCACGGCGTCCGTCGACGGCGACGTGAACACCTCGCCGCACACGGCGGCTGCCAGCATGCCTTCGCCGACATAGCCCGCGTGCGCCGGCTCGTGGCCGCTGCCGCCGCCCGAAATGATCGCGACGCGCCGCGCATGCGGCTCAGGCAGATCGCGCCGCACGACGACGTTCGCGTCGCGCAGCAACGCGGTGTCGGGCGCGAGCATCGCGAGACCTTCGAGCATCTCGCGCACGACACGCGACGGATCGTTCAGCAGCTTTTTCATGGCCTTGAACCTCGGTGAATTCGAATTCGGGTGACAGATAAGCGGTTGGGCCGCGAGCGGCCCGAAGGGGACACTTTAGCCTCAGCGCGCAGTCGACGCATCGGCCGAACCCTGCGCCTTGAGGAAATCGACGAATGCGCGCAAAGGCGCGGGCAAATGACGCCGCCCCGGATAGTAGAGAAACGGCCCGGAGAACGGCTGCCACCACGGTTCGAGAATCGGCTCCAGCGCGCCGCTGTCCAGATGCTGCCGCAGCATCCCTTCGAACAGGTGGATCACGCCGACGCCCGCCAGCGCGGCGCTGACGGCAAGCTCGATGGCCGCGCCCGGCCTGACCACGAGCGGCCCCGACGGATCGAGCCGCACCACTTCGCCGTCGCGCTCGAAATCCCAAGTCGGCATCGCGCCGCCGGCAAACTGGCCGCGCAGGCACGCATGATCGAGCAGGTCGCGCGGATGCTCGGGCCTGCCATGTGCATCGAGGTAATCGGGCGTCGCCGCCGTCGCGAAACGCTGCACGCGCGGGCCGATGGGAATCGCGATCATGTCCTGCTCGAGCCGCTCTTCGTAGCGAATGCCCGCATCGCAACCAATCGACAGCACATCGGCAAAGCCATCTTCGACCACGACCTCGACGCGAATGTCGGGATACGTTTTCAGGAATGGCGCGATGACGGACGGCAGCACGATGCGCGCGGCGCTAGACGGCACGTTGAGCTTGAGCGTGCCGCTCGGCTTGTCGCGGAACACGTTGAGGACGTCGAGCGCCGCTTCCATTTCCCTGAACAGCGGCGTGAGCTTTTCGATCAGCCGCTGGCCCGCTTCCGTGGGCGCGACGCTGCGCGTGGTGCGGTTGAGCAGCCGCAGGCCGAGCTTCGCTTCAAGTCGGCGCACGGCGATGCTCAGACTCGATGCGGAGACGCCGCTCATGCGCGCCGCGTCGCGGAAGCCGCCCGCGCGCGCCACCGACACGAAGGCGGCAAGGTCGTTCAGTTCCATAAAGGGCCATTGTTCAAGATTTTCAACAGCCCGTACACTTTAGATGGGTTTATTCAACAGCGCAATCCGAGCACACTGTGGCTCATCGACAACCAGGGAGCGCGCAATGCCGAACTTCAATTCCACCGACACCTTCCCGCTAGCCGGCCGTCCCGTTCGCCGCATGGGCTACGGCGCTATGCAGCTGGCCGGCCCCGGCGTATTCGGGCCGCCGAAAGACCACGACGCGTGTCTCGCTGTCTTGCGCGAGGTCGTCGCTTCCGGCGTCAATCACATCGACACCAGCGACTTCTACGGGCCGCACATCACCAACCAGATCATTCGCGAGGCGCTGCATCCTTATCCTGATGACCTGACTATCGTCACCAAGCTGGGCGCCGTTCGCGGCGACGACGGTTCATGGCTTTCCGCGTGCGAGCCGGAAGACCTGCGGCGCGGCGTGCACGACAATCTTCGCAACCTCGGCCTCGACGTGCTCGATATCGTGAACATTCGCGTGATGGGAAACATCCACAGCCCGGCGGAAGGATCGATCGAGGAGCAGGTCGTCGCACTGGCGGAATTGCAGCGTGAAGGGCTCGTGAAGCACATCGGCCTGAGCAACGTGACGGCCACGCAGATTGCTGAAGCGCAGCGCATCGTGCCGATCGTCTGCGTGCAGAATCACTACAACCTCGTGCAGCGCGAAGACGATGCGCTCGTCGATCAACTGGCCGCGCAAGGTATTGCGTATGTGCCGTTCTTTCCGCTCGGCGGCTTTACGCCGATTCAATCGTCGGCGTTGTCGGACCTCGCGCGTACGTTGAACGCGACGTCGATGCAGGTCGCGCTCGCGTGGCTTTTGCATCGGTCGCCGAATATTCTGCTGATCCCCGGCACTTCATCGGTCGCACATCTGCGCGAAAACATGCAGGCCGCGCAGCTGCGCCTCAGCGATGCCGCGCTCGCCGAACTCGATTCGATTGGACGCGCGAGCGGCGGCCACTAAGCTCAGCGGGACTGTGAACGCATTGCGGGTTTCGTGGATTCGCGCGCGGCCTGCAACGCTGTCTTTTTTACGAGTAACTTTTATCGACCTGAATCAAGGCGTGGCGGCCTTCAGCGCGTCACGGGCCGGCTCGTCCAGTTCAGCCGAGACTCCGTACTATTTTTAGGCGTCTTCTTTAGGGTGGCAACACATGCCGGCCAAAGAACCCTGAGACACGCACTTTTATTCAGTGCGGAGTTCTTTATCATGCCTCTCACCAGCTTCTCACGATGAAGCCGCGAACGCGAACGTGCCTATGTCGATGTTCGTCAGTGAGCTAACCTCGGACATTCTTCTTACCTCGTTATGTGCGGTAACGCACAGTGCCGCCTATATGCAAGACGAGACGCTTGACGCATTTCTAAAAGCGCCAAACGTCAGGCACACGAAATCATTCATTTAAAAAACATAAGTACATCAAGCAGTTGAATTGAGTTCAACGTAGTCATGATGCCTGGTTTCCGTTTGCGAAAGATCGGCAAAAGAACCTTGCCTCAACTATGTTATGAGAGCACGTGAGCGCTGTATGTCAGCACGATCATTCGAATACGACCCTTCCTGATCGTCTACGGTACATCTGGCATGCCGAAAGTGCCCCCCGGCCGCGCCGTGCGAAATCTGCTTTCCCCGCAACCCGGGATCTGATCATGGAGAAGACTGCCGTGCAGCCGATCCACCACGTCGACAGGCTCTACGTCATTTCAGATCTCCACCTTGGGGGGCCGCCAGGATTCCAGATTTTCGGCTCGAGCAATGAGCTGGCGGGACTCATCCGGCTGCTTGCCGATCAGGATCCCGGCGATGAAGTGGCGCTCGTCATCAATGGAGATTTCGTCGATTTTCTCGCCGAAGAAAACGCGACTTATTTCGACCCACACGGCGCCATCCAGAAGCTCGAACGTATCGCCCTCAAGGACGACACGTTTCGTGCCGTCTTCGAGGCCTTTCCCTATTTTCTCGGCAAGGAACGGCGGCGGCTGATCGTCAATCTCGGCAATCACGATCTCGAACTGGCGTTGCCCTGGGTGCGCGAGCGCCTCGTGCAAATTCTGACGGGAGGACAGTCGGCGGCGCCCGGCGCGCACTCGCGCCTGTATCTGGTTTTCGACGGCGCCGGTGTGCTGTGCAGCGTCGGTGGGCGCTCGGTTCTCTGTTTGCATGGCAACGAGGTCGATCGCTGGAATCCGGCGAACTTCGAAAAGATTCGCGAAATAGCACGCGATGTGCAGATCGGCCGGGCAGTCGAGCCGTGGATTCCGAATGCTGGCAGCAAGATGGTGATCGACGTGATGAACCCGGTGAAGCGCGAGTACCCCTTCGTCGATCTGCTGAAACCGGAACAGGCGGCTGTGGCGCCGACGCTCGCGGCATGCGCGCCACAACTGGTCGGGGAGCTCGACCGGGCGAAGAAACTGGCGGCCGTCGCACTGACACGCTTATGGGCTGGCGTGCGCAAACCCGACGGAATGCTGGGCGCAACCGAGGCGGAAGACGGAGCCGCGCCATCAACGACCGACACCGCACGCGCGCCCGTCGCCGCGGCCGTGAGGTCGCAGCAGGCCGCGCTTCAGGCACACGAGCTGTTGCTTATGGCCGATGATCGCGCGCGCCGTGGCGTCACCGCCGCCGACCTCGTTGCCGGCGTCGAGGGCATCCAGCTCGACGCCTTCGGCGCGCTGGTCAAATGGTCTCGAAAGGAATCGACCAGCGAGGTCTTGCGCGAGGCGCTAGAAACCCTCGACCGCGATCGCAGCTTCGACATTGGCGAGCGCGACGACACCGCGGTGCAGCTCGATGCCGAGGTGTCTCCGGACATCGATGTCGTCATAGCCGGTCATACCCATCTGGAACGCGCGATTCGCCGCAGAAATGGACGCGGCTGTTATTTCAACAGCGGCACATGGGCGCGGTTGATCCGCATCAAGGCCGAGGTCCGTGCCGATCCTCAACAGTTCGCGCAAGTCTTCGCGGCGCTCAAGCGCGGCACCATGGCTGATCTCGACGACGCACACGATCTGGTCATCAAGTCCTGCACGGTCGTGGTTGTATGGCGAGATGCAGCGGACAGTGTCAAAGCGGAGCTTCGCCACGTAAAAACCATCGACGATAAAACAGAACTCGACGCGGACCTGCCGGCAAGCTGCATGGAGATTCGATGATGCGCAAAATTACACTCGAATTGCTGCGTCACGGGCCGCCTCATAACCAGTTGCTGTCGCCCCTTACCGAATACATCGCGCTGTGCGAAAACCATAGCGCCGTCACGTTGCACGTCCCGTTCGAACACAACCAGATGCTCTATCGACTGCGCGCGTTGAGCTATCAGCTCGGGCCCGAAGCGCGTGAATTCCAGATGGGGGATACCGCACGGGTGCTGGGCCAGCTGCTTGGAGAGATTCCCGGCCTGACCGCCGATCTCAACCGGCAAAGAACGGGCACAAGCGACGGCGACACTGCCGAGCAGGTCACGCACCTGCGGCTGATCATTTCCGCGTCGGAACTCGCCCTGCTTCCCTTCGAACTCGCGACCGCTCCCAATGGCTTCCCCGGCGAGGGGCAAGCGCTTTCGCTGCAGACCCAGCAGCCCATCTGCATTACGCGCGAAACACGGCGGGTTGCTCAGGAATACGTTCGCTGGCCGCGCAAGCCACGCATTCTGTTCGCCTTCGCATCGCCGCCCGACATGGAAGCGGTACCTGCCGAAGCGCATCTGCTGGCGTTGCGCGAGGCGCTGACGCCATGGCTCGCGCTCTCCGATGACTACGACGACGAAAAACGCCTGAAAATCATCGGTGGCCGGCTTTCTGTGTTGCCGAATGCATCTGCCGAGAGCCTCGAAGATGCTTGCGCGAAAAACGACTATACGCATGTGCACATTCTCGCGCACGGCGTTCAAACGAACACGCCCTATGACAGCCGCTTCGGTCTCGCATTTCATTCCGACCGGCATCCTGACGGCGTGGAAGCGATTTCCGGCGACCGTCTGGCGACCATCTTGCGCACACCGCGTCATAGCCAGCCGGGCCGGTTCACACGCCCTGCCGTCGTGACGCTCGCAAGTTGCAACGCCGGCAACGTCGGCTCGGTAACGGGTGTTGGCGCAAGCATTGCCCACGCGCTGCACGAGGCAGGCGTCCCGCTCGTGATCGCGAGCCAGTATCCGCTGTCGTTCGGCGGCTCGGTGGTGTTCGTGAAGGACATGTACGAGGGCCTGCTGTGGGGAGAGGACCCGCGCAAGCTGGTTGTCGGCATGCGCAGACGGCTGCATTCGTACTTCAAGGACAAGCACGACTGGGCGAGTATCGTCGCGTACGCATCCTTGCCACCCAATTTCGACGAACAGCTGGTGGACGCACGCATCCAGCAGTCGATGGACTGCATCTCGATTGCGCTGAACATGGCCGACCGCGCGATGAGCGCTTTTCTGACCTCGGAATCGCAACTTCCGCCAACTGCCTCCAGCGTCGAAAACCACGCACCGCGCGACACGCTGGCCAGAGCACAACAGCAGGTGAGCGAGGCAAAGGCCCGCCTGAAACTGGCGATCGACGAGCATCCCGAACAGGAGGCACGCATTCTCGAACTACTGGCAAGCACCGAAAAGCGCGAAGCGCAGATGATTTACCACTCGACGCAACAAGGCAAACTCGATTCCAGTTCGAAAGAGGGCATGCAACTGATCAGCAAGCTCGAAACATCGAGAAACCACTATTGGTCAAGCTACCTGAAGCAGCGTAAAAGCCCTTCGCAACTGGTTCAATTTCTTTCGCTGACGCTTCTTCTGCAATATCTTGACCGCCTGCCAATGCCACTCGATCAGCCCGAGCAGGATATGACATCGATCTGGTTGAGCGCTCACGTGCAATCGCTCAACGATGCGGATCATGGCGAGCGAAGCGATCGTGCGTGGGCCTACGGGAATCTGACGGAACTGTATCTGATCGCGAAGTACATCGATGGCCTGCCACCCGCATATTGCGGAGACCCACTCACCAACAAGGCGCTTGAAGCGGCGCGCAAACTGGTCTCGCTAGCCGGCTCGACGTCGTTCGAAGTCTTCTCGACGAGGCGCCAGATTGAGCGCTATGTCTACTGGTTCGTGCCGATGGTCGCGGGCGCATACAACATAGAAGCGCTGGCAAGGCAATTACTCAAGGTGCTGCCCGCCTGTGACGAACCGGATTGGGACTATTGACTTCGCGTAGTGGGGCAACGCATCGCTCAACCGGATTGCCTCCGATATGGGAGGATCTTCTGACACATCCTTAGTCGTTTAATGAATGTTCCTTACCGCACATAACTTCGCAGTTGACGGTCCCTCGTCACTCGGAAAATCCTCATATACGTTCTAATCTGAAGTTTCCTACGCTTTAATGAAGGCAAAGGAAATTGCAGGTCATCCATCCATCGATAAGCGATGAGAGTTCATTATGCACTCCATCTCTCATGAACAGGCCTATCCGCACACGAACCGCCTTCGCCTGCACTCTCCTGGCTTGAAAACGCAGGCCATTGAACAGGACTTCGAGGCGGTCCACTGGAAGTACGTTTCGCGAGAGCGCCCTTTCCAATGAATGGCCAGCATGTTGTCCTCTCGCGTGGAGATGCGCCGAACACGAAGCCGCCTTCAATGTGAACACGCGGTCTACTTACCTGTTTGTCGAGGGGGCAACCGATGTCCTTCTTATTCCGTCGGGCTCAGCTATGGCGCTGGACGACTTTGATCGCGCTTGCCGCGATCCTGGCCGTCACGGCTTGCACGATCCAGTTGGCACCGGCCTATGACCCGGCACTGGTCAACGGGATCCGCACCGTCAACAATGACATCATGCAACTCTACGCGACGACCGGGATGGGGGTCGACAAATCAACCTTCCCGCAGCGCGTCGATGAATACAACAGGATCATCGGAGCCGTCGATGCACTTGCATTGGAGTCGCAAAGCCGACCGGTCCCCGATAGCGCGATCCGGGACAAAGTCGAGCAGGCGTTCGGGCAATGGCTCGCATCGAACCCTACGCCACCCACAGGGCGCGACGAAGCATTGAGTCTCGCAGCCGCCGAATGTGCCGACGCACGCAAGGTCAAGCGCGCGCCCACCCTCACGATGCCCGCCCTCATGGCCCAGGCAGACACCCGGCAGTACGTCCCCGCCAGCGCAACGGCGCTCAAGCAGGTATCGCGTGCCATGACCTTGCTGAGGGATACCGACTGCGCACACGGATTGAACAATGGACAAGTCGCTGCGAACAAAGGCTATACACAGTACTTCGTTTCAGAAGCTCTCTTTTACGAGAACTTCTTGCAACGTTGAAATCATCACGTTCAAGGAGTGGCCATGGCACTGGATCTCACGCAAGCAGCCGACACGTTCGTGCAGAACATTTCCTCGACCGTCAAAACGGTCACGGGTAATGACGTCACGATGATCGCCGGGTTTTCAAAGGCGCAGTTGCAAGCCCTCGCGCAGCAATCCGCACTGGTTGCGGGCATGATCGAGGCCAATGCCTTCACGGCCGCCGAGAAGATGTTCTATCTGGATGGCCTCGATCAGATGGCAAGGGGTTTCGTGACTACTTTTGTCCAGATCGTCGAAGTTGAAATCGAAAAGATCTACAACGCGGTAGTGAAAGCGATCTACGACTCCATCGGGACGTTGGCAGGCGTGAAGATGCCCGTACCAGGCGCGGGCGGATGAGCGTTTCGTATCCCGTCTTCCGTGCAAGAGTGAACGATCCCAGCTGGAGGCGTCATGCCGAACAGACCGCAGATTGTCCCTGCATCGCAGGTTGACAGCGAAATGGCGCCGGACTTCTCGTCCGTCCGATACCGGATGCTGGCGCAAGGTGACTCGTGGTTCTCGATCAATGGCTTGAACCTGTTTCGGGCGTCATCGTTGCTGCCACATCTGGATTTCGGACACTCTGCGATCATCGTGAACTGCGCCGACCCGGGCGATACGCTTGCCCATATGGTCGAATGGCGTCGGGACCCGTGGTTCGCGAGCTATCTGTGTGGGCCGCGCGAGCGTCCGTGGGACGCCATGCTGCTATCGGCTGGCGGCAATGACCTGATCGACGCGCTCGGTGTCCTCCCGACGGATGCTCACGGAACGCCACACAGCCCCGGCGATAGACTCATGCTGACGAAGTCCGAGCGCGCGCAGCCAGGCAAAACATACGTTTCCGAGGACGGGTGGACACTTTTTGCCCAGCATCTTCGTGCCCAGTATGCCGCGCTGGATGCCATGCGCGCCTCCAGCAAGACAAACCGCAACATGCCCATCATCACGCACACCTATGACTATCCGATGCCGCGCAATGTGGGTGCGGGCCTGCATTTCGGGCCGTGGCTGTATCCGGCGTTGCGGGCATACGAAGTGCCGCCAGATGACTGGAAAACGCTGGCGAAGGAATTCATCGACCGGCTCTTTGATCTCGTGAGCGGACTGGCCCTGCAGAATTTCCATGTCATCCGAACGCTCGGAATACTTACGCCGGCCGACGCCGATTCGCGAATCAGCAGTCCGGACTGGCTAAACGAAATTCACCCAACCTCCTCGGGATACGGGCAGATTGCCGGGCGCTTTTGCGCGGACGTGGCCGCGAGGAACATCCTGCCTTGAGAATCACGTCCGGGCGCGTACGACCTCGGGCGCCAGTCGAGCGTGAAGCATGGTTACGCGGATGCCGCCGGCAAACCATGTGATCGATGTGTAGCCCTTCGCACGTCGCGCTTTTCGGAGAATGCACCCAATGAACCGCCCACTCGACCGCCCGCTCTGTTTCGTCCTCATGCCGTTCGGGCGCAAGCCTACGCTTGGCGGCGCTGTCATCGACTTCGACGCGGTGTACTCCGAGCTGATCGCACCCGCCGTGATTCAATCCGGCCTCGAGCCGATACGTGCCGACGAGGAACTGGCGGGCGGCATCATCCACAAGCCGATGTTCGAACGGCTGATCCTGTGCGATTTCGCGGTCGCCGATCTCACGACCGCGAATGCGAACGTGTTTTACGAGCTCGGCGTGCGTCATGCGGTGAAGTCAGCCAGTACGGAACTGATCGTCGCCGAGGGCGCAGGCCCGCTTCCATTCGATGTGGGACCGCTGCGCGGCACGCCGTACAAGCTGGGAGCGGACGGCAAGCCTTCCAACGCCGCTGAAGCGAGCGCGGCGCTCGCCCGCCGCTTGCAAGCAGCGCGACAACAGACGCCCGACAGCCCGGTGTTTCAGCTGGTCGACGGGTTTCCGGATATCCAGCACTTGAAGACGGATGTATTCCGCGAGCGCGTCGACTATTCGAAGCGGCTCAAAGATCGCCTCGCAATCGCCCGTCAGAAAGGCTGTAACGAGTTGCGAGCCATCGAGGCGGAACTGAGTGCAGGAACCGGCAGCCTCGCCGATGTCGAAGCAGGCGTAGTGATCGATCTGTTCCTGTCTTATCGGGCAGTCAAGGCGTGGGATGAAATGATCGCGATGGTGGGAAAAATGTCGGCGCCACTTGGCGCGACCGTGCTGGTGCAAGAACAGCTTGGACTCGCGTTGAACCGCGCAGGCAGCGACACGGAGGCGGAGGCGGTGCTGAAGGCGTTGATCGCGCAACGGGGGCCTTCGAGCGAAACGTGCGGAATCCTGGGGCGCGTGTACAAGGATCGCTGGGAACGAGCCGTCAAGGACGGCGAGCCGATGCTCGCTACCGGTTTGCTGGTCAAAGCGATCAACGCCTATTTGAAGGGCTTCGAGTCGGATTGGCGAGACGCCTATCCGGGCATCAACGCCGTCACCCTGATGGAACTGAAGGACCCTCCCGATCCACGCCGCAAAGCCCTGCTTCCCGTTGTCGCGTACGCCGTGCAGCGGCGCATCGCGACGGGCAAGCCAGACTACTGGGACTACGCGACGCTGCTCGAAATTGCACTGCTGCAGCAAGACGAGAGCGGTGCGGACGAAGCGCTCCAGTCGGCGCTCGCCGAAGTGCGTGAGAGCTGGGAACCGGAGACGACGTTACGCAATGTACGGCTGATTCTCGATGCGCAGCGGCGCCGGAGCGAGGCACCGGCGTGGTCGAGCGCTATCGAAGGCGAACTGGCCAGGATAGCGGGTGCCGGCCATGCCTGAATGCACTCCGCGGTTTCACGGGCGCCTGCACCATGCGTGCGACAGCGAACACCTGGCCAGGTGCGTGTCTTGATCTTCTGACGATGTGGGCCAAACTCGTTTGTACTCGTCGACTTTCAGCCTGCTGTCAGACACGCTTTTACTTCTGATGTTATCGAGGCAGACATCATGGACCTAAGCCCACATTTCACATTGGAAGAGTTCGTGGCGAGTCAGACCGCGTCGCGAGAGAACATCTCAAACGTCCCCGGTCCCGACATCATCGTCAATCTTAAGAACACTGCACAGGTATTGGAAAAGGTGCGTGCACTTCTCGGAAAACCGATTATCGTTTCGTCGGGCTATCGTTCGCCCCAGTTGAACAAGGCCGTCAAAGGCGCCGTCGACAGCGCGCACATCTATGGTCTCGCCGTGGATTTCATCGCACCGCAATACGGCACCCCGATCGACATTTGCCGGCTATTGCAGACCTCCACGCTCGTGTTCGATCAACTGATCTTCGAACATACCTGGGTTCACCTCGGTTTGCCGAAGAGCGGTGCACCCAATCGCCGGCAATTGCTGACGGCGCATTTCGGCGGCGGGCCGACGACCTATACGGTAGGGTTCGCGTAGACCGTCAGTCATGATGCGGGTGAGCCGTTAGCGGCGCGTGATGAGGAACCGGCGTTTCGAGCACGGCGAACATCCGAAGAGCGTGACGTGCAAGGCGTGCCGTCGAGCAACGACGGCGATATCGTGCCCGGCTGGGCACTCGACGTCCGCATATCGTGCTGCCGGAGTACGTGTAGCCCTGCGCGCCAGGATCGGCGTCGCGCTTTTAAAGGTCCCAAAGATCTCTCTCGCGTCCAGGAAACCGGTAACCAGGTAACGTGTAGGTCAGCAAAATCAGAATAATCATCGCAGCACCGACGAGCTTGAAAACCTCGTTCGATCGCGGAGCGGCTGCATGCCAGATACTCGCTCCGGCGAAGATAGAGAAAGGCCATATGTCGATCAGCAAGCCAATATAGCCGAGTAACAAAAACGGTAGTGCGACGACAAAAGGCGCGATACCGCGAAGCGCTGCGACAGCACGGTGCATACCGCATGAGGCAGCCGCGAGCAGCAGCGGCACAGGAAGCAGCCAACGCAGGACGTTCCAGTCAAACCATCGATCCACAAGCGTTGGAGCATTCATCTCCGTTTTCATACTGAGGCCGACGATCATCAGCAGTTGGAGTGCAGCCAACGGCAGAACAACTTGATAGAGCTTGCGCTGCAACTCCCCTTTGCTCCTTGAGATCAACCAGCAGCAACCCAGAAGACCATACATCACCAGTGACACAAGGCCAGTGAGCAGCCCGATAATCGTAAGAAGCTGAAGCGCCGTCAATGGTAAAAAAGTTCTGTAGAGCTCGCGCTGCAGTTCTCCTTCGGTCTTCGCAATCAGCCAGCAGCAGCCAAACAGCGCATACGTTATCAATAGTGCAAGGCCCGTGAACAGGCAAAAAGGTGTGAGCCAATCGAATCCATTTCCGATGAAATGTCCGTTTGCTACACGCATCCCCGATAGCCATTCGCCTAGCATGACGCCCTGAAAAAAGGTCGCGCCTGCCGATCCGCAAATAAAGACCCCATTCCAAAACTGACGAGACCTTCCGACTTTTCCCCGGATCTGAAAAGCCACGCCCCGGAAGATCAGGCAAAGCGCCATCGCGACTAACGGCATGTAGAGCGCGGAAACCAAAACTGAACAGACCGTCGGAAACGCAGCGTACAGCGACGCGCCGCCGAAAGCCATCCATGTCTCGTTACCGCGCCACACTGGCGAACGACTGCTGAATAGACGCTCACGTTCGCTTTCGGACGAAAAGAATGGAAGAAGGATCCCGATGCCGAGATCAAATCCGTCGAGTACGATATACATTCCGACGCCGAAGGCAATGATTGCTGCCCAGCAAGTCGCGATATCCATCATGGAGTCCGGTCGTAGTGTCCGAAGCTCCATTGTCGCGACCGTGCGGACCGGGTATTGATCCGGTTTCCACCAAGTTGACTGGTCCGGTTTAGAAATAGCCGGGCGTGATCTCTGGACTGAGCACATCAGTCCGCGCGGACATTAAATGAGGTTGAGCGTCGATCGTGTGCGGATGATAGCGATCGCGCCTGGAAAGAATGCACGTGACGTTTCGCCCCGCTCAAGCCCCATCGACAAGCCGCAATATGTCGGAAAGCGTAACCGGTTTGACGAGATGATGGTCGAAGCCGGCCGCCCGCCAGTCACGCCCGTCGGGGGCTTGCCCGGATTCTGAAACGGCAATGAGTACGGCACTTCCGCTGATGGGGTGTGCCCGAATAGTCCGGGCAATCTGATAACCGTCTGGAGGGGGAATGCCGATGTCAATGATCGCGACATCGAGCGTAATCTGCCCATTGACGATCAGCGCGGCGTTACCGGAGGCCGCGATATGCACCCGGTGCCCGTGCGATTCGAGCAACGCGGCAAGCGACGTGGCGTTATCGATCTTGTCGTCCACTATCAGGATGCTTCGAGAGCGGCTGTTGTTCACCGACGCGCCCTCTGCCTGTGACGAAGCGAGCGATGTCGATCCTATGAACTCGGGCAGACGCAGCACAAAATCTGCACCCGTCCCCGCTCCCTTCGATCGGACCGTCACCGTTCCGCCATGTAGCACGGCAAGCGCACGGACCAGAGACAGGCCTATGCCGAGACCACCCTGCGACGCAGCAACGCTTCGTTGCGACTGGATGAATGGCTCGAAAATCGCTTCCTGTTCTTCCGGCAGGACGCCGACGCCCTGGTTACCCACCCTGATCGACACCATGCCTTGCGACTGCCCGACGTCAATCTCAATCTCGCTTTCGTCTGGCGCGTACTTCGTCGCATTGGACACAAGGTTGTCGAGCATCTGGACGACCCGAGCGTCATCACCAAAAACGGCGCATGCCTCGTTCTCCAGATGTATCGAAACCTGTTGCCGCCTCGCATCGATATCGGGCCGGTTGGCTTCAACTGCCGCAGCGATGGCCGAACCCACATTGACGAATGTGCGATCGAGCGTGAGCCTTCCATGCGCCAGACGCGAAACATCGAGCAGGTCGTCGACGAGGCGCGACAGATGTTCCACCTGTCGCCCTACCGTTTGCCATGCTGCGCGCGCCGCGGCAGGGCTCGTCTGGAACCTCGGGTCCATCAGCTCCAGGGCGTTGCGGATCGGGGCGAGCGGGTTGCGCAATTCGTGCGCGAGCGTCGCGAGGAACTGGGACTTGCGCCGGTCCGCGTCGTGAAGTGCGCGCTCGGCCCGCCAGAGGCGTAGCAGCGCACGTACATTGGCGACAAGCTCAGGTGCTTCAACCGGCTCTGTCAGATAGCTGTCGGCGCCGCTGTCCAAGGCGCGAATCCGGTCCGAGGCGCTCAACAGGACCGCGGAGGTCTGAAGGACCAGTACCGACCGCGTCAAGGGATTCTGTTTGATCCGCTTGCACACGTGCACGCCATCGCTGTCCGGCAGCCGCACGTCGAGCAGGACGACGGCAGGTTTGTGCGATGTAACAAACGCTAGCGCCTGCTCACCCGTCGACGCCTCGAGCACGTCGAAGCCCGCACGACGCAGCACGCGCGTTTTGGCAAGCCGCGCGGCATCATTGTCGTCGACGTTGAGGATCAGTTCCGACCAGCCGGCGAGCGGCGGGTCTGTTTCCGGTAAATTGTGCATGCACCATTGCCAGTCGTTGCCGGGGCGGCCCAGTGTCACGAGAACGGGTCAGGCTCCGGCCAAGGGTAGCACGCCAGCGAGCTGGATCAGTGCGTTATCGTCAGCGTCCCGGGCTTCCGCGCTGATTTACCTGGGCGCAGCGTCATTTCACGATCTTCTCCGCACTAGTGCGAATGTCGATGGTGAACATCCGGAAAATGCGCGTGTGAATGGGTAATGGGCAGATGCACATGAGGATGCGTGTGTGGCTCATCACCGACATAGGCAAAGTCGTGCTCGTGCTGGTGATGTTCATCATGACGATGCCGATGCGTATGCTCAAGCCACTCGTGCGTGTGTTGATGTTCGTGTCGCTCGCGGACGTGCAGCCAGATACCCAGCGCCATCAAGGCCGCGGCTATCCGGAAGGACAGGTGCGGCAGTTCGAGCAGGGCTTTGGCGAGCGGAGTCGCGGCGCCAAAGATCGCTGCCGCGGCAAGCGCGGTGAAGATCGCGCTATATCGGGAATTCATGGAATGGGAACTGTACAAGTGCGCAACAAGCGTCTGAATAACCAGTGTAGCGCACCGTCGGTTGTGCAATCGGCCCAATGCCTTTTGCACCTTCACGCAGGATCATCCTAAACCTGCTTTAACTCATGCACCGCCCTGTTGCTTCTCCAGCTCCGAACGGCGCCACTCGGCTGGCGTCATGCCCACGTGTTGCGTGAAGGCGCGCCTGAACGCAGCCACGGATTGGTAGCCGACGCCCTCGGCGACGACTTCGGTGGAAACGCCTGGCTTTTTCAACGCGTTGGCGGCCAGCGCCATCCGGACATCCGCCAACAGCTCATTGGGCGAGCGTCCCACCTTCTCATGGAAGTGGCGAAGCAAGGTCGCGCGCGACATGCTACAGAGCCCGGACAACTCAGCCAGGGTCCACGGATAGGCCGGCTCGTTGAATATGACCGCAAGCGCAGGCGCCAGACGCGGATGCCCAGCGAGCGCCAGTAGCCCCGTCGGCGCTTCGTCAGACTCGCTGGACATGCGTAGCGCCAGCGCGAAGAGAGCCGTCGATAGCGCATTGAGCATCGCGTAGCCGCCCAGGTTGTCCGCACCCGATTCCGCTCGCATGAGCGCCATTAGAGCTTGCAACTGGGTCAGCGTCTCGCCGTGAGAGGAACCCTCCGCGGCCGATGTCCGGATTACGAGTCGTGGCGGAAGGTACGCACGAATAAAGCGGTCATGTGGCGGCGCCAGCACGATTCGTCCGCAGAGCATATCCAGGCGCTGACCCGTGCCTTTATTTTCGCTGATGATCAGGTTCAACGCCTCGCGTTCACGTGCAGGCTTCGGCTTCGCGCCCCCACCATCGTGAAGGATATGAGCCGAGCCGTGCGTCAACATCACGATATCGCCAGCGCCCAGATTCTGCGGTTTGCCCGTGCCCGGCGTCTCCAGGATTGCCGATCCGCCGAGCACGATGTGGTACGGCATTTCCCCAGCATCCGAATCGCCGTAGACGACCTGCCACGGTGCGCCATAGGCGCATCGAAGTTCAAGCTGGCCGCGCACCGTCATCATGCCGAGCAGACGGCTGAGCCAATCAAGTGGGGGTGACATACTTACCTCGGTTGATACTTTTGAGCATGATATTGCGAATTTAAAGACTCAACAAGATCACACGACAACCATAAAGTGGAGGCTCCTAACCACCACTGAATGAGGTCAATCATGAGTCGCATCGCTATCCCCGCTGTTACGAACGCCACGGGCGCCACCGCCGAAGTCTACGCACGGGTCCGGAAAATCGCTGGCGGCAGCGTGCCGAACCTGTTCGCGGCGCTGGGTCATCTTGCGCCCGCGACATTGAACGGCGCGTTGAACGCCGAAGATGCGCTGGCATCGAGCAGTCTCAGCAAGCAGGATCTGGAAACCATCAAGCTGCTTGTCAGCGAGCAGACAGGTTGTGACTACTGTGTGGCCGCGCACGTGATGTTGGGGAAGATGACGGGCCTCTCGCCCGAAGCACTCCGTCAGATTCGCGCGGGCAAGGCGACGGGCGACGCCAGGCGCGATGCGCTCATCCACTTCGTGCTGAACCTGCAGACCACGCGCGGCACGATCAGCGACAGCGAACTGGCAGCCATTCGCGCCGCCGGTTACACCGACACGCAGTTAGCCGAAATCTCGCTGGCAATCGCGATGACCATTTTCACCAATACCTTCAATCGGATCAACGACACGGACGTCGATTTTCCGCCGGTCAAGTGACAGGTGCGTAGTCGGGCGGACGCGTCACGCGAGACGTGCCGCTCGCTACGTCTTTGCTCTCATGCATCTCAGGCAGAAAGCCGGATCACTGCCACATCGGCCACATTAACTCGCAGGTGAATTGGAGGATGTCATGTCTCAAGTTGAACATTTCGATACGTTGATTCTCGGCAGCGGCCAGGGCGGCAAGCTTCTGGCGTGGCATCTGGGACGAGCGGGACAACGCGTCGCCGTGGTCGAGCGGCAGTGGGTAGGCGGTTCATGCCCCGCCGTCGCTTGCCTGCCCAGCAAGAATGAAATATGGAGCGCGCGCGTTGCGCACCTGGCGCGGCATGCCGCCGACTTTGGCACGACGACTGGTCCAGTCACTGTCGACATGGCGAAGGTGCGCGAACGCAAGCGCGGCATGATCGAACGCGAAGCAGCGTTTCATGTGCAAGCGTATGCGTCGAGCGGCGCCGAACTCATCATGGGTGTTGGCCGGTTCGTCGGGCCGAAGACGATCGAGGTGCAACTCAACGACGGCGGCACGCGCACGCTCAGCGGCGAGCAGGTGGTCGTCAATGTCGGCACGCACGCTGCCATTCCCGATCTGCCGGGCTTGCGAGCCGCCGAGCCGCTGACTCATATTGGCGCGCTGGACCTTGACTACGCGCCAGCACATCTGATCGTGCTCGGCGGCGGTTACATCGGTATCGAGATGGCGCAGGCTTATCGCCGCTTCGGCAGCCGCGTGACGATCATTGAGCGCGGTGCCCGGTTGATGGCTCGCGAAGACGCGGACGTTAGCGAAGAGATGCTTGGCATTCTGCGCGCGGAAGGAATCGATGTCGTGCTGAATGCGGAAACCACGAGTGTAGAAGGCCGCTCTGGCACGCATGTTCGCGTCGTATTGCGCACCGCTTCCGGGGAACAGGCGATCGACGGCAGCGACATTCTCATTGCGGCAGGACGGGTTCCGAACACGGCGGACATTGGTCTGGAGCAGGCAGGCATCGAGCTTGACGGCCGCGGATACATTCGTGTGAATGAGCGGTTGCAGGCTTCGGCGCCCGGCGTGTGGGCTATCGGCGAAGTCGCGGGCAGCCCGCAGTTCACGCACGTTTCGGTGGACGACTTCAGGATCGTGCGCGACAACATGGCTGGCGGCGATCGCAAGACAAGCGACCGGTTGGTTCCGTACACGCTGTTCACTGATCCGCCGCTTGCACGCGTGGGGCTGAATGAAAGCGATGCGCTCCGTCACGGTATCGCGATTCGGGTTGCAACACTGCCGATGAGCCATGTTCTTCGAACCGAAGCGACGGATGAAACACAAGGTTTTATGAAGGTTCTCGTCGGTGCCAAGGATGACCGTATCGTGGGATTCACGATGATCGGCCCGGAAGCGGGCGAAGTGATGGCCTCGATGCAGACCGCGATGCTCGCTGAGCTTCCGTATCAGAAGCTCCGCGACGCCGTCATCTCGCACCTGACGTTCGCTGAAGGTTTGGGGCCGCTGCTGTCGAACGTGCCCGCGAGAGCAGCAGAGTAGATCTTCTGAGGCAGGTGTGGCGCGCGATTGCTGGCGCGCGCCACATTCTCAAGACACCGCTTAGTGCGAAGCACCGGCCCGCTTGAACGAAACGGCTGAAGGCCGTTGATCGCCGTTGCCCGCACCATCCGGAAGCAGGTCGCCATCATCCAGTCCCGCGTCTTCGCGCGCCGTATCCGGGTAGCGTTCGGGATAAAGATGACGGTGCGCGCGCTGGGTGTCGAACGTGCCGGACCACCGCGCAACAACCACTGTCGCAAGGCTGTTGCCGATCGTATTGCACGTGGCAATCGCCATCGACATGAACCGGTACACGCCAAAGATCACGGCAAGACCCTCGACGGGCAAGATGCCCGTCGACGTCACCGTCGCCGCGAACACCACGAACGATCCGCCCGACACCGTCGCGGCACCTTTCGACGTCAGCAGCATCAGCAACAGGATGCCGACCTGATGTTCGAACGTGATGGGGACGTTGTACGCATGCGCGATAAACATCACGCCCATCGACATGAAGATCGACGTGCCATCCAGATTGAACGCGTACCCTGTCGGCAGAACGAGTCCGACCGTCTGCTTCGCGCAGCCGAGGCGTTCGAGCTTGATCAGCAGCCGCGGCAATGCGCTTTCCGATGACGCCGTGCCGAGCACGATCAATATCTCGTCCTTGATGTAGCGCAGGAAGCGCCACATGCTGAAACCGGCCAGCCTCGCAATGAGGCCCATCACCACGACGATGAACAGCGCGATCACAGCATAGAAGCTCAGCACGAGTTGCGCGAGCGCGACCAGCACCGCCGTGCCGTTGCTGCCGACCGCGAACGCCACCGCGCCGAACGTGCCCAGCGGTGCGAGCTTCATCACGAGATTGATGAACGAGAAGAGCACTTGCGAAATCAGGTCGAGCCCTTCGTTGATGCGTACGCGCCGGCTCTCGGGAATGGCGAGAATACCGATGCCCACCATCACGGCCAGCACGACGACCTGTAATAGTTCACCCTTTGCGAACGCCCCGATGAAGTTGTCCGGCACGAGATGCATCACGAACTCCGTGAAGCCTTGCGGCGCGGCCTTCGCGGCAATGACAGGCATCGCGCCCGGCGTGATGGCCGTCATGCCCTTGCCCGTCTGCAGCAGGTTGCCCGCCAGCAGGCCGATGGCAAGCGCAATCGTCGACACGACTTCGAAGTACACGATGGAGCGCCAGCCCACCCGCCCTGCGCTTTTCACATCGCCCGCCGATGCAATGCCGTGCACGATCGTGAGAAACACGAGCGGCGCGACGCCGGCCTTGATGAGCGAGAGAAAGACGTCGCCGAGAATCTTGAGCTGCGCGCCGAACTTCGGAAAGATCAATCCGACAGCAATGCCGAGCACGAGCGAAAGCAGAACCTGCATGCCCAGTTTCCGATACCAGGGCCGCCTGGCGGGTGCCGCCATCGATTCGTCGCGCGATGCGTTGTCGTTCGTCATGGTGTGTGCTCCTCCACAGATCGTTGATCAGATCTCGCTGGACAACGCGAGCGCGCGGTCGACCATCTGCGGTGCAAGACCAAGATAGTTCGCGGGGTCCGTCATGCGGTCGATCGCGTCGCGATCGAAATGGCGTGTCACTTCAGGCAGCGCAGCCAGCGCTTCGGCCAGCGTGCCGCCCTGCTCGTTCACCGTGCGGCAAGCGTCGTAGACGATGTCGTGCGCCTGCTGGCGGCCCGTGATCGGCGCCATCTGCATCATCACCGCCTCGGCGACGATCAGCCCCTTGCTGATGCCGAGGTTGTGCTTCATGCGTTCGGTATCGACGATCAGTCCGCCGAGCGCGAACTTCGCCTGGTGCAGCGCGCCCGAGGTCAGAATGAAGCTCTCGGGAATCGCAATCCACTCCGCGTGCCACGGGCCCGTCGCGCGCTCGAAGTCCTGGATCATTGCGTCCACCATCAATCCCGCCTGTTGCCGCACCGCTTTTGCCGCGGCAAGCATCAGTTCGCTCGAAATCGGATTGCGCTTTTGCGGCATCGTGCTGCTCGCGCCGCGTCCCTTCACGAACGGCTCATACACTTCGCCGAATTCGTTCGACGCCATGATCATGATGTCGGTGGCGATCTTGCCCAGCGAGCCCGTGACGATCGCGAGCAGGTTGACGGTTTCGGCGAAACCATCGCGCGCGACATGCCATGTCGTGGCCGGCACGCCGAGCTTCAGTTCCTGCGCGAGTGCCTTCTGCACGTCGAGACCCTTGTCGCCGAGCGACGCGAGCGTGCCCGCCGCGCCGGCGAATTCGACTACGGCGACGCGCTTGCGCATCTCCGCGATGCGCTGCTGGTGCCGGTCGAACATCGCCAGCCAGATCGCTACCTTGTAGCCGAACGTGACGGGCAGCGCCTGTTGCAAGTGCGTACGGCCCGCCATCGGCGTATCGCGATGCTTCTTCGCAAGGTCGGCGAGGATGCCGCGCAGTTCGCGGATGTCGCCGTCGATCGAATCGAGCGCGTCGCGTACCTGCAGCGACACGGCTGTGTCCATGATGTCCTGCGTCGTCGCGCCCCAATGCACATAGCGGCCCGCCTCGCCGCACATGCCGACGAGCTGATGCACGAGCGGCAGGATCGGATAGCCGACGATGTCCGTTTCCTCGCGCATATGGTCGAAGTCGATGCGCTCGATCTGCGATTCGCGTGCGATTGCTTCGGCCGCGTCGGCGGGGATCACGCCGACGCGCGCCTCGGCCTTGGCGAGCGCGACTTCGACATCGATATAGCGCTGTACGAGCGCGTGATCCGAAAACACGGCGCGCATTTTGGCGGTGCCGAACGCGTCGCGAAACAGGATCGAATCGAAGACGGTGCTGGAAGAAGGGATGGAGCGGCTGTTCATGGCGGGCTTGGCCTCGATCAAAACGGGTTTGAAGGAATTGCGGGACAGAGTGACTGACGCCTCAATATGTCCGGACATATTCAAGATAATATGTTCGAACATATGATTCAAGCTATGATTTACCCCTGGATCAGCGCTGCCCGTCACCCGATATGAACAAACCCCATTACGCCGACATCGCCCGCGACCTGACGCAGGGCATCGCCAGCGGCCGCTTCCCGGTCGGTACGTATCTGCCGACCGAGCTGGAACTGCGCGACCAGTACAAGACCAGCCGTCACACGATCCGTGCCGCCTTGCATGAGCTTCAGCAGCTCGGCTTCGTGTCGCGCCGGAAAAACGCGGGCACGCGCGTCGAGTCGACACAGCCGAAGAACGACTTCCGCCCTTCGCTGGCGTCCGTTGAGGATCTGGTTCAGTTCGGCTCGAAACACCAGCGCGTGGTGCAGTCGACGGCGGAGATCGCGGCGGCGGGTCCGTTGGCCAAGGTCTTGCAATGCGATGAGGGCGATCGCTGGCTACGCATATCGAGTCTGCGTGTCGACGGCGATGGCAGACGGCCGCCGATCGGATGGACGGATGTGTACATCGATCCCGGTTATGCCGACATCGCCGAGGCCGCTCGCGAAGAACCGGATACGCTCATCAGCGCGCTGATCGAAGCGCGCTACGGCCGATGCGTGACGGAGATACAGCAGGACGTTCACGCCGTGAACCTCTCGCGGGAAATGGCTGAGTTGTTGCGGGTCGAGGCAGGCACTGCGGCGCTGGAGATCGTGCGTCGCTATCTGGACTCGTCGGGCGTCGCGTTCGAGGTGTCGGTCAGTTTGCATCCCGCGGAACGTTTCTCCGTTTCGATGCGATTGAAGCGGTCAGCGGTTTCGGCGAAGGAAAATATCTGACTGGTCCGATGCCCGTCGATTGAGTCGTCGACGGTTCTGGCCGCTTATGCCAAATCCATCTGGCACCTGCGAATATCGTGCATTACACTCAATTCAGCTATGCGACCTTAAAGGCGTAGCCGACCCACGAAGTCATCATCGAGCGGAATTTCGTGCACCCCTTCTGCACCTGTCTGCCGACACCGAGTGAAAAAATGACCGCTTGGTGAAGCGTTTCGCCATTCATTACTTTGGCCCACGCTTAAGTCTTTCTTGATTCCCACTCCAGAACACCTGGCCGCACTGACGGTCCATCGTTCTCTCTCACAGCTTGCTCCGCAGATGGCGGCAGCGCGGTATCACTGCGGCCATTTTTAATTTCAGTTGTTTGAATTGGGCGCCTGCTGCAGCCAGGCAATGGGCCCCTGCGCGCCGTGATCCCAAGCGCCTGATTCGGTGACAAGGAGATGACCATGAAGATCAAGCATGCAAGCATTTTATCGGCAACAGCCGTTGCACTTCTTTTGCTTAGTGGTGCCGCGCAGGCCGGCGATCACGACGGCCACGGCGGCCTTTGCTCGAACGCAACGCTAAAGGGAGCGTTTGAGTTTATCGGTCATGGAGTGATTCTTGGATTGAAAACTGCCGATGGTGTGTTGCATCCGTACGCCACTCAGCCGATCCTCGATGACGTTGCCCTGGTGACGTTCGACGGCGCGGGCACTTTTCAACGCACCGACTTCGGCATGATCGGCGGGTTGCCGAAAGGGGGAAAGACGACATTCAATCCGAAACAGGAAGGCACCTACACGGTGAACCCCGATTGCACCGGCACCATGAAAATCGTCTATACCGCCGGCGGAGCCGTTCCCGCGGGCGTCGAGACTGATCTGAACATCGTCATTGCTGCCGACGGGACGCTCGTCGAATCCGTTGTCTACAGGGCGGTCACCGTGGCAGGCGAGAGCCTCGACCACACAATGTGTCCACCGAATTGCGAGCAAGGTGTGCAAGAGTACTTTGAGGGGAAAAAGATTCTCGTCTACGGCTTCCGTTAGTCGAGTCGCGGATGGGTACATGCCTGGCCACGGGCGCAGGCTTTCTGCCTTTAAAGCCTGCGCCTTCTGCGAAATAACTGCAGCCTAGAAACTGTGCTGCATGCCGACTCCATAAGTACTGCCGGAAGGATTGCCCGTCAGCTTGTCATAGGAGTAGACCGCATACACATAGGTGCGCTTCGAAAGAATATAGTCGTACGCGAGGCTGCCCGTATTGCGTACATCGCTGCGATCGAGTGGCGCGCTGTGTTTCGTGCGAGCCCACTCGGCGAGGATCACATTCGACGGCGACAGCGGAACCGACACGCCCAGTTCATACGTATGCGAGCCCGTTTCCACGTCGTTGTTGCTGGTCATCTGCGCGGCGCCGTAGACCTTGACGAAGCTGGCGTCGTAGGCGGCGCCCACCAGATACAGGTATTGTCCCGTCGACGGCGCAACTGCAACTGAACGAACCCGTTGTGCGGAGAAAACGGCCGTCACTGGTCCGTTCACATAGGTCAGGTGCAGGCCAAGATTGTCTCGCCCCTGATGTCCGGTCGCACTGCTCACGCCATAGATCACAGTACCCGTGAGGCCGCCATAACTGGGCGACACATATTCGACAGCGTTCTGCCAGACCGTGTCGCCGATCTGCGTATTGTTGTAGCTCGCCGTGTACGACTGCACGATCAACGGCGAAAACACCACGGACGAACCAAACGGATTGACGAACTGCTGGTTGATATAGGTCGGGTTGGTCTGCTCGCCGAGTTTCACCGTGCCGAATGCGCCAGTCAGGCCCACATAGGCATTGCGCGAGAACAGACCGTCCGTCGCGTTCCGTCCATTATGCCCCGTGTTCGGTCTAAAGAAGCCTTCGAGCGAGAAGACAACTGCATTGCCGCCGCCGATATCTTCGCGCCCGCGCATGCCCCAGAACGAGGTCGTCATCCCGCCGCCGCCCATCTGAACCGTGCTCGCGCGAGTCGTGCTGAGTTTCGAACTGTCGATATACATCCCGATCAGGCCGTACATCTGAACCCCCGGCGATGTCATCGTCGCCGCGCCCGCTGCGGCTTGCGAGGCGTCGGCATGTGCGACACCCGCCGTTGCCGCGAACCACGCTGCTGCGGCACAACGAATACAACGAACATTGAAACCCAACGCGTTTTGCTGATTGCTTTTTCTAGTTGACTTCAACTGCGTCTCCAGACGGTTTGTATTTTTCAGGCGCGAGTGGTCCCGCTGCGTGTGCTCGACGCACACGCAGACCACAAAACACTCAGGCGTTTTGTTGTTTGGCTAGCCGGTCATCCCGCGCGACGGCGCAGCATTTCGGCGTTCAGTTTGGAACGGTCGAGTTCGTGTTCCCATGCGGACACGACCAGCGTCGCGACACCGTTGCCGATCGTGTTGACGATCGCGAGCCCGGTGCCCATGAAGCGGTGAATGCCGAGAATCAGCACCATTCCCGATACAGGAATCAGCGGGAAAACCAGCAACGTCGACGTCAGCATGACGAACGCCGCGCCCGCCACACCGCTAGCGCCCTTCGACGTCAGCATCGCTACGCCAACCAGCGTCAGTTGCTGGGTCAGGCTGAGTTCGACGTTGAATGCCTGCGCGATGAACAGCACCGCCATCGTCAGGTAGATGTTCGTGCCGTCGAGGTTGAAGGAATAGCCCGCTGGAATCACGAGACCCACCACCGATTTCGAACAACCGAGACGTTCGAGTTTTTCGAGCATCTGCGGCAGCGCAGCCTCGGACGAACTCGTACCAAGCACGACCAGAATTTCTTCGCGGATATAGCCCATGAAGCGCAGGATGCTGAAACCAAGCATCCGCGAGATCGCGCCGAGCACCAACAGCACGAAGATGACGAGCGTCAGATAGAACGCACCGATCAGCTTCAGCAACGGCAGCACTGCACCGATGCCGTACGTGCCGATCGTGAAGGCAATCGAGCCGAACGCACCGATTGCCGCGACCTTCATGATGATGTGCACGATGCCGAAGAACGTATGCGCGAAGCCTTCGATCATCGTGACGAGCGGTCGTCCGCGCTCGCCTGCGGCCGCGAGCGCAGCACCGAACAGCACCGAGACCAGAAGGATTTGCAGCACATTGCCGGACGTGAACGCGCCCGAAACCGTATCGGGAATGATGTGCATCAGAAACTCGACCGTGTTCTGCTGATGCGCGGCCGTGGTGTAACCCGTCAGTGCTTTCGTATCGATCTTCGCCGGGTCCAGGTTGAAACCGCTGCCAGGATGAAACAGATGCCCTGCAACCAGACCGACCACCAGCGACAGCGTCGACACCACTTCGAAATACAGCAGCGCCTTGCCGCCCACGCGACCGACCTTCTTCATGTCACCCATGCCCGCGATGCCCGTGACGACGGTGCAAAAGATGATCGGGCCGATCACCATCTTGATCAGCTTGATGAACGCGTCGCCGAGCGGCTTCATCTGCACTGCGAGCGACGGCATGAAATGGCCGAGCAGCACGCCGAGCAGAATCGCGACGAGCACATGAAAATAGAGCGCGCGATAAAAAGGCTTCTTCGCCGCCGTTGTGCGCGACGTCATGACTGCACCGTTACTCATGACGTCGCTCCTCGACGGAGGGCTTGCCAAAACATCTGAATCATCGTGTCTCCTGACCATGGATTGTTAGCGAAAGGACGGGGCATGCTGCTTTCCCGTCTGTCTGCCATCGGATGTGGCAGTTCAACGCGTAGTGTTTAAATTGGACTCTCAGAACCCGTAAAGGCGCGCAGGGTTCGTCACCAGCAGCTTCTCGCGCAGCGCAGCGTCTGGACAGAAACGGAACAACAGATCGACCAGTTCGCCGTCGTTCGGCATGTCCTTGCTGATATTCGGATGCGGCCAGTCGGTGCCCCACAGCACGCGGTCGGGCGCAGCCTCGATCAGCGTGCGTGCAAAGGGAATCGCGTCGTCGAAAGGCCGCCGCCCCGCGGACACGCGTTCCGCGCCGCAGACCTTAACCCAGGCGAGCGGATTGCGCATGAGTTCGAGCAGTTGCCTGAACGGCTGCTGATCCAGCCCGGCTTCGGCACGCACACGCCCCATGTGGTCGATCACGAACGGCACCTTGATACGTGCAATCCTCTCCGCGTATTGCAGGATGTCCTGTGCGTCCAGATGCAGCACCACGTGCCAACCGAGCCGCTCGATACGTTCCAGCACCGAGTCGAATACGTCGAGATCCGGCGCGCCGCCCAGATGCGCGACGAAGTTGAAGCGCACTCCGCGCACGCCGTGTGCGTCCAGTTGAGCAAGCTGTTCGTCGGTCACCTTGCCGTCGACGATTGCAACACCGCGATAGCGCCCATTGCCGCGCGTAATCGCGTCGAGCATCGCTGTGTTGTCGGTGCCATGGCAACTGGCCTGCACGATCACGCCGCGGCTCGCGCCAAGAAAATCGTGCAACGCGACGAGACGCTCGAACGGCGCGTCGGGAGGCGTGTAGCTGCGGTCTGGCGCATACGGAAAGACGTCGGCGGGGCCGAATACGTGGCAATGCGCGTCGCAGGCGCCAGCGGGCAACGCGTGGGCCGGTTGAACGGGATGGGGATCGGGCGGCAAACAGGATTTCATCGAACGTCGTCTCTTTGTGCATGTTCCGCGTGCGGCGCGGACTCGATTGAATGAGCGATTGGATGAGCGGATTGTGACGGCGCATGGTTCTGTCTACAATTGCCATACCCAACTAGCTGATATGTGAAATTCACATACCTTTCAATGGAACTGAAGCAGCTCGAGGCATTCGTTCAGGTCGCTGAACTTGGAAGCTTTACGCGCGCCGCGATCACGCTGGACACCAACCAGCCCGCTCTGAGCCGGCTCGTGCGGCAGCTGGAGGTGGAATTGCGTCATACGCTGCTCGAACGCAATGGACGCGGCGTGACGCCGACGCCCGCCGGTCAGCGGATGCTCGCGCACGCGAAAGGCATCCTTCAGCAAGTGCAGCGCGCGTCGCAGGATCTCGACGGGTTGCATGGCGCGCCCGGAGGCCATTTCGGCATCGGCATCACGCCCAGCTTCGCGAAGGTAGCAACGCACGAACTCGTCAAGAGCTTTCGGACGACGTTCCCGGGCGCAACCATTTCCGTGGCGCAGGGCCTTTCCACCTATCTGATCGAATGGCTGATGATGGGCAGAATCGATGTCGCCGTCATGTACGACACGTTCGATACGCCGTTGATCGACAAGCGAACCATCTTTACCGAAGAGCTGTTCCTGATCGGCCCGGATACGGGCGACGCAGGCGGCGATGTGCCGCTTGCGCCGCTTGCGCCTTTGACTGCCGTTCCGTTGCGGGAAATCGCGCGCTATCCGCTTGTCATCCCTGGCCGTATGCATGCGATCAGGCGGATGGTCGAATCGGCAGCAGCGGAGCAAGGCGTGCGTTTGCGGATCGAACTGGAGGTCGATGCTGTCACGTCGATTCTCGACCTTGTCACCGAGGGCATCGGGTACGCGGTGCTATCGCTGAACGCAACGACAAGCGATGCGCTCAAGCGCCGCTTTCAAGTGATGCGGATCACTGAACCGACGCTCTTCAGCCGCCTCGCGATTGCGACCAGCAGCAAGCACACGTTGTCGCAACTGGCGATCCAGGCAATTGCGATGCTTGAAGCGAAGATTCTGCCGTTGTATGGGAATGCTGTGTGATGGTTGTGTTTGCGTCCGCGATTTAGAGCGGCGTGTGGTGGTCGGTCGATGGAAGTGTGTGGGCGCTACGTCACGGTGGAGTGGACAAGTCATCGGCCATTGCGGTCATTGGACCATCTGCTACGTCGAACGACAGCTGTCCTCCTGCCGGAGGACAGCTGGCAGGAATCTGAGTGGAACGATCATCCCGTACCGCCACTCGATTTCTTCAACTTCACTTATGGCCGCCTCGCAAATAGACCGACGGACGCTCTTTCCGTCTTTCTCGCTGCTCACGGTCGTTCGGCAGCAATGATATTCGCAGCACCAAAAAATCACGCAGAGGTAGGTCGCGGGAAGGGCACGATATTCTGATTGAGGCGAAAGAGGTTGCTCGGATCGCAACGGGCTTTCAGACGCGCAAGCCTTTCATATTTGAGAGCGCCATATGCACCTTGAGCGATGGCGGTATCCCCTTGTTCGTTGACGTAATTGGCCTGTATGGACTGGTCCGATATCCTTGTGGCGGCACCCCGCCCCCATGCTATGCACCGTTCGTCGTCCGCCGGATCGTCCCACACGGGCTCGGTAATCCAATAGTATGCCGCTTGTCTCCCGGAATAGGCGGTCGCATCTTCTGGCACGTCTGCGACCGCGCCTCCGAGTTGCAACACGTAAAACTCCGAATCGGGAGTGGGAGCCGCATCAACCTCCCGGAGCATCGTATCGATCGCATTGCTCGTGATACTCCGCCAGAAACCACCTTTGGCATAGTACCGCCGGCACCAGGCGAAGTGGTCATCGTTGCAGCTTTGTAGCTGGACGAACGGCAGGTGCGCGATGGTTCCCTGTCCTGCCTGCGCGAGCCGTCCAAACGGACCGAGCATTTGCTCCGCGTGAGCGATATCGCCCACCCAGACCGCCGTCACGCTCAAACTCGATGACGTCAAAGTGAATGCGACGGAGAACTCGCGCGGTCGAGATCGAGCCAACTCGTCGAGGGTGCCGAGCGCCTCCTTTGCGTGTCTGATCGGGTAGTTCCATTGCCCGACCATGACCGGTCCCAATGCGCAAAGCTTGAAACGGAAGCGGGTGACGATACCGAAATTTCCACCACCCCCGCGTAACCCCCAAAATAGCTCTGGGTCTGAATGGATATCGATCCAGTTCACCGCTCCGTCCGCGGTTACGAGTTCAACTCCCGCAAGGTGATCAATCGTCAGCCCAAACGCGCGGCTGAGCCGGCCCATGCCGCCACCCAGAGTCAGTCCGGCAACACCGGTATGGGAGATCACGCCCGCTGGTACCACATTACCTTTGGGAACGAGCGCCTGATCGAGATTGCCCAACAGGGCTCCGCCGCCAACGTCTACCGTCCCGGCGTTTTCATCCATGACGACCGAATTGAGCCGTGAGAGATCAAGCACGAGACCATCGTCACAGGTGGATAGGCCCGGTATGCTATGGCCGCCTCCTCGCACTGCCAGGAGGGCATTGCTCTGGGCTGCCGAGTCGATGGCCCTTCGAACATCATCGACGCTCTCCGCCTGCAATATTGCGGCGGGCCTGCGGTCGACAAGGCCATTCCACACCCGCCGCGCAGGGTCGTAGTCTGGATGGTCCCGACCGATCACCGGTCCTCGGAATCCAGACGAAACGAGCTTACTGAGCAACCTTCCATGCATGGTGTCGAAAGCTCCGTTAACTTTCTCGTTCCATGAAGATTGTGATGGGGCTCAGGATCGGCATCACCGAACGGAAGATGTTGCCTCTCTTGCAGCCAAAGGCATCGCAAAGTTCGATGGCCTCCTTCGTGAACGTCACCGTCGGCGAACGAGCGATTGCGTACCCGCGATTTCGTATGGCGTCCACGCAAGCAGTCATCAGGCCACACGCAACGCCTTTGCGACGGGCGCACCATTCCGGCCAAGAAAGCTGGAAAAAAACCCGGATTCCATAGACGAACCTAACGCCGAGGATAGCCTGTCGCCATGCGTGTCCGTGCCCCGCCCCGAAGGATGCCGTTGATTTTGATCTACGTGATCCTCCGTCTGTTTCCTATCCTTTCATATAGATCTCGATATCAAGCGGATTCCAGATCCAGGTAGCGCCAACCTGACAAGGGGGAATGTCGCATGTCCAAGAATGATAAGAGAAAGATCGAGAGTGCTGCACCTCAAAACGGGACGCCTTACTTATCGGCCGATGAGCGCGGCGCCAAAGGGCGGGCACTGCGCGATACGGCGCCGCGTGCATCGCATGCAGGATGGAACGCGCCCAAGGATCGCCGTGATCCGGTTGAACTCCTGATCGAATCCAATGAGGGCCGCATCCTGAGCCTGACCCCGATCCGGTTCGGGCGGATGGCTGCTTCGCCTTTCGCGTTTTATCGCGGTGCGGCCGTACTCATGGCAGCCGACCTTGCCGGGACACCAACGAGCGGGCTCCGGGTGCAGGCGTGCGGCGATGCGCACCTGATGAACTTCGGCGGCTTCGCGACGCCCGAACGCAACGTGATCTTCGACGTCAACGATCTCGACGAGACGCTGCCGGCCCCTTTCGAATGGGACCTCAAGCGGCTTGCGGCCAGCGTGGTCGTTGCGGCGCAACATCTGGAGCTTCCCCACAGCGACGCGGGACGCGTGGCCACCGATCTCGTGCGCGCATACCGCGAACGGATGGTCAATTTCGCCGGGATGCGGGCCCTTGATGTCTGGTACAACAAGATCGACCTGCAAAAGTATGAAGATCGAACGGGCGATCCGGCTGTCGTTGCGGCGGCGCGCAAGCGGTTGGCGGAGCGGCTCGAAGTCGAGCGGCGCAAGTCGGTGCCTGACCATCTGTATCCGAAGCTTGTCTCGGAGCAAGGAGTCAAGCCCAGGATCAAGGATGAGCCCCCCCTGATCTTCCATCCGACGGAAGAACAGGCTCCCGGTCTTGAGACAGGCTACAGGGAAGCCATCGCATCGTATCGGGAGAGCTTGCCCGAGCACGTCCGGATACTGTTCGACCGCTTCCACTACGTCGACCTGGCCCTCAAGGTCGTCGGCGTGGGAAGCGTTGGCACGATGTGCGCCGTGGGCCTGTTCATGGCGGCGGACGACGATCCGCTGTTTCTGCAAGTGAAGGAGGCGAAGGCCTCGGTGCTCGAGCCGTATGCGGGCAAGAGCCTGCACCCCAATCATGGCCAGCGTGTCATCGTGGGTCAGCGCCTCATGCAGTCGGCGAGCGATGTGTTCCTCGGATGGACCCGAGGGGTGAACGGCCGCGAATTCTATCTCCGCCAGCTTCGCGACATGAAGTTGTCTGCGGTCATCGAGGATTGGGATACAGGCTTGTTGCGGCAATATGCGCGGATGTGCGCGCATGCCTTGGCTCGCGCGCATGCCCGCTCCGGCGATGCTGCGATGATCGCCGGGTACATGGGCTCCGGACAGACCTTCGACGACGCGGTCGGCGAGTTTGCGACGGAGTATGCGTCCCAGAACCGAAGCGACTATCGGGCCTTCCTCAGCGCAATCAGAGGGGGCCGGATCCAGGTGATGGTCGAGGAATAGACAGGAACGCTGCGGGGCCTTTCCGGGGAGATGCTTTCCTGATGCCAACTTAAGGCCAGGCGGCAAAAATCTCGACCGTCAATGACCCCCACCACACCCCCTTCAACCCTTTTCCAACCTAGTCCACTTTCCAACTCTTCGCCGGATACTCCGGAATGCCAAGCGAGGTTCCCGCTTCCTTGAATGTCACAGTCAGTTGATCACGGATCAATTCAGCGGGATCGCCAATTGTCAGCGACGACTTCGAGCCATCCCATGTGTGGCTCCAGTCGATCTTCTGATTCATGCGCGGAATCAGCGGCAGCGGGCCGATAGTCTTGTCCGGCGGGTTCAGCACGAACGGCAGGATCTTGCCTTTTGCGCAGGTAAGCTGTGCCTTTGGCGTTATCTCATCGGTTGCCTTACCGATGACATAGTGCGTCGAAATGATCTGGAATATCTCGCGTACGTAAATCGCGTCGGATTTTTTGTCAACGCCGCCGACCAGATCCTCACGCGGATCATTGAGCAACACGAAGCTCACGCGCGCACGCATGGCGCCCTGAATCCACGCCGCGGTCTTTTCAATCGGCCACACTTCCTTGCGCTCCGTGGCTCCGACATCGACTTTCGCGCGCACGGAACTCGACAACGTCTGCTTCTGTTCTTCTTCACTCAGCGTGCGTTTGCCCGCGATTCGATACAGGATCACCGGCTTTTTCGCCTGATGCAGCAGGATTGCCGTGTTGTACGCCATGATCGCGATTTCAAGCATGCGGTCGGCGCTGATCGGCGTTGTTTCGACTTTGCCGCTTCTCTGCTGGTAGTGCGTAGCATTCTTGTGAAAGCCGGACCCAACCTCTTTTTCGATCGCAAGGGGCCGCGTGGCCGTTGTTACGCCGCGCAGCCTGGCGAGTGTGTCGTCGTCGAATGTGTTGCTCTGCAATACGGCGGCAAGCAGATTTTCCCCTGTGTTCGCAGGCTGCGGGATGGGCTTCTCTTTGCGCAGGTCGCGATTCTTGGGCTTTAGGTCTGCAAAGAGGAAAGGCTGGCGGCGTTGCCACTTGCCGCGACACAGTTCCGAGCACCACGGGTTCTGGTCCTTACTGACGGGGACCTCTTTTGCGCAGACGACACACAACATGGCTATCTCCTCGCGAGGCGGCAACTTTAATGCTAGGCGTTCGCGAAGAGGAAGTCGATTAAGATCGGACGAAATCATCGGTCGATGCGAGGCGCGTGAAATGGGCAACTACGGATCTTCAACCGGCCCGATGATCTTCATCGCTTCGACAGGAAGAGCCAAACCAGTTCACAGTTGGATGCAGTTGTTTGAGGCATGACGATCTCTCGACGATCGAGAGCAGTCTGGCGCAGTTGACGATGTAGGCGGTTCCCAGCCGCCGGTAGAAGATGCCCCGCGTAGGATGCAGCGGTGTCGAACGGCATGACTGTCATCGACGTCACTGGCTTGATGAAATTGTCGAGGCTGAGAAACCGCCTCGCGCCATATGCAGCCGTTTAACCGAACTTCACCAGATTCAACGTCGGCAACGGACCACCCGGAAACTGCACGAGCCGCGCGCTAATCGCGAGAGGGCCAAGATCGATACCAAAAAAGCCGAGCCGCTCGATGAACTCGCCGATCTTTGCTTTCGCCTGCGCATCATCGCCTGAATAGAACAGCACGCGCTTGCCGCCTTCGCTTGCGGGATCATGGGCAGCGGTTCGGCCATTGCAGACGTTAGAGTGTCGGCTACCGTGAGGCAGCTGATAGGCGCTTCGCCGCCGTTCGCGCCGCCGTAATGCGCCTGCGTAACGCAGCCACGCTTCGTACTTGAATATTCCTGAATCGAGCCACCGGCTTGTTCAGCGCGGCCGTAGGCGAGAGACGGCGGGGCAGCGACATTGCGATAAGTTTTCTATCATGAGCCAGTGGGCTACGAAAACGTTGCTATCCACGCCGCCGACAAATCGGACCATCGGACGAGCGGTCGGACGCGGAGCTGGCATGCTTTTTTAGTCAGACCTCAATGTTGGCGCGAGACGATGCGGACGATCGCAATGGCCGCCGCGAGTCTGCTTGCGGTCGCAAAGCTCAAGCGATCCCGTCAAGTACCAACCGTTTGCAAAGGTCTGGCATAAGGACCTTTGAAAATCGGCGTGCCTGGGCGCATGCGGCTTGGCCGGTCGGGTTCTGGCTGGCAAGCGTAAGCAGTTCCTCGTTGAACAGGAACTGCGCATGAAATACCCCGGGTGCCTGCGACGGAGTACATGGCCCGCCCTGCCACGGCTGGCAAGGAAGTCGAGATGTCTCACGAACTCTACATTCAGGTACTTAGCGCGATGTTCCTGTTCTGGAATGGGGCGCGCATCCTGACGTACCTTCCGACCATCGGCAAACTCCTCGCGAGGGAAGCAGACGTGCGCAGCCACAGTCTGCTCAGTTGGGGTAGCTGGGCTATCAGCAATGGCACGTTCGCACTCATGCTCCTCGAAATGAGCCGGGGAATTCCAAACGGGATGTTCTGGATGAATCTGGCCAATACGCTGATGTGCGTGATCGTTTCGGTCATCATTCTCTTCAGGAGGTTCTCTCGAAAGATCACGCGAAATGAGTCGGGGGCTGGCGCCGTGTCCATGCAGCCGGGGTTGCTGCATCGGCGTGCAGGTAGCCTTGCTGTCGGCGCCAATCTTGCTGTTGATCCAGTGCCGGCCGCACCGACTACGTGGTTCGGACGCCCCGAACTTTGGGTCGCGTGGACGAGCGCATTGGCCTTCGGGGTCGCGGGTGCCATCACGCTTGATGTCTGGCCCAACCATCATGATCAGAGCGCCTACGACGAATTCAAGGCCGGCACCGAGGTGCACGGGACAATCGAACCGGTATCGCCGACACAACAAGTGTCCTCGTCGGGTCCGGTCACGTCATCAACCGCACCTTCTGCTCGCGCAATCGCCCATACCGCACTCACCACTCCTACGCCTTCCACTTCGCCCGAGCGCCGCGCGGCACCTTCCCGGGGTTCTGCTGCACGGCGGCCAGTTGCAGGGCGGCCTGGCAAAGCGGGCAGCGGCGTGCCCCAAAAACGCGGGAATTGGGCGTCGCACTTTATGGCGAGCGTGCGGCAGGCGCTCGGGATCCCCCGATCCGCACCGCCAAAGCGACAGATGTCTTCGCCCGGTCGTAGCGCACCGCCATCGTCGGCTTCTTCTCGTGGAACTGCGGTTTCCCGCGCTGAGATCGCCCGCCACGTGCCTTCCCCTCCGTTCAATCACGGCGCTGCACCGTCCCGGGATTTCGCTGCATCGCAGTTTGCTACGGGGCGGCCTGGTCGTCCGGGCGATTTCGCGACGCAGGATCGCCCCCGTCCGGCGCGCCCCGTTCCCGTGTATGAAGCGCCGCCAACCGTCGTGTTTGAAGCGGCTCCCGTAGTCGAATACGCGGGACCGCCAGGCGTGTATCAGGAGCCTCCCGTCATGTACGCGCAAGCGCCCGATGCCTACGGTCACGGAGATGAGGGCGAGTACAGGGACCGTCGGCAATGGCACGACAATGGCTTGCACAAGGGCTGGAAACATCATCAGCACGAGGAGGACGGCGATTGATGCCTGCCGCTCCTCCGCTGTACTCAACGCACTGTGCTCTCCAATCCCGGCTGCTTTGTACCGGCGACTGCATTTTTTTATGCCTGACGCCTGGCTTCCAACCTTCGTTCGGTTTCCTGAACGTCACCTGGATAGTATAAGGAGCCGGATAGCTTCATCTGGGCAATACACCCGCACCCATCACGCTGAAGTCGGACGCTCAGCGTCGAGATATACCTTCATGGTGTCGAACGAGCGATTGAAAAACGGGATTGACTAAGGTGTGAACCGCGAATCACGCGGCAAGTCGGTGCTCATAGTATGGTCGTTCCTTGTCGTCAAGAATCGCGTACAAGGCAGCAACATCCTTTGGGTCTGGGTTCAGCCATGCGTCGATATGCTCTTCTTTGATGGGCACAATGCATCGGTCATGACCGGCCGCAGCAATTTCCTCGGGCGGCTCGTCCGTAATTGCAGCAAAAGACAGCAGGTCTGGCTCACCAGGAGCGGACCAATGCGACCACAGACATGCCACGAACATCGGTTGGCCGTCGCTCGGTCGGAATTCCAGCACCACATTTTCGTCCTTCTCACCCTCAGCAAGCTGACGCCCTTCCATCTTCGCGCGGCTCACGTTCTCGTAGAACACATCGACGACGAGGATGCCGTGCCGATAGCCAAAGAGAGGCTTCCAGAATCCACCCAGGTTGTCGCGACGCGCGTTGTAGGTGCCCGGATATTTGATGTCGTAGTTCGCGGGCTTTCCGGCAATGCGGCATTGATAGCGCATCGGCTTGATGACGCGCTCGCCATCTTCAACGACGAGGACGGGTGCGTAATAGCCAGGATATATGCGTGAGTCCTGAGGTTTCAGCTCTGTGCGCTTGAGGTCATCAATGCGCCTCAGCGTGGCTTCGATTTTGTCAGTCGCAATTCGTTTGCCCGCTGATGCCGCCTTGGTCACCTTCTTTTCCAGCGTGCGCTCTGCGTCTGCAAGCCGGGTACGCTGCTTGAACAGCTCCTGTTCGAGAGCGGAATTCTGGGTCTCATTGAACCAGCCGATGGCGCGCCGGATTGCATCCGTTGCGGCCTCGTCCGCCTCCAGGAATGCAACATCAAGCGCCTTTGGGACTTTAATCCTGGAAGCAGCCTCTGCCCTATCGAAATAGAGTTTCGCGAAGTCCTCGATGCTCGTATGGGCACCGAACATCCGAACGTATCGACGGTAGTTCGCCTGAATTTGCGCGCTGTAGCACATCAAACTCTCCCAAAGACAAATATCCAGCCGGCAGGACGGTCATACGGCCAGCCTCCGCGTACACCCGCAACGTGCATCTGCCGTTTGGCGACGGATCGCGCAAATAGTTGAGTCCTTTTGCCGCTCCTATCGCGTAGCTCAGCGTCGGCGCTAGCACCATGATACTGGCAGAAAATCCAGGCTATACTGTATATCCATACAGTAATTATCTGACCATGGACAATGCTCGCACCCCATTACCGGAGTCAATCCACCCAGCGCTCTGGCGCGCATCGCAGCTCGCGCGCGGTCGCGTGTCAACCGTCGACACGGGGTATCCGGTCTTGTCGCACGAGCTGCCTGGCGGAGGGTGGCCTATTGGGGCGCTCACCGAAGTCCTGGCGCAAGCACTGGGTTCAGGAGAGATACGGCTGCTCGCCCCGGCACTCGGGTCACTGAAGGCGCCAGTGGCCCTGGTTGAGCCACCGTGTGCCCCGTGTGCACAGGGTCTCGCGTATTCAGGCATTCGGGCCGAACAGGTTCTCCTGTTGCGTGCAAAGTGCTCAAACGACCAGCTATGGTCGGCGGAGCAGATTCTGAAAGCGAGTACATGCGGTGCCGTCCTGCTGTGGCAGACGCATGCCCGCGCAGATGCGCTCCGGCGCCTGCTGTTGGCTGCTCGCTCGAGCACGTCACTATTCTTCGTATTTCGGCCCATCCGCGAGGCATCAGATGCGTCTCTGGCCGAGCTGCGAGTTGCGGTGCGTCCCGCCGAAGAAGGCGTGAACGCGGACATCATCAAGCGCAAGGGCCCGAAATTCGAAGGCGACCTGACTGTAAATGTGCGGCCCGAGGCAGCGCTCATGAGCGCACGCGCTCGGTCGCGCCGAGCGGTCTTGCCGTTTGAAATCGAAGCTCGAGCAACCGGCGATGCATTCGCCTGACTGCGGCGATTCATCCAAAGGAGATTTCATCATGAGAGCGGACGAGTGGGTTCGAGAGGCTGAGCGAGAGTCAAGGCTCGTCGACGCGCTGTACAAGGCGCGCTACGTCATTTCGTTGCACAACGGCATGACCGTACGGTGTGACGGTGAGGAATGGGCGCTGGACTTTGGGCAGGAGCTGAAAATGATTGACGCAGCGTTAAAGACGGCGGGAATTGACACCGGGCGCCTGAGGCAGTAGATACTTGCAGATCCACCCGAACTGAGGCAATCATTGTGATCGTGCACGGCATGGAGGACCTTGAGAGGTCGACAGATGCAAACTGAGAAATATCGCGGATACACGCTGTGGGGCCACGCCATCTTGCAGCAAGAAGACATCCTGCGACGGGGGCGATTCGCAGGAAGCGGCACAATCATGCGCGACACTAAAGTCGTAGAGGTGTCTGGAGTGCTGGGCGCGTTCGAGACTGACGAAGAAGCTCAATCGGCAGGTCTTTCATGGTGTCGCGCGTGGATTGATAGCCATGGCTAACTCGTATCGTGGCACGTCGAACCAAATCGAACACAGTAAGCCACACGCTGGCCGCCTCGCGGGCACTCCTTGCTCGTCTGGAAGCAATGGGGCAGGGACAAGGCCTTTTCGACCGATCCAACGCCCGCGTTGCTCAACGATGTCGGACTACAGTGGCCATTCGCGGGGGCGAATGCCCTAGCGAGTTCTCGGCCATTGCCGACATTCGGCCATGCTGGGTTCTACGTCAGCAATGCGGCCGTTTGCTGACGGTGGCGAGATCGAGCAGCCGGAAGGCAGTTTCCCCTAGCGGCAAACTCATACTCCGCGACCCTTCTCGGTCATGGGATTACTGTAGTTCTGGTAACGGCTTCGGCTTACGACGGGCAATCAGCTTGATCATCAACGCACCCAGAAATCGGGCTCCCTCTTCGCGTCGCTGTTGAGTTGCGCCTTCTGCCAGTCACCGGTCTCGAGCAGGAAGCCGCCAGGTTGCTTACCTTTCTTCTGCAAGTCGTTCACATAGGCTAGCCAGCGGTAGTGGTGATACACCGACAGAACGTGAGTGGCATACCTGATCGGAACAATCTTTACCCTTGACCAAGCTGAGAACATTTTTGACACCGTCAGCGGCTTCATGGTGCTGATGCTTGTCTTGAATGCCGCACGTCACTTCCATCTAGGTGTTTTAGAGGACATGTAGTAAGAGCAGTGAGCAATAACCATACGGGCTGACACGCACGGCGCTTCCACTCGGAAGCGGTTATTTTTGGGGAAATTGCCCAGCTCCCCTTGCCTCTGACGACTCAAAAATTGTGCCACGAAACCGGCGAACGCCACGCGCGTAGGAGCCGCTGCACCCCTCGGTGGCATCAACATATCAACCGGCCCTCACGAGCGGTTCCTGGCCGTCTGCCGGAATCCATAGCGGGGCATTCCCGTGTCCGTCCTTCCGGTGAGTCGTGCGAACGATGTGGAATTTCTTGCGCGGCACGAATCGCGTCATTCCCGTGACAGGAAAATGCCAGGACTGGCCGCCGGCAACCTGAACAGAGCCTCTAACTGCGGCGTTTCACCACGGTCTGCGGCATCTGCGCAGTCCTATCGTTAACTCGTAAGAACACCGGCACGCCCGGAGAGCCGCAAGCAGGTGTGCACCAACTGTCGGAGAGAGAAATGATGGAACTGCTCAAGAAACTGCTCTATAGGGTCCGGCTGCTGAAACCGCCCGTGCTCGTCAAGGCGATCGAAGTGTCAACGGTGAAAAACGCGGCAAGGCACAGATTCGAAGCCCTTCCGCCCGGCGAGGAAAAGAAAGCGGCTTACCGTGAATACATCGCGCACTGCGCGGAAAGTGTAGCGGCCTGGGATACGTACTTTGCCGAGTATCCGAGGGTGAAGCCGAAGTTCAGAAGCAAAGAGGAACTGCTCAAGTACGTGCTGAAACTCGTGCATATTGCCAAGGAAGAAAAACTGGCGAAGGAACACCACAAGTCCGTCGCGGTGGCGCATTACAAGGCGATGGTCGTAGCGCAGAAGAAAGGCGCCGTCACTGAGGATGTCGTGCTCGCGGCCAAGGCGGCACGGGAAGCAGCCGAAGCAGCATGGCACGACGAAGTTCGAGTTTCCGAGCAGGCGTGGGAGAAGTACCACGAAATCAAGGAAGAACTCGCTGCTGCCTGACGGGAGCGGCGAGGACCGGCGCAAGCTCGCGCCGAAAACAAAAAACCCGCTCGCAGGCGGGTTTGATGGTGTGACGGTTTTTGCCGGATTTTCGCGGCCAACGCCCACATAGCGCCCAAATTCGACGAAAAACCCGGTGGCGAAAATGGCCTGAATCGCGCAACGCCTTACTGCACCTAGTTGCGGGGGTAGGATTTGAACCTACGACCTTCGAGTTATGAGTCCGACGAACTGCCACACCGCTCCATCCCGCTGAACTCCTCATCAGGGTCTCGTACGGTTGACGGCCACGATTTCGTATCCGGGGTCGGCGTGCTCGTTCGCGATTTTGTTCGCTTCCTCATATGAGAGAAAGGCCGTGGCTTCCTTAATCTCCGGCGCCATGCCGATATCGCCGTCCTCTGCGGTGCAGAGGAACTTCTCGCCAGTCTTCACGACGTAGACGGTCGTCATGTCTCCCTCCATAGCTTGCAGGGGAACTTTCAGTCTAGCAGGTCAGAATGGTTGTTGCTGCCGATGCAAAAGTGAACCGGTTGCCGACACGCCGTGATCGGGTCACGAGTTCACCAATGCCGCCCATTCCACGAGGAGGTCGACATCAAGGCGCTTCACGCCAATCTCGGCAACCGAAAAAAAGAGTCGGCAACAGCAACCAGTGACCCAGTGGAAGCGATTGCGATAAGTTTGTTTTGCATAGCGTATCAATGACGAATCCTTGCTGGGCTCACGCCATGGCGGACGGACCCAAGGGTGGCGGGCAGGGTCCATAGCGCTTATTCCCACGCATTTGGAACCATCCATCCTATGTGAAAGTTGAGCGAATCGACCCGCTATCGAATCAGATTTCGCGAAACACCCGACAGTCGAAAGTGCAGTATCACGAGTGGTCGGAAGGGACACGCTTCAGACAGATGTATGTCTTCGATTTCAGTGGCCATCAAAATGTGACCCTGTCGCAGAGCCGATCGATAGGATATGAGCGCCAGACTTCGTGCCCAGAATATCGCGAGAGATACGCCAAAAATCACCGCGATCCGAAAGATCGTCGTTTCGAAGGCCGACTCCGGTACATTGAATAGTCCCATCACCGCAAGAACGCTTGCGTCAATTGCGATCGCGGCTAGCGAGGCGACCATCAGGTGTGCCCTGATCGATTGAATCGTTCTGGAATCCAAGTGTTGTCTTAATGGGCGTCACGAGCAGGCATAGCAGCGGCGGAATGTAAGCGAGACCACAACGTCGCGCTCCGAGATGCGATGGTGTCGAGCGGGGCAATAAAATTGACGGTACCGCCGTTGCTGCCGGTCGTACGAGTGCCGGGCACGGAGAAAATGTTGGTGCGTTACCATCAAAGAAAGGACGCGGCGTGGAACAGCGTGCCGCGCGCTTCAAGAGTTCAGGCTAAGACGCGTCCCTCTTACGCCGGACCGGGTCCGGCAGCGGCCGGCAGCATGACGTGCTTCAATGGTGATCGTAGACCGGCTGCGCGTCGTTCAGCGCAAGAGGCGCGCCGGCCTGTGAGGCGCCCGTCGGCACGCCGCCGACCGACGCCGCCTCGGGCGTTTGGCGTTGCGCCGCGACCTTCGCCTCGGCCGCCTGGATGTCGGAGGGATAGTACGGATCCTTCGCTGCTGGACGATAACCGGCTTGTTCGACCCGGACGAGATCGGCTTGTACCTCGGCGCGAGTCACCGGCGCGGTTGAGGTTTCGGCAAACGCGAATGTAGATGCGCTCAGCGCGCAGGCAATCAGTACGGCCTTGACCAGTGCTTTCATGATGGTTCCCCTTTGGGAGCGTAGCGGCCACATTCACCATGAACGCGACCTTGAGCCTCCCCATCGGCGTCGATGAGTAGTTCCTTCATTCTCGGCAGTGGTGCCTGTCCCGATGCTGACCCGATCATTACATGATCGTTATCTTTCCCGGCCGCCAGACGCGCATGCCGCCACTGAGCGCTAAGCGTATTCAGTGAGGCAAAAGTCTTTCCGGCGAATCTTTAGAAATTCCGGTAATGGCGGATCTGTGATTCCCTTCGCGGGAGGCGCCTCCCACGAGAGCGCGGCCGGTGGACAGAATCTGCCGAGCTGCGAATGGGCGGAAAGCAACGTAAAGCCGTCACACCGTTGCCGATAGCTGAATGTCGGCTAAGGCCGACATTTCGTCATTTTCCCTGTTGCAGATGCAACGACCGCTTATCGAGCGAAGTCGCCGCTTGAATCGCCAAGGAATCGAATGAGCGAACGAACGCGCATGGCTGCTCCGAGACGCGACGTGTCGGCTCACAATTAACAATCGCGGTCCGCGAACGCACGAGCGAATACAACAAACCCGTTACGATGGCGCTGCGCAAGAATCGTCATCTTGCAAGGTCTGTTTCTATCGCCCTCGATGGACAATTGATATCTGGCCGATGACTTCCATTTTTGACTTGATAACTCGACCGAAGCGATCCCGCCCGTCACGCTCCCGAGCACACTCAGACGCGCACACGGCTTCCAGCACACCATTCTCCCCACCCTCTCCTTCGTCAAACCAACACATAGCGCTATACAAAATCGTCAGGCAAAGGATAAAGACCGCTCTCGTCGGGCACATCCAGAGGCGCGTCCACAGCCCATTCGGCACACACCCGCGCGGCCGCCTGAAACACTAGCGTCGACTGCCTGTCCTGATCGTCTGCATCACTGAACGATTGATCGGCGCAATGCTTCAGCCACAACGCCAACTGGCTGAACCGCTTTGCGTCGTGTTGCGCATTGATGCCAGCAATGTAGCCATTCGAATCGAACAGATGCGAAATCTCGACGAAATAGATCAACGCCGCCTCGGCCAGTTGATCCGCCGGCAGTGACAGCACGGCAAGGCTCCCTGGCGTGCCCGCAAGTTCCTTCAGCACGACCCAGTGCACATGTCGCGCGGTCAGTTCGGAAACGAATGACCGGAACACATTCGCACTCGGGCTACCCGTGGCGGAACGAGCCTGCGCCAGAGCGGTGTCGGCGTACACCAGCGCATCCGTATCGGCCGTTGCCCGCAGTGCTTCGAGAGCAGGTGCATTGCGCGCGTGCGTCAGTTCGTGCACGAGAACGCCCTGCAAGGTCGCGGGCGCATGCGTGCCATCGACACGGCGCACGATCGTTTCACGTCCGAGAATCGTCGTGTCGTTCACGACAATGAACGATTTGATCGTGCCACCGCTTGAGAACATCATCGTGACTGCCGGATTGTTCGAATCGGCTGCCTGGCTGAAGAGCGTATCGGCGCTCATTCCGCGCTGCATCGAGTCGGCGGTCCGCGTGAAGCGCTCTTTCAGATCGTCCAGGCGGCTGCGCGCGACGATCCCGAGAAGCGCTCCCGAACTCAGAAGCGCCAGCGCCGAGCGGCCGAGCATGTGTCGCCAGGAATCGAGCGGCGCATGCAGGAGCGACGCAAGCTCGAGCGCGACGAACTGTTCGAGCCGATGTTCGACGACAAACGGGCTGAATTCGGCGAAGGTCGGATCAAGTCCCGGCGGCTCGAACAGCAGGTCGGCGTCGAGAGCCCGCGTCGTTCCCGGTCCGACGACGGGATCATCAGGAACGAGGCCTTTGTCCGCCTTGTAGACCGTCACGGCGGCGCCCGTGTCCAGGCCGAACACACCATCGGCACCCGTCGGACCCACAGGCTGTCCAAGATCGATCAGGGCCTGCTGAAGCCGCATGACAGGCAGGCCATCTTCGCCCGCCATCATGCGGTGCTCGCCAGCGAGGCACGACCGCAGCACGGGATCGCCCGTCAGGCGCGCGGAGCGCAGCGGCGACGTCTCGGTGAAGTCCGCTGGTTCCGCCAACGGGGACAGCGGAGCGAGCGCGGTCCATTCGAGCCCATTGGCCGACAGCGCCGACCGGATCGTCCCGCCGACGTCGACCGCGATCGCCATCACGCCCAGATCGATCGACACCGCCGTGACCCCGCCGAGCGGGCTGATCGCGGTATCCGAGACGATCGGCAGCAGCGGCGTCCAGTCGCCGCCGGCGATGGCGCGTGTCGCGGCACGCAGCACACGTTCGGTGTCGACGGCGAGGACCACGACGCGGTTGCCAGCCAGCGCGAGAGCGAGCGGCCCGAGCGTGTCGATGGTCGCCTGCACGTCGACGACGACCGGCTCGGCGATCGTCTGCGAGGCGGGATCGATGTCGATCGCCCGCAACCAGCCCTCCGAGCCAACCGCCGCGGCAATCAACCTGCCGCCGAGCGCCAGCAGTGCCGGCCGCGCGCCGGGCTCGAACGCCACGCCGCTCGGGTCGGTGACGGCTCCGCTCCAGCCCGTCCCCACCGTCGCGAGGACATTGCCCGTGTACCACTTGAAGCTGCCGCCGTCTTCGATCGCGACCACGTCGGCACTGCCCGCGCCGCGCGAGACCAGTACGGGCCCCGTGACACGGCGATAGCTGGCTACGAAATCGAGGACCAGCGGCGCGCTCATGCCTGCCAGCAGCGTTTGCAGGTCGCCGACGAACACGACGAGCCGCCCTTGCGGATTGGTCGCCGCCAGCAGCAGCCGGTCCGGTGTCGGCAGCGCCACCGCGACCGCGCGCCCTTCCGCGACCAGCCCGGTTGCGACCACCGGCTTCGAAACATCGCCCTGTTGGCCCAGCGAATCCCAGAACATATGCTGGATGCCGCCCGCGCCGCCGAAGAACGCGTCGTGCCGCAGCCGTGCGAGCGGCTGCGTTTCCACCGTCGAGATCGCAGCGGGTTGTGCGGCGACCAGTTCGAAGCGGTCGTTCGGCGGGTCGGCCGCGAGCGGCCGTCCCCAGCCGGTGAAGAAGGTCCAATGCCGCCGCACCATCCGGTTGTCGGCGTCGAGATGGACGATGAACAGCGCGTCGCCGCCGGACGTGGCGCCCGCCACAGGCAGCACACGCGCGAGTCCTTGCGCGCGGATGATCTTGCGCAGGTCCGGCATCGCGCCGATGCGCGCGCCGAGCGGATCGTCCGGCAGCACGCCCAGCGACGCGCTCCGGAACAGCCGGCGCACGTCGGCGGGCAGAAGCGTCCCTCCCGTAGCGGCGCGCGTCATCGACTGCAGCAGCGCTGCGCTCGCAGCAATAATCGCCGATGCCCCCGACGTGCCGCTGAAGCTCTGATAAGCGTTGGGCGCGCTGGCCGCCGGAGCGCGAATCGCGGCGCCCGCCGCAAAGCAGTCGACCCGGCTGCCGAACGACGAAAACGTGCGCGCCCATTGATCGGACGGCGGGCCCGAAAACTCACCCGCGCCAACGACGATCGCACCGCTGAAGGTGAGCGAATCAGGCCGCGTGTGGGCCAGGAAGGGGAACTGGTCCAGGTCGACGCCGCCGTTGCCCGCCGGCTCGATCACCGTGATGCCACGGCCCACTGCGATGCCGATGGCCGCCTGCACGGCGGGATCGAACTCCACCAGGATGGCCGGCTCGGGTGTCGGCGTGAAGGGCAGCGCGCCCTCGATCAGCAGGACATCGCCGCTGGAGAGGTTTGCGGTGGCCACGGCGATGGCTGCGGCGCGGTTCGCTACCCCGCCGCGATCCTCCGTTACAAGGTCCACGGCCGCGCCGGGCGCGATGCCGATTGCCCCGACGCCGTTGTCCGAGCCGGCCACGATGCCAACGACGCCCGTACCGTGATCGACAAGAGCCGATCCGAACACCGACAGCTTGCGCACCCGCGCGCCGATCAGTTCCTCGTGCGTCAGAAGCCAGCCGCTTTCGATGTCGGCGACACGCGCGCCGTCGCCAGCCCCTCCGGCGACGTCCCACGCATAGACGGCATCGACGCCGTTCGGCGACGGCTGGATCTGCAGCGTGCGCTGCGCATCGGGGTTTGTGCCATACGAAACAGGCAGGTACGTCGTGTCGCGCACGCCGGCAAAGCGCACCATCGGCAGCGCACTCGCGGCTGTGGCGAGCGCCTGTGCTGCGGCGTCCTCGCACGGCAACGTGAACCACACGAACGGGTCGGGCGGTTCGTTGCCGGCAAGGCGCACAGCATCCACGAGGTCAGCCAGTTGCTCAACGGGCAGGCTATCGAACAAGGGCTGCAGGCTCAGGCCGGGAAAAGCCGCGAGCAGGCCCTGCCATGCACCGTCGAAAAGAGGATCGAGCTGAGGATCGGCGAGCCCCGCTTCGGCGCCCGCGATATACGGCAAGCCGAGTCCATCGATCAGTTGCACGTCAACGAAGGCCATCACCCGCCTCCCCGCTTCGAGACCGCGTTCTCGGCGAAAACGTCGAACCGCAGGTGCGATGTCGGCGGCCCGGCCACGGGCGCCGCGCTGCGCTCGACCCACAAAACCGGTCGGCCGGATGTGTCGCGCGCGAGCATCGCGCGCCGTCGCAGCATGACGCCGTTGCTGGGTATCGCGCGCGAGGCGAGCGTGTGCCCGCGTCCAAGGCCCGCGCCCGACGGGCCGCCGATCAGGCGTGATACGGGGCCGGGACGGGGCCGCGGATACATCCCGGTGAGGTCGGCCAGCACGCCTTGGCGCCAGCCACCCGAGCGCCCATCTCCCGCGCCCGGATCATTCGCCGTGCTGACGACCGCGCCGCCTGGCGTCGGATCGCCGATACGAATCCGCTGATACGGATGCCAGCCATCCGGCAAGGTGGTGGACGGCAAATAGCGAAATTCGCGCGTGCCCGTTCGCGTGCCCTGCGCGAGCGCGGTCGACGTATCGGCGCTCGCGAGCACTTGCAGTCCATCCGCGCGCAACTCGACGGCCCACGCGAGGTTGGCGTCCTCATCGACGCCGATCAGCAGTTCGTCGAGCGCAGGGCCCGTCAGCGGCGCGACAGCGACCGGCCAGACGACGAGAGACGACTCGGCCAGCCCGGCTGTGTGGAACAGCGACCACGCGTCGGCGCCGCTTGCGCTGGGTGCCGACAGATTCCAGGTCTCGCCGAAGCTGTCGCGCACCGTCACGCCTTCGAGCGTCACCAACACCCCGCTCGACGGATTCTGACTGGGATCGGCGGGTGGACGGACCGGGAAGGTGAACCAGTCGTCCGCATGCGCGAGCACCGCATCGAGCAGCAGCATGGTCGGGAAATGCGAGCGGTCGGGCGCGAAACCGCCGATATCGACGGCATGGTCTTCGAGTTGCCACCACCGCGGCTGCGGCGCGCCGGGGTAATCGAGCCGGCCCGGAATCACTTCATGCGGATCGGCGGGTGCGACGGCGCGCGTTACGGTCAGTGTTCCAGGCGCGCCGTCCACGGTGAACCACTCGACATCGCCTCCCAGATGCTCACGCACCTGCAACACGGTGCCCCCCGCCTCGAAGCGCGCGTCAAAATGCAACTGCGATGATGACCAGCGGTCGGCAGCGGGCGACGGAACTTCCGCCCACATCGTGTGACCGGCCAGATGACCGGCGAGGAACACGGCGCGCCCGTCCACTTCGTCAGCCAGCGCTTCGTACGGTGCCGGCAGGCGGCCCATCTTCAGGCGCCCGATCACCGTCGCGTCGAGCAGCGGCGCTGCGGCGCGCCCGAGCCGCACGCGGCGGCCAATCGTCCACCAGTCGCCCGGTTCCGCCTCGAGCAGTGCCTCGGCTGGAATCACCGTGGGATCGAGGTCCGGCCGCGCGCGGTCGTAGCTGATGGGAATGTGCAGCGGCGCGCAGCGCACGGCCACGGGCGACGATGCATCCTCACCCTGGTGCTCGCCCAGTTGCCACTGGCGCGACAGAAACCACACAGGATCGGCGACGCGCGCACGCAGCCCCTCGTCGCTGTCCGCGCGACGCGGCTCGAGAGCAAGGTAGAACGGATCGCTCATCGTGCACGCTCCTTCACGCGGGCCAGTTGGCGAGAAACGACAACGGCGAACGCGCACTTACCAGCGCCGTCGACATCGCGTGCGGCAACGATGCGGCGCTGTTCTGCGCAGGCACGCGCGCGTGGGCCATTTCGCGTGTTTCGAGCACCACGTCGAGCAGGCCAGCGTTGTCCAGCCGCTGTGTCAGATCGGGCGGCACCGCGACCAGCACCGCTTGCGGCGCACGCGATTTCGGCGCATTGAAGCCGAACGCCGCCGTGGTCGTATGACGGCGGCTCGGGACCGATTCGCTCCAGCCGTCGATTGCGGCAAGCGCCACCTTGCTTCCAAAACTCGACAGCCCCGGACCATACGCGAGCACGACGGGGCCCGTCGCATGCCACGGGTCGGTAGATCCACCGGGAGCGGCGATGGCGCTGGGCCATGCCGGCTGTGCCGCATCGAGCTGACGCGCCTCCAGCGCAGCCAGCCGCGGCCGCACGGCGGCAACGATTTCGAGCCACTCCCGATCGAGGCCTGGGCGCGAGCGCAGCACGGGCAATACGGCGCGCGGCACGATCGGAATCACCGGCAGTTCCGGACGGCCGGCCAGCGTGCGCAGCGCGCGCCGCACGTCGGCGGGCGGCAGCGACGCTGCCGTCTGAAGCCGATCGGCCAACGCCGTGACGATCGCATCACGCCGCTCGGCCGTGCCGGGCCCGGCATCGGCGGAACTGGTCGGCGGCGTGGCGCTCAGATCGATGTTCCAGCGCGCCGCCGCGTCCGTCACGGCCTGGCTCGCCCCGGCGGCGGCGGGATCGAGCGCCGCGAGTGCGTCGTACGCGGACTGCGCGAGCGCAACGAGCTGGACGAGCCGCGCGCCGAGATCGGCGGCGATGGCCGCGCGCAGGTCGGCATCGGCCGTGTTGGGCAGACCTTCGTAGGCGCCGCCCGTGAGCGAGGCGCTCGACGCGCCCTCGTCCGTTCCTCCGAGTATGGGAGCAAGCGCAGCATCCCACGTCGGATCGGCGACGGCGGCCGGGTCCGCATCGGGGCCGACGGGCGTGGCGGCGGCAGGCAGAAGCACCCATGCGCTGACCCTGACCGTGGTCGCCTCGCGCGGCGTGCGGATCGCACGCAGCTCCGGCGGCGCGCCGAGGCCGGCGGCCGCTTCCATTGCGGCGTTGGCAAGATCGGCATGGCCGGTAACGAGCGCGTGGACGCCATCCGCCACGAGCAAGTCGGCGTAAGTGTCGAGCACCTCGTCCAGCGGCGCGAGACGCGCGGCGAGATCCGCGGGCAGTCCCGCGGCCAGCGTGCCGTCGCGCGCCGCGGCCAATACCTTCTGACCGTCGCACACGCGGCGCTGCTGCTGATCGGCGGCCAGCGGATAGGTTTCCCGCAACGTACGGACTACGTCCCAGTCGCCCGCAACCCTTTCGACCTCGAGTCCCAGCGCCTCATACGGATGCACGCCCAGCCGGACGCGCTCGGCCAGTGCAGTAGCCGCGCGCACTTTCGCACTGTCGAGATTGAGACGCCACCGGTCGATCCCCGGATGCCGGACGGCCGCGTCGCGCAGCAACGCGGCCGTCATGGCCTGCGCGGAGGACGGCGCGTGCAGCAGTCCTGCCACGGTCGGTCCCGGTGCCAGCGTGCCGTCTGGCGCAGCGTCGAACGGTGCGGGCGCATCGACCCAGCCGTACACGCCGAGGCGGAATGGCGCACGCGCCGAGATCAGCCGCTGCAGCCGACGTTCCGCCAGACCCGTGAGCCACGGATCGGCGCGAAAGGCCGCAGTATCCAGCGCGGCCAGCGCGGCGCGAAACAGCGGGCGCGCCATCCTGTCCCACAGATCGGCAATCACCTCCAGGGCCTCTTGCACATCGGCAAAGCGCTGCGCCAGCACCCGGCCCGCAGGATCGTTCGCGGTCCGAAGCGTTTGGACGGCAGCGTCGCTGCCCGCAAAAAGCGCGTCGCGATACGCCGCCTGGTCGTCCCAGGCGAGCGGTTGCCCGAGACTGATGGGTAGGCCCTGCTGGAGCCGGCGGAAGGCATCACCGACGATCGCGCGACCGGCGATCAGCGTCTCGCGCATCAGATGCCCGACCAGACCCAGTTCGGCACGCAAGCCGAGAAGCAGCTCCGGGTCCATCGTCGGCAGGCGCTTCAGGAGTTCGATCTTCTCCTGTTCGTCGCGCGGCGGGCCGGGAATGGCGCCGCGTCCGGGTGCGCGTCCGACGGGATGCAGCGGCGAGGGCACACCGCGCAGCGCGTCGGCGGCCGCGTCGTCCCATTGATGATCGAGCGGCGGCATGCCGTGGGAAAGGCGCAGCGCCTGCAACTGGTAGAGATCGGCCGTCGCGCGCACGCCCCAGTAGCGGCTCGGCGCATGCAGACCGAGCACGCTCAAGAGGCCGCGTGAATCCTGACCGTTCACCTGCACGCGCGCCGCGCGATTCGCGCTGGCCGTCGCGCTCCGCCACGGCAGCGCCCAACTGCGGACACGGCTTTCGATCGCGGCGAGCGCGTCGCCCGGCTCATCGATCCAGTTCGCGAAAGCGGAGGTCGGCAGCAGACCATAGGGCTGCTCCCCCACCCTGAATGCCGGACGAGGACCTTCGACGGCGAGGTAGCGGATCGCCCAGCGCGCGAGTTCGATTTCCGTCTCGCCCGCGCCCGTCACATCCCGCAGATACCGTCCCCACAGCGCGGGCCAGAACCCCTGCACCGCCAGCGACCCCGGACCGTAGTAATCAAGCTCGCCGCCGAGCATTGGCAACGCAGCGGGTGCAACACGGCCTGTCAGGCCGCTCAGCACGGACTCCGTCGACATCTGGTCGGCGGCTTTCGCATGCAACAGCGGATAGACCGTTTCGGCATGCTCACCAAAGTCCGTGGTCGGCTCGCCGGCGACGGTGTTGGTCGGCGTGCCTGGCGCGAGCACCGCCATTCTGGCCGACGCGTTGTGCGCATCGACGAGTTCAGCGGCATCGGTCTCTCCGATTCCGAGCACGACCAGCGCGTCCAGCACGGGCGGCACCGCGCCCACATCGATGTCGATCCCGAGACCGACCTTGACGGCTCGCGGATACGAGAGCCACCAGGTATCCGGCAGCGAGCCGCTCGCAAGGCCACCCGCCGTGAACTGTGCGAGATCCATGTCCGCGGCGATGGCGGCGCGGTCCGGCGTGAGCGTTGCAGCCAGTTGCCGCGTGCCGTCCGCGTGGGCGAACCAGACGTCCATCTGTTCGGGCAGCCCCACGGCGCCGTACACTCGGAACGACGTGTGGCCGGTTTCGCCCGTGCGATCGAGTGCGCGCTGCCCTTCGCTGTCCGTGATCACGTGCTGACGCCACAGTGGGAGCGCGCGGCCAGCGCCGACGAAGCCCGCGAACAGGCCAAACGCATCGGCTTCGGACAATGGCGCCGGCCCCGCCATGCGGCCGATCGCCTCCGCGAGCCTGTCGAGTTCGTCCGTGGCGGGCGGCGCAACGATGCGGGGCACCGAGAAATCGTCCGGGTAGACGCGCAGCCGCAGCATCCACTGCGCGACGCCATCAGTACGTTGCTCGGGCGGCACGAAGCGCGTCTCGAGCCGGAGCGGGGCAAGCACTTCGACCGTACTCATGCGCGCCTCACGCCGGATCGTGTAGAAGCCGCCCGATCATCACGCGCACGGGTATCGCAAAACGGCGGTGAGCGTAGTCGGCGGAGTGGACCTCCGAACCCGGCAAGAGCGGGTCTGGAGCATGATAGAAACGGTAGCCGGCGGGCGGCTCTTCGAGCACCACCCAGTAGTCGAGCAGTTCCTGCGGCTTGACGGGAAAGCCGAAGAAGGTGAGGTCGCGGCCGATCGTACCCGTGAAGCTCGGGTCCACGCGCTTGTTCAGATCGAGCGCAAGGTGCGGGGCCGGCGCGGTCCAGTCGTTCTCCTGCTGGTACAGGTAGACCACCGTCGACGGGTAGCGGCGAAACAGCGTCGTGCGGAAAGCGACGACGGCCTCGTCACCCGGATGATCCGGCGGCAGCAACGCTGCGCTGCCGAGCGGGTCGGCGGCCTTCCATTGGCGGATCGGCACGATGTCCAGCACGCTGCTCTTGCGCTGCCAGAACTTGCGCAGCGGCGACCAGCGTGTGACGAGCGGAACGTTGCGCCAGCGAAGCTCGGCGCTCGCCTGATGATTGGCGCCGACCAAGTACGATTCGACGAACACGGGGTTGGTCCCGAGCGCGACCACATCGCCGTCGAGCAGGTCGCCTGCCCCGGGCAGCATCCAGTCGGGCGCCCGTTCGGACACGAAGCTCCAGAGCGGAAGATCGAGTTCAGGCTCGATCTCGACGGGACCGATGTGCTCGATGCCGGGCAGCGTCGCCAGCACGCGTTCGACGGCAGGCGGACGCGCCACGGTGGGGTCGATCGCTTTGGACACGATGCCGGCGAACGCGTCGAGATCGAGCGTGCGACAGGGCTCGTGCGCCGCATGCTCGTTCATCCAGCCGTCCCACTCGAGAACCGAGGGGTCCGGCTCCGGAAACGTTCGCGTGGCGAGGAAGCGTTTCACCGCCTCGAGATCAGGCTTGCCGCCGGGCCCCGCGGCAAGCGCGCGGAGCGCCGCGGCGACGGCGCCCGGACCCGGGTGCGAACCGAGGCGCTGCAGGACGGCGTCGGCAAGGCCCATGTCGCCGCGTGCAGCCTCGACGATCGCCTGCTTGACGGCTGCATCGGGGTCGCGCCCGGTCGAGTGGATGCCGGCGGGGTCCGCTCGGTCGTCCGGGCATTCGTTGGCGGCGGCGATGACGGCCCCGAACGGCGCACGGCCATCCGCGGACAGCGCAGTGCGCGCGGGACCGGGCCGCAGCGCGCGCCGCGCCGCCGACGACAGCAACGCGCGGCTCAACTGCGGGGTGCGGCCGGCGACTTCGTCGAGTGCGGATCGGCCAGCCGTCGTCAGCAATCGACCCAGCGAAGACATCAGCACGGCGATACGCTCGGGCGAATCGGCCGGCAACCGGCGGCGCCACAGCGAACGGCTCACCTCGACACCCAGCGCCACATGACGGATGCGGCCGGCGGCAATCGCGAGGTCTCCCGCCTTCAAGGCTGCGGCGGCGCTGATCCTGTCCTGCCATTCGACCGCGTTCCATGCTCCGAGGCCGGCGGCGCCGCGCAGCCGCGGATCGTTACGGAGCTGCGCAATCCAGCCGTTATCCACGGGATCGTCAGGTCCGTTCGCATCGCCGAAGGGCGCGTCGTAGCGCGGCGAAGTCACGACGGGCCGACCGTCTGGCGTGACGATCCGGCGCGCAAGCGCCGCCGTCTCCAGGACGACATCGTTGGGCGGCGCATCGTCGGCGGGATCGGGCGGGTCGCCCGGCACGCGAGGAAGGCGCAGTGCGCCCGCCGTCTGCAGCTGGGTCGTCTTTTGCAGCGCGGCGCGGCTGGCGTAGCTCACCTGCGCGATGCCGAATGGCTTGCCGCCGGGCTTTGGGACGAGCGCGGCCTTGTGGAGCTTGCGCGCCAGATCGCGGAAGTCCCCTGCTGGTCCCGTACGAAACGACCACCAGTCATAGAGCGCACACGTCACCGGCCGGGTGCCGTCCCACGCGTCGTCGCCCGATGCAGTGAACGCGGGCACAAGGCAGGCGACATATTCCGTGTCGTCAAGATAATTGCCCGCACCGGCAGGCGTCGGCGCCAGCAGCCGCGCGACCGTCGCGTGCCCCGCCACCTCATGGACGTGCGCCCACTTCAGCGATTCGCCGAGCCGATGATTGAACTGCGCGACGAGCCCCAGCGTGACGCGGCCATCGGGACGCAGCACGATGTCGTTGGCCGATCGCTGGCCGACCACCAGCACGAGCCAGGGACGCAAGCCATTCGCGCCGGCGAGCTGCGGCGTGTAGCGCCACGGCAGGTCGACTGCCGAAAATTCCACCAGGGCGAGCTTGGTGACTTCGGCATTGCTTGCAAACGGCGCGGGAAAACGCCGCGTGATCGCGCCCGCTGCCAGCCGCTCGACGTCGCCCGGGCCGAACAGCTCGTAGCTCGCATTGGCGATGGCCCGGTTCGTCGCATCGTTGAGATCGACCAGCTTCACCTCGGCCTGGCCCCGCAGCCTGCCGCCGCCGGCGGCCGTCGCACCGGCTCGCAGCGCCTTGTCGAAGTGGGAATAGAAGTTGTTGTTCGCCATGATTCGCTACACCGTGGCGAGGTCGACGGGTGCCGCCACATCGCTGGCGGCAAGCGCAATGCCGCCGCGATAGCGGGCAGACTGATGCGCTGCCGTGGCGCTGCCGAAGACTTCGCCGGTGTTCGACGCGCTCCATTGTTCCGCTGTCGCGGTGATGACCGGCGCGACGTCGCTGAGGGCGGGCGGGCGCGCTGCCGCTCCCACCATCGCGGACAGCTCGCCGAGCGGCGTCAGCAGCGTCCACGCGTGTTCGCGCACGATGCGGCTGCCGACAATAACGATCTGCTCGACCTCGCGGTCCTCGGGCGTTCGGTTCGCATTGAGCAGCGGATCGGCCAACGAGAGCACGCGGCCGGCGGGCAGCACATCGAATGGAGGCCGGTTCAGTGCTTCCGCCTGCGTCAGCGTAATGTAGCTTCCGGGGCTGAAGCGCTCGGTCACGTCGCCGCTTCCGCCGTCCACCTTCACGCCTTGTGGCCCACCCAGCGGACGTCCATCGGCACGGTCGATCAGCAAGCCCAGCGGCGCGCGGTGCTGCAAGACCTGCAGCGCGCCCGTCGCCGGCACGGCCGCCAGTCCCGGCGTGCCGGGACGCGGCTTCAGCACCACCTGCGCGTCCGCGATGCTCGCGCTCTGCACGCTCTGCGGCTTGCCAAGCTCTTCAGCGATGAGCTTCAGCAGGGAGACGGGCGCGGGCAGCGCATCGGCGGGCCCGCTGCCCAACGTGAAGGTTTCGTCCCAGTCCAGAGAAAAGAGGAACACGCTGATCGAGAGCGTGCCGCGTATCACGATGGGACCCGGGCCACCGATCATGCCTGACAGCGTGACCGACGCAAAACTGAAGCCCTCCACCGACACACCGAAACCCGCCGCGATATGCGCTTCGAAATGGAACGGGCGGAACTGGACGAGTGCATCGACCTCGACGAATCCATGCGCCTCGATGCCAAGCGAGATGGAGACCTCCATCCGCCCGCCGAATTGCAAGGTATTGGTCGTGAAGGCGAAATAGCCCTCGGTGCGGATGTCGATGATGGGCACCGGGTTGTTCACCGTCATGCCGACACGCCGCAGTGCCGGAAGGCGGGCCGGCTCCGGATTGAAGCCCGGGAAGAAGCCGCCCACGCTGACCACGAAGTACGCCGAGCTGCCCCAGCTGAGCCGCATCGCGCCGTCACCGTAGACCTCGAAGATGCCAAGCACGCTGCTGTCGACCAGGCTCGCGTCCACGCTAACCAGTTGCTCCACGGGATCGACGAGGCCAAGGACATCGAGCCGCAGATTGAGCAGTACGTCGAGCCCAGGAATCGCGATGCGGCCCACGCCGAGCACGGCCACACGGCCCGCCGGCAACTCGACGATCACGCCCAGGTCCAGTCCGAGCAGGCTCCCGGCCGGACCGAAAGAGAGCCACGCAAGCTTGAGCGTCGGGCCGACCAGATGCGTGCCGGGCTGGGCGGGGAAGAACCCGTCGATCGCCGTCACGAGCGACAATGGCGACGCGGGCGGCTTCACGGCGAACAGCACATCGCCGGCGCCGCCCGTGCGCACGGCCGCGCGCAATGCCTCAGGATCGAGGCGGCGGTTGACGCCGACAATCCCACCGACGCGGTCGAGCGAGAAGCCAAAGGACAACTGGACAGGCGGCAGGAATTGCACGCCGAGGACGGCGAGGAATGACGGCTGGCCGTTGATGGTCGCGAGCACTGCGGATGCAGTCACCTGCACGGCGCCAAGCGGCAGTTCAAGCGTGCCGCCGAAGCCGCCCGCCGCGGGCAGTCTGACCAGCGATCCGCCGCCCGGTCCCCCGCCGCCGAATGGCGACGCGATGCTGGCCGCAACCTCCCCGACCTGGTAAGGGCCAATCGTGACCGGGTCCGGCGTGCCAACCAGGTCGCTAAACTCGGGGGGCTGGATAACCAGCATCGACGAGGCGACTTCGAGATGAACCGGGCCAAGGTCAACGCTGCCGTGGATGCCCTCGGTGGACAGCTTGCCCAGATCGTCGGCGAGCGCGGCGACCCCCGGGATGTCCGCGAGAGGACCGAGGAGTGCCTTTGACAGCGCGGCGCCGAAGGCGTCGCGGGCTGCCTCCCATTGGGACACAGCCATCTTCCATTCGGCGCTGGTCATCGAGCCAGCGGACCGATCGGCCAACGCCGCAAGTTCCGTCGCGGCCTGGAGGAGCGAGGCAATCCGGTTTGCCGGCTGCGTCCCTACAGCCGAAAGCTGCGTGCCCAGCTCGGCCGCATACTGGTTGATCTCGGCGCCGGGCATGGACACGTCACGCTCCGGCCGCAGCGCCGACAACGGAAACGGAAAACAGCACCGCGGGAGGAACCGGCTTCACGACGACCTCTCTCTTGTTGGCTACGCGACTGTCATTTCAAGCCCGGCGCTCTATGCGCCCGCGCGACTGTTCCCTGGAAGCGCGGAACGAACGCCCCGACAACTGACGATAGGCAACTTTTCGAGTATTGCAAGCTGAATGCAAACATCGTTCGGGCCAGGCGCGGGAACCGAACCAATCACGTCAATTGTTTTATTTCTGGGGATACCCTGAGGGCTCGTACGTGAGTTCGCGTAGCTACGGGGCGGAAGAAAGACACTCGTTCGCCCGCGCTATTTTCACGGCAGGTAATGGACAAGCGCAATAGAAATGGCGTTTCGCAACGAATGAATCAACGCGACCATCCAGAAGGCCCGGCCCTGACGCATTTGTTCGACTACGAATACATAACCCAGCACGATACCAATGGGAAACGTCGTCAGCATGTATTTCCAGCTATAGGTATGCATAGCCGCAAAGAGCGCTGCCGACAACACGATCGCTGTCCAAGGGCTGACACCTAATCTCTTGCGAAGTAACGTGATGCATCCCCACTGGTTGAATGCGGTTTCAGCCAGAGGTGCGATCAGGCAACCGAGAATCAAGGCAGAGACGATGCCGCGTGAGCCTAGACCCGGGCCGCCAATCTGCTGGTCCGGGAAGAACACATCAGCAACATAGTCGAGCGGCAGGGGCAACAACTCGGTGGCTAACAACGCCAAAGGAATCATTAGCCACGGCGGTATATTCAGTCCGAGTTCGAATAATGTATCGCCGGTAAATGACGATGACCCCGCATCTGGTGATCGCATGCTCTATCCCGTCTATTCTAGTTATTGACTGCCCAATACCTCGGCATCGCATTTTACATTGAGAAGGCCTTATAAAAATCCATAGCTGGCGAGCGTGTATTTGCGCTGCGTGCGATCAATGGTAAGTAGTCTTGGACGACTGGAGCTTCGTCAACACGCCGCTTTTGAACCGGAACCAGCCTTGCGAGCTTTGCATCACGACTTCGTCAGGTTGCCAGAACACGCGCTTGACCGTCATGCGCTTACCCGAGCGCTGCACGAGTGGCGGTTGACGGCGAAAGTCGTACAGCACCGGGCCGGAATCGGTCTGCACAAGCGCACGCGTGACAGTTTGACTGGCGTCGTCGAGGTCATCGAAATGCGTGAGCGTGTTCGCGCCGAAGCGATCGAAAATAACCTTGTCGAGCATCCCCACGTAATCGCGGTCTACACGCGAGAATTGCAGTGTGCCCGCGGGCGTGACGAACGGGCCGGACGCGTTGCTTTGCGCATGAACGCAAGTCGCGACAAGGCAGGCTGCGAGCGCAGCGAGTAATAGTCGTTTCATCTTCTTCCAGATTCTGCGGTAGCCCCGACAACAAGGCACGGTCCAATAAAGTCGAGCGGTTCATTTTTTAGTTCGGTCGCGATGAACTCGACAAACGCACGCGCTGCGAGACGGCTGGCACGCCCCATCGGAAAATAGGCATGCACGGGCAGTTCCGCCATTTTCCAATCGGGCAGCAGGTGCACGAGCGTGCCATCTTCGACTTGCGATCGACACGCCCATGATGTCGTCGACACGATTCCAAGGCCGGAAACCGCCGCTGCAAGCGCGCCCGCCGTGTCGTTGGTCGAAACATGCGGCTGCACGTCAACCGATGCGGTCTCGCCATCGCGCTCGAATTGCCATGAGGACACGTGCGCCCCGGCCGGGCCGCCTACGATGCGATGCGTGGCGATGTCCTCCGGCAACGCCGGCGTGCCGTGCCGCTCGAGATAGGCAGGCGAAGCCGCGACAACCCGATGCATCGTGCCGATCAACCTGGCCGTGCCCGCCGAGTCCGGCAGACTGCCCACGCGGATGCCGACGTCGACTGCTTCGCGAATCATGTCCTGCCACCGGTCGTCGAGCATGACCTCGACTCTGAGCGACGGGTGACGTTCTGTGAAGGCGGAAAGGCGCGGCAGCACCACGCAGATGGCCATCGTCGAAGGCATCGCAACGCGCAGCACGCCGCGCAATTCGCCCGTCTCGCGAACACTGTTCTCCGCGTCATCGATGGCCGCCAATATCGGCTCCATGCGGGCTAGAAACTCCAGACCTGCTTCCGTCGGCACCACTGCGCGCGTTGTTCGCGTCAGCAAGCGAGCGCCGAGGCCCGCTTCGAGTTCGGCGATCATTCTCGACACTTGCGATTGCGCCAGTCCGCATTCCCGCGCCGCCGCCGAAAAGCTGCCGAGCCGCGCGACGCGGGTGTAAAGCCTGAACGTAAGGACGTCCTTCAAGCTCCCTCCTTTCTCCAGCGGACAACAGGGCCGATTAACCGGTCCGGCTCGCATCAATGCACATCCAGCATAAATGTTAGCCGAATCCAGTGGCTACCGGGATTGAAGCGAAAACGCCAAATTGTCGACGTGGCCCGGCATCGATTGCCGAGCTCTGATCGGAACCACGCAAGGGCCCTGCTTCCGATGTCCCCACCGCCCTGCAACTGAAGTCTGCAGCGATTTTTACGCGCTGCGGCTTCGTATCTGGAGTAATTGATGATGACCACAGTTCTCGTGAGCGGCGCTTCTGGCGACACCGGCCGTCCGACCGTCGAGCGCCTGCTCGAGAAGGGTTTTCATGTCCGCGCGCTAGTGCGCAAGGATGACCATCGCGCACAGCAACTGCGCAATCTGGGCGCCGAGGTCGTATTCGGCGACATGATGAGCCTGCGCGATATTCGCCTCGCCATTGCCGGCGTCCAGCGCGCCTATTTCTGCTTTCCGCTCGCCGAAGGGCTGGTCGAAGCGGCAGTGATCTTCGCACAGGCCGCAAAAGAGCAGGATCTGGAACTGATCGTGAACATGTCGCATAAACAGTCCCGTCCCGCCGCGCGCAGCAAGGCGACGCAAAACCACTGGCTCTCCGAGCAGATATTCAACTGGTCCGGGGTGCCTTCGGTGCACCTGCGAGTCACGTTCTTTGCCGAGTGGCTGCTCTATATCGCGCCACAGATCCGCTATGGCCGCTATGTGATGCCGTACAACAAGGACAGCCGCTTCGCACCCATCGCCGGCAGCGACATTGCGCGCATCATTGCGGGCGTTATCGACAATTCGGCCCCTTACGTCGGAAAGGCACTGGCGCTTCACGGGCCCGTCGAATACAGCCATGAGGAACTCGCCGCCGAAGTGAGCCGCGTGCTCGGTAAAGAGCTTCCCTACGAGCATGTCACCGTATCGACGTTTCTTGAACTGTTCGGCCTCCAGCATGCCGATGCGATGCGGCGCCATTTCGAAGCCGTCACGATCGATCAGCAAGAAGGACTGCTGGCAGGCACCGACAGCACCGGTACGGAAATCATCGGCCAGCCGCTGACGACGGTTGAGCAGTTCATCAACGCGAACCTGTCGAAGTTCGTCATCGAGTACCCGCTGCAAGCGCCCGCGCACTGATCAGGTGTGGGCCGTCCGGAAGCGCGTTCAGACGCTCCGGACTCCGCTCGAACCGATTCATGCTGTTCCAGGATAGGTCATAGCTTCAAACGACGGCTACCGCATTGCGCCGCAATACGCGATATTTAGATCCAAGGAAACGAATCGCCGATTAGAAGAAAGCGATTCACCGAGTTGGTCTGTGTGATGCATGCCATTCGCGTGGGTCACGACGGTACGGCTTCGAAATCATTCAACTCTAGTTACTAAGGAATATTAACTATGTCAAAGAAAGTCTTGATTACAGGCGCCACGGGCGATACGGGTCGCGCCGCGGTTCGCGAGTCGATCGCGCTCGGTCTCAGCGTGCGTGCGATGGTGCATCGTAAAGACGACCGGTCGGCGGCGCTCGAAGCGCTCGGCGCTGAAGTGGTCGTCGGCGATCTTCTGGAGATCAATACCGTTCGCGACGCCATGAAAGGGGTGGACGCGGCTTATCTGGTTTGGCCCGTGCAGCCCGGACTGATCAACGCGACCGTGAACTTCGCCCAAGCCGCCAGGGAAACAGGCGTCAAGACCGTCATCAATCTCTCGCAGCGCTCAGCCAACCGCGAGTCCACCAGCGATTCGTGCCGCGACACGTACATCGCGGAAGAGATTCTCAACTGGTCGGGTCTGCCCGTCATTCATCTTCGTCCCACTTACTTCCTCGAGTGGCTGCTCTATCCCTGGCAACTTCCGTATCTGCAACAAGGCATTCTGCGCATGCCCGTCGGCAAGGGTCGTCACTCGCCCATCGCAGCCGACGATCAAGGCCGCGCCATTGCCGCGCTGCTGAAAAATCCGGAAGGCCATATCGGCACCACGATCCCGCTTTCCGGTCCCGTCGAAATGGATCACGAGCAGATGGCAACGGAATTGTCCGAGGCGCTCGGTCGCAAGATCGTCTTTCAGGATCTGCCGATCGACGAATATTGCAGCTCGATCGAGGCGATGGGCGTACCGCCTTATATCGTCCAGCATCTGCGCGGCGCAATGGCCGACTACCACAATGGCCGGATGTCCGGCACGGATGACAACGTCGAAAAGCTGACGGGCCGCAGGTCGATGACCGTTGGCGAATTCGCCCGCCTTCACGCCGACAAGCTCAACGGCAAATGACATCCGCGGGTTCCCGCTCGCTTCTTCGAAAACGGGAACCCACCGCTATTTCCAATCGAATTCGAAAGGTCATCATCATGCAACTCTCTAACTCTGTCGTGCTCGTCACTGGCGCAAATCGTGGCATTGGGCGCGTATTTGTCGCCGAACTGCTCAAGCGAGGCGCGTCGAAGATCTATGTCGCCGCGCGTGACACCACATCGCTCAAAGCGCTTCTCAAAGATGGCGATCGACGGCTCGTACCTCTTCCGCTCGACATCACCGACCCCGATCAGGTGGCCGCTGCCGCCGTCATCGCATCGGACGTGACGCTGTTGATCAACAACGCCGGCTACGCCGCTTTCGAAGGCGCCATCTCCGCACCCGACATCGACCACGCCCGCCAGGAGATGGAAGTCAATTATTTCGGCACGTTGGCGCTAACCCGCGCGTTCGCTCCCGTATTGGCCAGGAACGGTGGTGGCGCACTGCTCAACATGCTGTCGATGCTCTCGCTGATCAGCCTGCCCGTGGCGGCGACCTACTCGGCCTCCAAAGCGGCGAGCCTGTCGCTGACCCGCAGCGTGCGCGCTGAATTGAGCGCACAGGGTACGCAGGTGGTCGGCGTCCTCGCCGTTCAGACGGAAACGGAAATGGGCGCGAAGCTGCCCGAGCCGCGCATGACGCCGCAGGAAGTCGTCACGGATGCGCTCGATGCGATCCAGGCCGGCACCAATGACGAGATCGTCGCCGGCGATCAATCTCGCGGCATTCACGCAGCCTTCACAGCCGATCCGAAGGGATTGCAGGCAATGATGTCCATGCGGCTGCCACAACGCGCGTAACCCCCGCCTAACCCGATTTCTCACGATAAACGATAGAGGTAGTCATGGACTTTTTCGAAACGCTCTCTCACCGCAACGCTGAATTCGCGGAAACCGGCTTTAACGCCGATCTGAAGATGCTGCCGTCGCAACGCACGATGATCATCGGTTGTGTCGATCCGCGCGTCGATCCAATGGACGTGCTCAAGATGGCGCCGGGTGAAGCGGCCATCATCCGTAACGTCGGCGGACGCGTGAACCCGGCGCTGCTCGAAACGATGGCGATCCTCGGCACGGTGTCGCGCGCGGCAGGAGAAGCAGTCGGCGACGGCTGGAAGCTGATCGTGCTTCAGCATACCGATTGCGGAATCAATGGTTGCTACCATCACGCGCCGAGGTTGCTGTCGAAGTATATGGGTGTGGCAGACGACAAGCTGGACGATCTCGCAATTACCGATCCGTACAAGGCGGTCGCGCTCGACGTAGCATCGCTGAAAGCCAACCCGAATCTTCCGGGCGGATTCACGGTGACAGGTCTCGTCTATGACGTAGAGACCGGTCATGTCGAGACAGTCGTTCCTCCCGCGCCGCTGCGGCCCGAGCAGGATCAGCGCCAGGCTCGTCCAGGTTGAACGGGCTGCCGCCTCACATTAGTTCATTGAACATCGGACAACAACGAACCGTCGATAAACGTGCGCGCCCGCCGTTCGCCGTATGAGAAGGCATCATCCGGCGATAAAAACTCCAGTCGCTCGGGAAGACTGGCAATGGGTGTGGACAGCACTTGGAGCGAGATTATCGACCACGACACAGAGTAACGTAGCTCTCTTCCGCTGAGCGAGACGACGTTGTTGGCCGTGACTTCAACATCTATGCTGTAGCCGCGATATGCTTCACAGGACTGGCTACTCATGGTGACTCCCTCTTCAAGGCAATCAAATGTCGATTGGCATTCGCGCCTTTTCGAAAGCGCGAAACTGCATCGCGAAGTGAGGGGGAAAAAGTTGAATCATGATATGAATAAGGTGCGGGTAACCGAGCGCTAGCGAGAATATACAAGGCTTTCCCCGATTTACCCGAACTCGCAGTGATAATCCGATCTCTGACTTAATCCCCTTCGTTAATTCGCTTCCCCGACTACCTGTCTGATCCGCTCCCGGCGAATGCATAAGAACGCCCACGTTCTCAACGCCAGGAGCCACAGATTATTTCTTGTTTGCACCTTCTTCGTCTCGTGCTGTTGCCTTCGGCGTAGTCTTCCAGGTGGAAAGGTTCGCCGCAGGAGACGGCTTTTTCGGCTGTTTAGGCTTCTTTGCCTCGCGATTACCGCGCAGTTGACCCTTTGCCATGATGATTCTCCCATTTTCGCCCAGCCGCGGGTGCGGCTACGTTATCCCGTCATTCTGTGCGCATTTATAGCGGCTGTCGCGATCTATTTTCTTGTGCCAGCTATTTTCTCCGGGCGTCTCGCCGCCGTGAGCAGCGCGCTCCCCTGCCGGCTGCGATCCGCTTTCGTCCAATCAGCGACGCGCCCGACGCTTCCTGGGCTTTGGCGGCGTCAGCGCCGCGGTCCAGAAATTGACAGTCTCACGCTTCGCGGCGGCTGCCACGCGTCCGCGCGCGGATCCAGCCACGGCATTCGCGCCACTCAGCCACATGCTCAAGAACGGGTTCTTTTTCAGCCATGGATTTTTCATGAATACGCCTCCCGATGTCCGGGAATTCCTCGTAGTGGGTTAGAGAAAACAGTAGCGCAATGGACATTCCCGCCCAGTGCGGCTCCTTCCCCGCTTCATCACGATTTAGTTTGCGTTTCCTCCGCTTTACGCGCATCGTCAATTCAGTCCCTTCGCCTTCCCACCATTTCCCGTTCCGGATCCGCGCGGCTGCACACGGCGAGGATCATTTGAGGAGCACTTATGCAATATCCCGTTTATGTATGCCGCGATGGCGACGCTGGCTTTCGCGCCAGTTTCCCTGATTTTCCCCGCGCCGAAGCACAGGGAAAATCGTTTGGCGAATTGAAGCGCAATGCGCAGAAGGTCGTCGAGTTGATGTATGACCAAAGCGAGCAACTCATACCTGCGCCGACCAACAGCACATCGGAATTGCACGAGCTCGATATGGATGACGGGGAAGGACTCTGGATGTTTATCGACATTAATCTTGCGCGGGTGACGTCGAAAGCAGTAGGCGTACAGATCAGTCTGCTCGAAGATGTGTTGCGACAAATCGATGGCGACGCAAAGGAGCGTCACATGACCCGCTCCGCGTATATCACGCTTGCCGCGATGCACGAGCTTCGCAGCCGTTATGGCGTGCAGTCGGCGACTACACCCGGTTCCCTGCGGCGTTTTACAGACGGATGACCCTACTTGCGCCGGGACCGCGCCTCACGTCCCATCGTTGGTCCGCCTAGCCCTCTTCAGGAGCGCAATGCACGGTGAATTCAACGAGCTTGGCCGGACCGAACGTATTGCTGATTGCGACGTCGGCCGCATCCCGTCCTCGGGCCATCAGTACCCGTCCAATGCGTGGCACGTTGTTGCGCGGATCAAATGTTTGCCAGCTCCCGCCCACATAAGCTTCGAACCAGGCCGCGAAATCCATCGCACTATGAGGCGGCGGCACACCGACGTCACTGATATACCCCGTACAGTACCGCGCGGGAATATTCATCGCGCGACAGAATGTGACGGCCAGGTGTGCAAAGTCTCTGCACACCCCGCGTCGTTCGCGATAGACATGACATGCTGTCTTCGTCGATCGGGCAAACTCATAGCCGAAGTCGATATGCCGATGTACGAAATCACAGATCGCCTGCACGCGATCACGGCCGGGCTGCACCTTACCGAACAGTTCCCAGGCAACCTCGGACAACAAATCGGTCTCGCAGTAGCGGCTGCCCAGCAGAAACACCATGCATTCGTCAGGTAATTCCTCGACGGGATGCTGGTGACCCCAAAATGCCGTTTCCTCGGGCCGATCGGAGACATCGAGCAACGCGGTCGTCGACATCTCGAAGCGGCCCGGCGGCGCAACGAGCCGGCTGCAGAGATTACCGAAACCATCCCGATACTGAGCAATGCCGACGGGTGGATTAACGACAAGAAGGTCGGCCGACAGCACATTCTGCACACACGAGAAGTGCGTGTTGAGCATCAGCATCATTGGCGTATGCTGCTCGCACTCGTAAATCAGTCTATAGCCTACGCGAAGCATCATTACAGCGGCCCCTCGAAGAAAAATTCAACAGCCGTCCTCGGTGACACTGACGTCGACATCCAGACCCCTGAACGACGCGGGTGCGCCCGTCCACGTTCCCCACAAAGGCAACGCCTGGTGCTGGTCCCAAGCCACGGCAACCCGGATCAGATGCTGATTTCCGATAATGCTGTTGGTCGGATCGAAATCCACCCATCCTGCGCCGGGCAGAAATATCTGCAGCCACGCGTGAGTGGAACCGCCTCCTGACGTGGCGTCATGATCCGGAACAAAAACATAGCCACTGACGAACCGTGCAGCGAGTCCGAGAGAACGAACGGCATCGATCATCAGAACCGCGAAATCCCGGCAACTCCCACTACGAAAACTCAGCGTATCAGCCGGACGGTAGACGCCTTTCTCCGTGCGCCGGGCGTAAAGAAACTGCTCTTTGATCTCAGCCGTCATGTCTCTGAGCAACGCCATCGTCGAGGTGTCGCGGCCTTGCGCAATGAAAGACTGGGCCCATTTGTCGACATCCGCATCGGGATGCCGCCGGCTTCGTGCGTTGACCAGTTCTGTTGCTTCATCGTTGGTGTACGCGAATGGCCAGGTTGCGGCATACGGCTCGATCGCATACTCGGGCGCGGGCGCTTCGTAATGCTCGAGCGTGACGCTACTATCGAATACGAGTTGGGACGCCTCTTCGGCGAACGTCGCGACTGCGACTGAATTGTCGAAGACGTCGTGCATCCAGTGCAGGCGCGAAGGCGTCGGCACAATACGCAATTCCGAGCTAACCAGACGCAAATCATGGCTGGACCTCGGGCGGAACATCATCCTGTGTTCGCCGAAGCTCACCGGCTCGGAATAGCGATAAACGCTTTTGTGCCGCACCGTGAGGCATCGCGGTCCACTCATGTCTTTCTTCCTTTCCGTCCATCACCGAAAGACGTGCTGTTCAGCATACACTGCTTTACAAAGTCAAAACTCCTCAATTTTTCAGGTTGCGGCATGGGCGATACGGCAGCACGTAAGGCATCGGTAAATCGCGCGCTTTGTGGAGAAATCGGTATAGATTGCGGGAATATGACTGGCGCGTTCGAATCTGCAGATGAACGAATTACGCCGCACGGTCACCAACAGTTCGCGCTTATCGAACAATAGGATTACACTCGAACTATAGTGAACGAAGGAGGCTCTCATGTTCGAAGCCACGCCTCAAAATACGTTCCGCGGCCTGCCACTGACCGCCGAACAGGACGCGGAAGTGCGACATTACATAAAAAGGAGAAAACAACGCAGCGCGCCCTGGAACACGCCCGAGCTGCACGCGATGCTCCACGACATGCTGGCACCTCCCGTCGACGAAGACGGCGCATCTGGCGCACCTTTCACTGAAACCAGGTCTGTCACAGAACGGGCGATCGCTTCGCTCGACGAGTCAATGGAACCCGTTGAGGCGAGCGAGGAACGCAACGCTGCAATCGAGGCGGAGGGAATGAAGCGCCCAATGCAGTAATCCGTATATGTCACAGCATCAAAATCATTCCGCAACTACTTTCTGGAATCCATATGCAAAAGCAAACCAAGGTGTATCCGGCCCCTCCTTCAAAGCAAAGCGACTACGCGAGCCAGCAGGCGGCGCGTGTCTCGGCGCAACAGAAGGCGGAAAACGAACGCGCGCAGAAGCGTCTAGAGATGGATGCCCGCCTCGATGTCAACGCGAGCAAGTGGCGATATGTCTGTAAGGGTGAATAAATGGCAAAAGCCAGCGCGGTAATCAACTTTCCCAATCCGGCCCGGATCCACGACGCGTCGAGACATTGCGTCTGCTTCTGGGGTTATGACAATGCCCGTGAGATTGTCTTCCAGGTCGATGATGTGGTGCTCGTCAAACTGAACCCCAACAAGGATTCTGACGAATCCTCGTTGCTCGCCGCATTCGACCACAACCGCGAAAAAATCCTGGAGATCGCGAGAACGGTGTACACCGGCGGCCCTCAGAACAAGTACACAATCTCCTGATCAGAAAGACTCGCCGAGTGCATGTGGGGCAATGCGACGCTCCCTAGTGTCGACGCCCGAGGTGCTTGCTGACGGAAAACTCGCTGGCAACCTCTCTGTGAACCTCGCTGACTGCGATCACGCCATTGCGTGCATTTCGCGGTTCCCAGTCGATTCCAATCGCCTCATCGGGCATTGCGCCCCTCGGAACAAGAAACATCTGCAAGCCCTGCGTATAACAGTCGTGATCCGGCAGGCGACGGTTGATCTCGTCCACGAATTCTTCCGGCGTGATGATGGGCTTTTCCATGTCCATGATGTGCTCCCTTGCTGTATGCCCACATTCCATTGACCTGCATATCGACGCGTGGATGCATTTACGCGTCGGATGAGTCGTGTTCAGAATAACAGGGCATCGACTGTTCGCGGTAACAAGCTGTACCCGACAACTCACCTCGATCTACCGCTTCGCCCGCTCGATACTCAACTGATACTGGAACGCATCGCCGCGATAGCTCAGCGCTTCGAAGAGAACAGGCGCGCCATCGCGGCTGTACACGAGCCTTTCAATCCCGAGCAACGCACTTCCGGACCCGACGCCCAGCGCGAGCGCGACCTTTTCGCTCGCCGGCATCGAACGGATCGACAGATCGGCATGGCCAATGCGCACGCCGCAATCCTGCTCGATCACATGAAAAATATCGCGGTTCTCGAGGTCCGCATCGAGCAACTGCTCCCCTACTTCTCGCGCCGCATACGTCAATTCGAACGATACGGCCAGGCCATCGAGCAAGCGCACGCGCTGAATTTCCGTTACGCGCGCTTCTGCTTCCAGTTGCAGACGGCTCGCGAGCTGGCTGTTGACGCTCACCACATGCACGCTTTCGACACGGTTCGACACACGGTGCCCGAGCGGCATCATCGCCTCGGAGAAGCTCTGCAGCGCGCTGATGTTCTGCACGGCGCGCGCTCTCTGCACGAAGGTGCCCTGGCCGTGAATCTTTTCGATCCATCCTTCCTGACGTAATCGCTCCAGCGCCTGACGGATCGTGATCCGGCTCACGCCGTACGACTCGCACAGCGCATGCTCGATCGGCAGACGCGATCCAGGCGGATAAGTGCCGTCGAGAATGCGTGCATGCAGCGCGTCGCGAATGCGCTCGTAGAGGGGCGCGGTGGATTGTCTGTTTCTTCTCATCGATATGTGAATGGTTGCAGCGACCCATCCGCTGCTGTCTGCATCATTGTGCCAAACAGCCAAACCCTGAGCCAAATCCAGCGGCCAGATAAGCATGTCAGAAATCATCGTTTTGCGTGCGACAAGCACAAATCTATACTCGCCTCACCATGACGTTGTTATAACAACGACGCATCGATTATCCAGCACTCAAGCCGTCCGGGGAGTCGAAACCGCATGTCTTCCATCGTGTTTCACCAGTCTCCAACAGCCGCCCCGCCGCCGCCATCGGCGCGTTATAGCCATGCGGTAGAGGCCAACGGCTGGCTACATGTGACAGGGCAGCTTCCCGTCGATCCTAACGCTCCAGACAAGCCCTTGCCTGAGGGCATCGAAGCGCAGGCGAAGCTGTGTTTTCACAACATCGAGCGAATCGTTCAACACGCAGGCTTTGCGCTGTCAGATACGGTTTTCGTGCGGATTTACCTACGCGATTTCAACGCCGATTACGCCGGCTTCAACCGTGTCTATGACAGCTACTTCGACGATGCGGCGCGACTGCCTGCGCGCACCACGATCGGCGTCGCGCAACTGGGCCGCGATGCCCGCGTCGAGATCGATGCGGTGTTGTATTCCGCGCGCTGAGCGTCGCGCCGCAAATTGACAGTGTTCGCTTATCAACCTGGGGACCATCCAATGAATACACGGTTTTTCGTTCGCCTCATCGCGCCGCTGTTCGCCAGCGCGATTCTCGGCGCGTCGCCCGCGCATGCCGCCGACAAGACGGTCACCATCGGCTATCAGACCGACATCGAGCCTTCGAAGATTGCTCAAGCCAAAGGGCTCTACGAGAAGGACAGCGGCTACCAGATCAACTGGCGCAAGTTCAACACGGGCGCCGATGTGATCGCCGCGATGGCATCGGGTGACGTGCAGGTCGGCTTCACAGGCAGCAGTCCATTAGCCGCTGGCGTCACGCGCGGCCTGCCGATCGAGACGTTTTTCGTCGCGGCGGAAATTGGCTCCGCCGAAGCATTCGTCGTGCGCAACGGCAGCAACATCAACACGCCGCAGGACCTGATCGGCAAGAAGATCGCCGTGCCGTTCGTGTCGACCACGCACTACAGCCTGCTCGCCGCACTGAAGCACTGGAACATCCCTGCGGATCGCGTGACGATCCTCAATCTCGCCCCGCCCGAAATCGCGGCGGCGTGGCAGCGCGGCGACATCGACGGCGCGTATGTGTGGGAGCCGGCGCTCGGCAAGATCCAGAAGACGGGCAAGGTCTTCACCACCTCGGCCGACGTGCGCAAATGGGGCGCGCCGACCTTCCTCGCCTGGGTCGCGCGTAAGGATTTCGCGCAGTCGCATCCCGACTTTCTCGTGAGCTTCGCGAAGGTGACGGGCCAGGTGAACGAGGACTATCGCAAGAACGGCGCGAACTGGACGGCGAGTTCGCCGGAAGTGACGGCGATTGCGCGTGTCAGCGGATCGGACCCTGCCGACGTGCCGCCGCTGCTGCACGGCACGACTTATCCGCTGCTCACCGAGCAGTCGGGTAGCGCGCTGCTCGGCGGAGGCACGGCGACGGCCCTCGCGGACACGTCGAAATTCCTCAAGGAGCAGAAACGCCTCGATTCCGTGCTGCCCGATTATCGTCCGACGGTCACTTCGGCCTATGTGCAGCAGGCAAGCAAACAGTAAGGCAAAGCGATGATCCGCGTTGAATCCGTCAGCGTCGACTTCGATACCGGCGTGGGACGCCGGACCGTACTGTCGAACGTCGATCTCGATCTGCGCGACGGCAGCTTCACTGTCGTGCTCGGTCCTTCGGGCTGCGGCAAGACCACCTTGCTCAACGTGATCGCGGGGTTCATCGCGCCCACTGCGGGCAAGGTCACGCTGGACAACGTCGCCGTCACCGGGCCGGGCGCGGAACGCGGCGTCGTCTCGCAGGACGACGCATTGCTGCCCTGGCAGAATGTCAAACAGAACATCGGTTTTGGCTTGCAGCTTCGAGGCGTGCCGCGCAGCGTGGTGCGCGAGAAGGTCGATTCGCTGCTCGCGCTGACGGGCCTCGCCAGCTATGCGGACTATCCGCTCTGGAAGATCTCGGGCGGCATGCGTCAGCGCGTGAACCTTGCGCGTTCGCTCGCCGTCGATCCGCGCTATCTGCTGCTCGACGAACCGCTCGGTGCGCTCGATTCATTGACGCGCCAACGCATGCAGGAGTATCTGCTGCAACTGTGGACGCGCTACGACAAAGGCATGTTGATGATCACGCACGACATTACGGAAGCGCTTTTCATGGCGACCGATCTGGTGCTGATGAAAGGCGATCCAGGTCGTATCGAATCCGTGCGAGGGCTCGACTTCGGCCGTCGCTTCGCGGCGGGCGAAAACGCGCGGGCCATCCGCAACGACCCGGCGTTCGTCCGGCTGCGCGATGAACTCGAAACCGGGTTCTTCGCCGATGAAGGAGAGACGATATGAATGCCGCCGATCACCCGGCGCGCGCCCCTTCCGCGTTGCCGAAGGCTACCGCCCGTTCCGGCGCGCCGCGCGCGACGCGGGCGCCGCGCTGGTCTTTGGCTGGCTCGCGTTGGATCAGTGCTGCGACCGTGATCGTGCTGATCGCGGCGTGGGGCATTGCGTCGCGTCTGGAACTCGTGAGCCCTGTCTTCATGCCATCGCCCGCGGCCGTGGCGAAGAAGTTCGTGACCGTGGCTATCGACGGCTCCAGCAACGCGACCCTGCTCGAGCACACGCTCGCGAGCCTGCACCGCATGCTGGCGGCGCTGTTGCTCGCGATCGTCACAGCGATTCCTGTGGGCATTCTCACGGGCATGAATCGCGTCGCGCAGGCCATCGTCGATCCGTTGATCGAGTTCTATCGCCCGATTCCGCCGCTTGCCTATCTGCCCCTCATCGTGATCTGGTGCGGCATCGGCGAGCCGTCGAAGGTGCTGCTCATCTGGCTCGCGGTGTTCGCGCCGCTCGCGATCGCCACGCAGCAAGGCGTGCGCCGCGTGAAGCCTGGGCGCATTCGCGGCGCAAGGGCGCTCGGTGCGACACGCTGGCAGATTGTGCGTTACGTCGTGGTTCCTTCTGCCGCGCCCGACGTGCTGACGGGCATCCGCATCGGCCTCGGCGTCGGCTGGTCGGTGCTGGTGGCAGCGGAACTGATCGCGGCCACGCGCGGGCTCGGTTTCATGATCCAGTCCGCCGGCCAATTCCTGGAGACCGACGTGGTCATCATGGGCATCATCGTGATCGCGCTGATCGCGGCTTCGATCGAATGGGGTCTGCGACGTCTGCAAAAAGCACTCGTGCCATGGGATGGACACGCATGAGCACGTCATCCGTTCATGCAGACGATATTGCGCTGCGCGCCGACGTATTCGTCGCGGGCGGCGGCCCGGCAGGCACATGGGCCGCGCTGATGGCGGCACGCAGCGGCGCGACGGTCGTACTCGCTGACAAGGGCTATTGCGGCACCTCGGGCGCCGCGGCGGCATCGAACAACAATGTCTGGTACGTGCCGGACCCCAACGAATACGAGCGTCATTTCAAGGAACGCTTTCGCTCTGGCGGCGAACTCAGCGAACTGTCATGGACCTCGCAGGTGCTCGAAACGGCCGCGCGCCAATTGCGTCGGCTCGAAGCGCTGCGCTATCCGTTTCCGCGCAGGGACGACGGCACGCCGAACCGCGCGACGCTGCGCGGTCCGGACTACATGCGCTTCATGCGTCAGCAGATCAAACGCGCCGGCGTGACTATCCTGGACCATGCGCCGCTGCTCGGACTCGTTCACGACGAGCGTGAAGGCCGCGTGACGGGCGCCTTCGGCGAGCGTCGCGACGGCTCGCGCTGGCGCGTGAGCGCGAACGCCTGCGTGATCGCCACAGGCGGCTGCGCGTTTCTGGGCGGCGCGCTCGGCACCAACGTCTGCACGGGCGACGGTCATCTCGCTGCGGCTGAGGCGGGCGCGCTCTTCTCGGGGATGGAATTCTCCAGCCAGTACGGCCTCGCGGCGGCGTTCTCGTCGGTCACGAAGGGTTTGCCGTTCATCTGGGCAAGTTACTCGACGGGCGACGGCAGTCCGATCCATATCGACGAGGACGACGCGTTCATCCCGGTCGCGAAGGCATTGATGAACGAGCCCGTGTTCGCCGTCTTCGATCGCGCGACGCCCGACGTCGAACGATGGCTGCGCTCGGGCCAGGCGAATGCGTTTCTCCCCTACGACCGAATGGGCATCGACCCGTTCCGCACGCGCTTTCCGGTGGGTCTGCGCCACGAAGGCACGGTGCGCGGCACGGGCGGCATCCGTCTCGTCGATACCGACGGCCGCACCGATGTGCCCGGCCTCTATGCGGCAGGCGATGCGGCATCGCGCGAATCGATCGTCGGCGCGCGCACGGGCGGCGGCTCGCCGAACGCGGCCTGGGCGATCGCCACGGGAAGCTGGTCGGGCGAGGCGGCAAGCCGCTTTGCGAAGCTGCATGGCAGCGCGTCGCCCGTCGACATCGAACCGCACTATGCGCAACTCGCGACAAGCGATCCACGCGCCGCCGCTGCGACGCTCGAACGCGACGTGCGTCCACCCGCTGTGCAGCTGTTTCGAAGCGAGCCGCGTCTCTCAGCCGCCTTGCGCGCGATCGACGAGGCACTCGCCGCCCGTTCCGGCGACGATGCGTCGCTCGCCGCAAGCCGCAGCGCCTATGCGTTGCTATACGTGGCGAAACTCTCGTACACGAGCGCGCTGGCGCGGCGCGAGACGCGAGGACTGCACCGGCGCGACGACTTCCCGTTGCGAACGGAGGACGCCTCGCGCCTGCTGATCGGCGGCGTGAAAGCGCCCGCTATCAGCTGGAAGCCCATCGTTCAACCTGAGATCGCCTGACAGGACCTATCGTTTTGATCGAACTTATCAGCGAATCACGCTGCACCGCGTGTGACCGTTGCGTCGATGTCTGCCCCACCAACGTATTCGATGCAGTGAAGGGGGGCATTCCCGTCATCGCGCGCCCCGACCAGTGTCAGACGTGCTTCATGTGCGAGCTGTATTGCCCGGCCGATGCCATGTACGTGCATCCGTTTGCAGCCGGCCACGTTGCCGTCGACGAGACACAACTCGTGCAAAACGGGGCGCTCGGCGCTTACGGCCGCGCGCTCGGCTGGACAAAAGCGCGCGCTGGCGGCACCGAACGTGACGAAACGCATCGCCTTTTCGAACTCGGCGTGACCTGACGCAAATACGATGTGCTGCTGTGTTCCGGATCCATGCTCGCGTGCAAACTGAGACGCACTGTCAAGTCATGACTTGATTCGCTCCTATCATTGCACCCATCGCAAGACAGGAGACGGGAACGGGTATGAACGCAGACACCATAGACTACGAAGCGCTAACGCTGGTGATGGAAAAGCGGATTGCCACCCTCGTGAAAGCCGCCAGAAAAAAACGGTCACGACATGAAGCGAGCGAACGGGTATTCTTCGCCGCAGCCGCAAACGAGGCCCTGTTTGTGTGGATGCTCCTGGCAAGCCGAATGAACTCGGACCTCTATCAAGCAGATAAGGCGCGATTGACCCGAATGATCGAGGATGTCGCGCCTGATTGCGCGCAACCCGTCGATGCACAATTTCATGCCGAAACCTTAGTGGTCGTATAAAGCCACGAACCGTACGGCCCTCAAAGGTGCATGGCGTGGCGGTGACGTCCCTGGCCCGTCAGCCGCCAATCTCACAGGGTGGCTTCGGCAACGGCTGATGGTCGGCGAATGCCGTTCCGCATCGTACGGCAAACGCCAGCGCCGATTGCCGGTTCGCAAAGTGCCCCAGGTCACCGAGCGAAGTCGCATCGCCATCCTGTTCGAGAATCGCCACGCGCGCCACGAATAAGCCGCCGCTTCTAGTCACCGAGGGTTGGACGGCCGCTCCGCAGTGGTAAAAAAGCATCATGCCTCCAGCAATCGGAACAAAGCGGGTTCTCAGGCGGGTACGCCGGCCTTGCCGAGCACGCCAAGCCAGGACTGGCCGATAAGCTCATGTGAAGCATCGGCATTGGGCGGATGGAACGCGCCGGCCCGCACGTCGCGATACAGCCGCTCCAGTTCGTTGCGCCTCGAAAGCGAACTCGCGCCCGCGATTTGCAACGCGAGGTTCACGACCCGCAGCGCGCCGTCGACAGCGTGCTGCTTCGCGGCCAGCAGCTTCGCAAGCCACGGCTCGCCTTGCGCATAGCCGCGCCACCATTGCTCGGCCGTTCGATCGAGCAACGCATCGATGCTCTCCAGCGCGATCGCCGCCTCCGCCACGCTCCATTGCGTCAGCGGCTTGTATGCGTAAGTGCGACCGCCCAGCGCCTGCGACCGGCGTGTGGTCGCGGACGCCAAAGCAAGGTCGAACGCCCGTTTCGCGATTCCGTAGTACACAGCGCCGAGCCCGGGCAGCACTGCGCCGAGAATGCCGTCGACGAACGGATCATCCGGGTCGCCGGCGGGCAGCACGCGGATCACGTGCGCTGCGGGCACTACCGCGCCGTCGAGCCACGTATCGTCGCTGCGCGTGGCGCGCAGGCCAAGCGCATCCCATGTCTGCGCCGTGCGATGACCGCCGCTGTCGCGGCGAATAAACGCATGCACGATCTTCGGATTCGCCGGATCGCTGTCGTCGCGTCCATGCACGCCGAGCCAGTCCCACGCGGGCGCGAGCGAGGTCAAAATCTTGTGGCCGTCGAACCGGTATGCACCGCCCGGCAACGGCGTCGCCTTGACGAGCGAATCGGCAAGTCCCAGATCGTTTCCGGGCTCGCCATGACCCGCTGCAAACACCTTCCCCGCCGCAATCTCGCGCAGAATCCACTCAGCCGAACGGTCCCCTCGCCGCCACAGATGCAACGCCGCCCCCGCCCAGTACAGATGCATGTTCAGCGCGAGCGCCGTGGCAGGCGCACGGTACGCCAGCCGCACCTGCTCGCGCACCAGTTCCGGCAGCGTCAGCCCCAGCCCGCCCAGTTCGAGCGGCACGCTTGCGCGCAAAAAGCCCGCTTGCTTCAGTTCGTCGAGGTCGGCTTCGAAGAACCGGTTCTCGCGATCGTAATCCGCCGCGCGAGCGCCGATCCGTTCGAGCAGCGCATCCGACAGCAACGGCAGCGCTGCCCTGTCAGCCGTCGTGCCGGGTTCGCTTCGGACGAGTCCTTCATGTTCCAGTGTCGTGCTCATGGTGAACCTCCCCTGTCACGCGGCGTCGCTGAAGTACCGGTCATCCGGCAGGACACCCGTCGAAATGAAAATGCGATTGGTATGGTTGAACCACGATGCCGTCTCGACGGCTTCGAGGATCGCCGCCTCCGACAAACCCTGCGCGCGGAGCCGGTCGAAATCAGCGGCCTCGATGTCTCGGGGCGTGCGTGTGATTTTCAGCGCGAGGCTGGCGAGCGCTGCTTCGCGCGGCGTGAGTTCAGCAAAATGGAGATCGACGGCAACACGACGCGCCTTCGCGGGATCGCCCAGCGCTTCCCCCAGCGCGTGCGTGTGATGAAGCGCGCACAACCCGCAGCCGTTGGCGGACGACACCACCACTGCAATCAACTCGCGCTCTGCAAGGGCCAGTTGCTGCCCGGACGCACTGAACAGACTGCCGAAATACTGCACGAAGCGCCGCGCCGTTTCCGGATTCAATGACAACGCGCGAATCCAGTTGTCGCCGCCCTGCTCGTCGATGAGCTTGCGAATATCGTCGGGAAGCGCGGTTCGTGCAGGCACCGCAAGGCGGGATAAAGCGGGTGCACCGATGTGGTCGATCACTGCTGCCATGTTTGCACTCCTTTTCGCTCGAAGGTCGAAGGGAATAGCTCTTGCGGACCATTATCAGCAGTGGCGCCGCGTTCTCGCCAATATCGATTCGCGATTTCGATTTCGCAGGAACTTCGATTCGGCGCTAAGGAAAGCAAATTTCCGTGATCGCTGCCTGGGCGGACGCAGAGCTTGCCCTTTCGACGTATATCAATGCGGCTTGAGGTCACGGCCCGCACAGAACTGATCGTCAGGGACGACGTTCAATGCGATGGTCAGCCGGTTTGCATAGCTGAAGAACGCGGATATCTCCAGTATCTCGACGATGGCTTCGCGTGTGAAACCAATCTGCCTGAGACGCTGAAGATCATCATCACCGATCGCGGTCGGGTCCCGCGTCAGACGCTCTGCAATGACGGCGAGTGCTTCCTCTTTCAGCGAGAGCCGCACATGATGAAATCCTTGCGCGATGCGTTGTGCCCGCACCGTATCGCCGAGCGCCGCGGCGAGCGCCTGGGTGTGATTGAACACGCAATAGCTGCACTGGTTCGCCGACGATGTCACCACTGCCACAAGCTCGCGCTCCGCCGCCGTCAGGTGACTGCGATGCGGATCGAAGAGATGCTCGTAGAAAACGACCAGACGGTAGGCCGTGTCGGGATTGATGGCGAGCGCTGCCAGCCAGTTCGGCACGAATCCGTATTGGCGCCGGAACTTCGCATAGATTTCGGCGACATGCGGCGGCAGCCTGCTTTCGTCCGGCACACCGAAACGGGAAACGGGTTCATGCGCTGTGTCTTCGGGTGATCGCTGTGCGGGCACGCGCGCAGCGACATCATGGATCTCCGGTTCAACGGTCGACATGCTTTCTCTCCTCGATATCAGGTGGACGTGCATGACACGATACTGCGCACGTCGAACATTCGTATGCCTGATTTCTCATAAGCAACTGATGGCAGATCGTTTCGAATGGCGTCATTGCATCTACTCTCTGAAACTGAAAAGCAAAGCATAAAAAAGCGTTTGTGATTGCGATCCGAATCGGCTTTTAATACGAAGCTCTCCTTTTGGAAGGCGCGTCTGTCTTTGAGGTTTTTTCTCTGCTTTGACATCGAATTGTGCGCATTAGCGCCGCAGCGGAGCGCTCTCTCTTCATCGCTATCATGGAACTCACGTGGCTGATCTAATTTCTTCTCGCAACAGCCATGTCTCTTCGACAAGAACACGCTCAGGCGTATCGAAAGCCGCGCTGTACAGGTGGCTTTCATGGCTTATTCCAGCGCTGCTCGTCGTGATCTGGGAGGCGGCCGCTCGCATCGGGGTCATCACGCCACAGGTGCTACCCGCTCCAAGCAGTGTGCTCGGAACCGCGCTGGATCTTGCCCGAAATGGTGAGCTTTTCGTTCACCTCGGTGTTTCGCTTTTGCGTGCTGTAGCCGGCTTCATCATCGGTGGAACGATTGGCCTTGCGCTTGGCATCATGGTTGGCTTCTCGCCGCTGGCCCAGGCGATCTTCGACCGATCGATCCAGATGGTGCGCGCGGTGCCCTTCCTGGCGATGTTGCCGCTCGTTATCGTGTGGTTCGGCGTCGGCGAGGTCGCGAAAATTTTCCTCGTTGCGCTCGCGGTTCTGTTTCCCATCTATATCAACACGATGCTGGGCATCCGCCAGATCGATCCAAAGCTGATGGAACTCGCCAAGGTGATCGGGCTGAACTGGCCGGCCGTCGTGCGACGCATCATCCTGCCGGGCGCGATGCCGTCGATCCTCACCGGCGTGCGCTACGCGCTCGCTCATGCGTGGCTCGCACTGGTCATCGCCGAAACACTCGCGACGACAAAAGGCATCGGCTTTCTGGCCATGGACGCCCGCGAATTCCTGCAAACCAACGTGATCGTGTTGACCATAATCATTTACGCGATCATCGGCGTCGTGGCGGACGCGCTGGTGCGCGCACTCGAAGGCCGCTTCCTGTCGTGGCACGCGAATTACGCCAATGGAGTACACAAGTGACCGCGAGCATTGCGCTTTTCCCCGATTCAAACGCCTCGGCATTCGTCGAGGATCGCGCGAGCAGTTCTGCGCTGGCGGTTTCGGTACGTGGCCTGCAGCGGCGCTATGGCACGCGTGTCGTCATCGATGCGCTGGATCTCGACATTCACAAGGGCGAATTCGTCGCTCTGCTCGGCGAAAGCGGCTGCGGCAAGACCACGCTGTTGCGCGCGCTCGCCGGGCTCGACCAGCCTGACGCGGGACAGATCCGCGCGCCTGAACGCCCTTCCGTCGTGTTTCAGGAGCATCGACTGCTGCCTTGGGCCACGTTGTGGGAGAACGTCGCCCTCGGTCATGAAACGACAATTGGCCGGGCTGGCGCGTCCCATGCACTGGCCGAGGTCGGTTTGTCGGGGCGCGAGAACGACTGGCCACGCAATCTTTCGGGTGGCCAGGCGCAACGTGTAGCACTGGCGCGCGCACTCGTGCGTGATCCCGCGCTGCTACTGCTCGACGAACCATTCGCCGCACTCGACGCGTTGACCCGGATCAAGATGCACGGGCTCGTCAAGGAACTCGTTGCACGTCATCAGCCGGGTGTGCTGATCGTCACGCATGACGTCGACGAAGCGCTCACGCTCGCCGACCGGATTCTTGTTATGCGCGCGGGACGCATCGCGGCTTCCTTCCAACCGAAAAATCACACGCCGCAGGAATTGCGCTTCGTCCTGCTCGAAGAACTCGGCGTGCAAACGCACTGATCGCATTCCTGCATCACACCAAGGACCTCAAAACAATGAACGATCACTCATCTGGCCGCCGCCAGCTGTTGCGCGCGGCGGGTGGAATGCTGGCCGGTCTCGCCGCAAGCAGCGTACTGCCCGCTCTGCCCGCTCACGCAGCCGAACCTCGCAAGCTGACACGCAACACCGACACGGTTCGCATCGGCTGGGCATACGGCAGCCTTCCCGACATCGCGAAGCAACGTGGCGTGTTCGAGAAGACACTCGCTGCCAAGGGCATCAAGGTCGAATGGGTTGGCCCGTTCCCGAACCACGCGCCTTCGCTTCAGGCCGTGGTCGGCGGCAGCGCCGACTTCGGTTTCTGGGGATCGACGACGCCCGCGCTGGCCGCGATGCTGGCGGGCTCGCCTCTCGTCTTCAATGCCTTCGATGTCTATTCGCCGCGCTCCACTGCTCTCATCGTGAAGAAGTCGAGCGGTATCAATTCGGTCTCCGATCTCGTGGGCCGCAAGGTCGCCGTCAACCGTTCGGGACTCGGCGAGTTTCTGCTGATTGCCGCGCTGGAGAAGAATCGTATCGACCGAAGCAAAGTTGAGTTCGTCTACCTCAATCCGCCCGATGCCACGCCCGCATTCGCGCAAGGCAAAGTCGACGCGTGGTCGATGTGGTCGCCCGCCGTCGATATCGCGCGCTTTTCGAACGACGCAAAGGACATCTTCAACGAAGGACGCGACCTCGAATTCCTGATCGATTACAGCTCGCTGGTGACACGTCGCAAATTCACCGAAGAGAACTCGGAACTGATTCGCGCGGTGATCGACGCTTATTACGTCGAGGGCTCGTGGCAGTCGACGCATTCGGTTGAAGCCGAACAGCTCGTCCAGCGGGAGGCGAAATATCCGGATCAGGTGCGCGACTATCTGGCGAGCCTCAAGCGCGTCAATCAATTCCACGAACCCGATAATGCGGCGTTCGTCGCGCAGCTTCAACGCGCCGCGGACTGGCTTGCCGAACGCAAGATCATCAACTCGCGAATCAAGGTCGCGGATTACAGCATCAAGGTTTGACGCATGTCCGATACCACCTTCGTCAATGGCGGCGAGCTGAAGCTCGTCTCGCCGCTATCCGCCGCCCTTGGTTTCTCGAAGATCATCGACGATATCGCGTCGAGTGCGGCGGAGCGGGAACTGACGCATCGCCTGCCGTACGACGAGATCGCCACACTCAAGGCGCGTGGCTTTGGCGCGCTACGCCTGCCGGCCAGGCTCGAAGGCCAGGCCTTGACCTTCAGCGAGTTGCTCACCGTCGCCCGCGATGTTGCCGCAGCGGATTCGAACATTGCCCATGCATTTCGTAACCATCTGTGGCAAGTCGAAGCCGCGCTCAGACGGCAGGACCACCCGTTCCATGCTCATGTGCTTGCGCTGACCAGTCAGAAGAAGACCGTCGGGCTAAGTTTCACCGAAACCGATGCGCCGGCGGCCGGCGCCCGACCGAGCCGCGTGCTGAGCCGGCTCGAATGGGACGAAACGCGGCAAGTCTATTTGGGTTCCGGCGACAAGGTCTACGCGACGGGCAATCTCTATAACGACGCGTTCATCGGTCTGGCTGTCGAAAGCCGTGCGGGCAAGACTGTGCAATACGTGCTCGCCAGAAGCGACGGTGTCAGCAGCGACGACGACTGGCAGGGATTCGGACAACGCCTGACCGGCTCCGGCACCGCGAAGTTTCGCGCCGTGACCGTGCCTGCCGGGCATGTCTATCCGCAAGACCCGCCGCGACCCGACGAAGCAGCGCCGTGGGGATATACCTTCCATCAGGTGTATCTCACCAACTGCATTGCAGGCATCGCGCGACGAATTGCGTTGGACGCCGTAGAGGTTCTGCGTGCGCGCAAGCGCAACTTCTATCATGGTGAAACCGCGCATCCCGCCGAAGAGCCTGTGCTGCAGGCGTTGCTTGGACGCATCCGTGCATACGCTGCGAGCATCGAGGCCACTGCGGACCGCGCAGTCGGCGCGCTGCAACGTGCGTGGGACAGCTATGGCACGAGCGATGAGTATGCGGCGACGCTTGCCGCGACTCTCGCGGCGTCGGAGGCCAAGGTTGTGATCGACGATCTCGCGCCACACATTGCGAGTTGGCTGATCGATCTTGGATCGGGCTCCGTCGTCTCGCGCGTGGGTGCGCTGGACCGGCACTGGCGCAACATCAAGGTCATTGCGTCGCACAACCCGCGACTCTACAAGGAGAGCCTGCTCGGGCAGCATCTGCTGAACGGACGTCTTCCGCCGACGGGCGCCTTCTTCTGATCGCCGCGCATGCTGCACCACGCGGCTTGCTCCTCTTTAGCCACTCAAGCGGATAGCAGGCGGCGCACGCGCGGCGCGACTTCTTCAGCGAAGCTGCGCATGTCGGCCTCGAAGGGCTGGAATTGCAGCATGAACAGTTCGATGCCGGCAAGGTGGAATTCCGCGATGCGCTTAGCGACCGTGTCGTAATCACCGACCAGCCCCGCCGCGGTGCCGCCGTTCGAACCGACGCGCGGCGACTGCGCGAAGGTCTGGATCATCACAACGTTTGGATCGATATTCGCCTTTTGCCGTTCGCGCAGCGGCTTGTCCAGTTCGGCCAGCGCAAACAGATGTTCCAGGTGGGCGTCAGCTTCTGCCTGCGTTTGCCGCGCAATCACGAACGCCGACAAGCCGAAGCGCAGCGGAGCGTGCCCTGCCCGTCGTTCGCGTGACGATACGTCGGCAATCAGACGCGCGACATCGTCGCGCGGTTGGCCGTTGATAAACCATACGTCGCCGTGCGCCGCGACCAGCTCGCGCGCGGGCTCCGACTCACCGCCGACATAGATGCGCGGACGGGCGCGAAACGGATCGGTGGGCCGAAGCTGATATTCATCGATACGGAAATTGTCGCCGTGATGGTTCAGCGTTTCGCCACGCAATAGCGCATCGACGACCTCGATCCATTCGCGACCGTATGCATAGCGCGCATCGTGTTCAGGAAAGCCGATGCCTGCGCGTTCGAGTTCCGGACGGTTCCATGCGTTGACCAGATTGATTGCGAAGCGTCCGCCGCTGATGTGCTCGATCTGTTGGGCCATTTTGGCCAGTACTACGGGGTGATAGAGGTAGGGCTTGATTGCTGCGATGATCTCGATGCGGGATGTTAGCGCCGCGAGGGCAGCCGATGTGGTCCATGCTTCGAGTTGATCGCGGGATGCGTCGTGGGGGTTGATTGTATGTTGTGCCACGAGCACCGAATCGTAGCCAAGCTGCTCGGCTTCTAGCACTAACGCCTTGTTGCGGGTCCAGGAGGCGTCGTAAGGTTCGTTTGGGTCTTGCAGCGCGGCGCGGCTGCCGTGGACGAGGGCCCATACGCCGAAGCGTGGAAATGGTTTGGTTGGGGTTGGCATCGATGCTCGAGATTTGGACTTTCAAGGGGGATGGGTATGCTAACGCCCGATCGGGCTTGTGCGATCTAAGTTGTGGTCATATGGTTCTATTGGATCTGGATGATGGGCGGTGTTTGCTGCACAAGCGGTTTGGTTTTTTACCTTTGCGCTGGCATCCGCGTTATGCCTTCGTGCTTCAAGCGTCGCCCCTGTGCGTTTGCCTTTTCGCTGGCATCCGCGTTACGGTGTTTGCAGTTCAAGCGTCGCCCCTGTGCGGGGCGGCACCTACTTTTCTTTGCCGCCGCAAAGAAAAGTAGGCAAAAGAAAGCGGCTAACACCGCGAATCCTTGTTCTTGCCTGAGGGCCCCCAAACGGTCTTACGCTTCACACGGCAACGCACTCGTTCACGCGCGTTGCCAACGCTTCGAATGACCGCCTCACCCACTTCAAACACCCGAGCAAGAGCTAGCGGCAGCGAATGGTTTGCGCCGCCCAGGTGGCAAACTGTGTGTAGGTTGTCGCGACGTATAGCTTGGCGCTCTTACAGGGTGGGACGCGTGCGCAATCGGTCCGGAGTGAGGCATGTGTGGCGCGACGGCCTACACACAGTTTGCCACCTGGGCGGCAGCGGAATATCTGGCACGGCGTGCTGCGACGCGGGCGCGCGAAGCGGGTGAGGCGTACCGCAAGAGCGCTGGCAACTAACATGAGTCACGTGGTTGCCGTGTGAAGCGTAGGACCGGTTGGGGGCCCTCAGACAAACACAAGGGCTGGCGGTGTGAGCCGCTTTCTTTTGCCTACTTTTCTTTGCGGCGGCAAAGAAAAGTAGGTGCCGCCCCGCACAGGGGCGACGCTTGAAGCACGAAGGCATAACGCGGATGCCAGCGCAAAGGCAAACACACCAACCGGCAACGTCCGCGCCGCGAACGCCCAAACCGGATGCCATCGCAAAGTCCAAAGCACCGACCGGCAACGCATGAAGCGCGAAGGCAAAACGCGGATGCCAGTGCAAAACCAAAAATACCAAACGATCTGCGCCGCGAAGGCGCAAACCCAGACGCCACCGCAAAGACCAAATCAACCGAACGGCAATGGCTACGCCGAGTACCGCCTGAACCCAGCCGCCGCGTGCCGCGAAGGCAAATGGTCCCCCTCCCCGAACAACCTGTTCCTCAGCGTCCCATCGCCATATTCAGTCTTATAAAGACCGCGACTCTGCAACTCAGGCACAACGAGATCAATAAAGTCCTCATAGCTCTCGGGCACCACAGTGCGGCTCAAGTTGAAACCATCAATCCCGGTCTCCTCGATCCAGGACCCCAACTCATCCGCGACCTGGGCAGCGCTGCCCACAATCGCCGGATACCGCCCGCCAAGCTCAAACATCTCGAGCAACTTGCGCCTCGTCCACCCATGCTGCTTCGCCGTACGCGTAGCCGACTCGATGGCATTGCCGGGCGCGTAATCAACAGGCGCGTCGAGATCATATTGCGCATAGTCGATACCAGTACTGGCAGCAAAATGCGCAAGCCCCGCTTCACGGCTCGCATACCGCAAATAATCCGAGTATTTCTCCCGCGCCTCGCGTTCAGTTGCGCCCGCCACAACAGCCGCCCCTGCAAACACCTTAACGTCATCCGGCCGACGCCCGGCCAGCACCAGTTGCTCCCGCAATGCCTTCACCGTTTCTCGCGCAGCATTCCGGTTCGGCGGCGAAATGAACACACATTCGGCATGACGCGCGGCAAAGCGCTGGCCACGCCCGGAACTACCCGCCTGAAACAGGACAGGCGTGCGCTGCGGCGACGGCTCCGCAAGGTGATAGCCTTCAACGTTGTAGTACCGCCCCGCATGCCGAACCTCATGAACTTTCGCGGGATCGGCATACACCCGCGCGCCCTTGTCGCGCCGCACGGCATCCGCTTCCCAACTGCCTTCCCACAGCTTGTAGAGCACTTCGAGGTACTCGTCCGCGCGCTCATAGCGTTCGTCGTGTGGAAGCTGCTCGCTCAGCCCCATCGCGCGCGCCGCGCTGTCGAGATACCCCGTGACGATATTCCAGCCGACACGCCCCTGCGTCAGATGATCGAGCGTCGAGAAACGGCGTGCGAGCAGATACGGCTGTTCGTAAGTGAGATTGACAGTCACGCCGAAGCCCAGATGTTCCGTCACGGCAGCCATCGCCGAAACAAGCAGCAAGGGATCGTTGACGGGCAACTGGATCGACTCGCGCAAAGTCACGTCGACATTACGCTGATAGACGTCGTACACACCGACGATGTCGGCAAGAAAGAGACCATCGAACAATCCGCGCTCCAGCGTGCGAGCAAGGTCGGTCCAGTACGGCAACAGGCGGTAGTCGGTCGAGCGGTCGCGCGGATGCGTCCACAGACCGTGGTTGATATGGCCCACGCAATTCATGTTGAACGCGTTGAGCAGAATCTCTTTCCTCGCCATTACAAGGCTCCATGCCGGGGCGGCAGCTTGTCGTTGAGATAGTAATTGCCTACCGCGTGATACTTCCAGCGCACCGGGTCGTGCAGCGTATGCGTGCGGGCATTGCGCCAGAAACGGTCGAGTCCGAGACCATCGAGCGTCGCTGAAGTGCCGGCGAGTTCGAACAGGCGCGAACCCGCATCAAGCGATACCGTCGTGGTGAGCGCACGCGCCTCCGCGACGGCAATCGATGCCTCCGCCACCGAGCGTTCCGTCGGCCCGGCCTGTGCGGCATCGACAAAGCGTCCCGCGCGGCGCAGCAATGCCTCAGCCGCGCGCAAACGCACCGCGAGGTCGCCGAACTGCGCGATCGTCAGCGGGTCGTCGGCGGCACGCTCGATCTTCGCGTCGATCCACGGTCGCGAATGCTCCCGCACGAACTGCAATGCGGCCTGGAACGCGCCGCGCGCCTGGCCGAGATCGATGGCCGCGTGAATGATCTGTGCGAGTGGTCCGATCGTCGTCGGACGCTCGAACGATGCCTGAAACGGCACGACCCATTCCGGCTCGACGCGCACATGACTGAACTGGACCGACCCGCTGCCCGTGACACGCTGACCGAAACCATCCCAGTCGTCGATCACCTCGACGCCGTCGGCGTCGCGCGGCACGAAAGCGAGCCACGTGATGTCGCGCCCTTTCTCTTCCGTGATCACCAGCGTGGGAATCCAGTGCGCGTACAGTGCGCCCGTGCAATAAAACTTCCGGCCGTCGATATGCCAGCCGGCCGCCGTGCGCGCGAGACGCGTGCGGCGTTTGAAATCCTTGTGGCCGGTTTCGGCGAGCGCATTGCCAAAGCGCTCGCCTGCCAGTACGCGATCGTAGAAAAAGCGCTGCTGTTCGCTGCTGCCGCCGACGCGCAGCACTTCGAGCGCGTAGTAGTGATTTTGCGGAATCTGGCCGAGTGAGCCGTCGGCCGCTGAAATCGTCGCGGTCACTTCCGCGAGCGTCCCACTGCTCACGCCCGCGCCGCCGAATTCACGCGGCACGGTGATGCCCCACAGCCCACTCGCAACGAACGCATCCAGCTCGGCCCACGGCAGCCGCCGCTCGCGGTCGCGCGCCGCCGCATCCGGTGCAAAGTCTTCAGCGAGTTGCTTCGCGACACGTATCGCGTGCTCGTCGTCGGCAATGCGGTGGGGAGTCCCCTGGCCAGGATCCACGATGTCGCGCGTCTCTTCAGAAATATCGAGGCTCATGCTTCAGTTCCACGAATGCCGCGTGGGCAGCACATGATTCAGATGATAGTTGCCAAGCAGATGCAGCTTCCAGCGCACGGGGTCATGCAGCGTATGCGTGCGCGCATTGCGCCAATGACGGTCGAGGTGATGTACGGCGCGGGTGGAAGCCGAACCCGCCAGTTCGAACAGCTTTTCGCTCGCTTCGAGGGCGATGCGTGTTGTCAGCACCTTTGCCTCCGCTACCGCAACCGACGCCCGTGCGCTGGCCTCGGCATCGATGGGCGCGGCGGCAACTGCATCGAGCGTGTGGCCCGCCTCCAGCAACACCTCGCGAGCGGCGTGCAACTCGATCTGCAGGCGGCCGACGTCGGCGATGATGTAGGGATCGTCCGTCGCGCGCTCCAGGCCCGAATCGATCCACGGCCGCGCGCGCTCGCGCACGAATGCGAGTGCATCGGCGACAGCCGCCTCGGCGATGCCCTGATCGATGGCTGCCTGGATCAGTTGCGACGTTGGGCCGAACAGACCGGGGCGGTCGGCTAGCTGCCAGATCGGCAGCACATCTTGTGGATCGACGGGGACGTTCTCGAAGGTTACTGTGCCGCTCGCCGTCGTGCGTTGACCAAACGAACTCCAGTCGTCGATCACCGTGAGACCGGCTGCATCGCGCGGCACCCAGACCTAGACGGCACGTCCTGCATCGTCCGTCGCACGCGCCGGCACGCGGTGAGCGAACAGCGCGCCAGTGGAATAGAAACGCTTGCCATCGAGACGCAGCCCGTCCTCTGTCGCGCGCAGCCGCGTCGTGCCCTGCAGCACCGTGGACGCAGCGGCCGAGCGCCGTTCCGGGCCCGCATTGCCGAGCCGATGACCCGTCAGCACTTCGCCATACAGGCGCGCTTTCTGCACCGGCGTGCCGATTTCACGCAACACGCCCAACACGCCGAAATGATTCTGCGGAATCTGGCCCAACGCGGGATCGGCTGCGCAGAGAATCACGAACACTTCGGCCAGCGTCGCGAACGATACGTCCGCGCCGCCGTATTGACCCGGCACCGTGATCGCACCCAGCCCGCTTTCGGACCATAGATCGAGTTCGGCCCACGGCAGGATGCGCTGGCGATCGCGCTCAGCCGCACCTGTTGCGAAGACAGCCGCTAGCGCATGGGCGGCTGCGAGCGCGCCGGAATCGCCAGCAATGCGCTTCACGCGCGCGGGGTCCGGGCGCCGCGGCAATTGCGCTGCGGCCAAAGAGGATTCGACTGTAGACATGGTGGCTCTTACGAACGAATAAAGCCCTATGCCCGCGACGCAACCGTCGCGGCTCGCTGCGGACAGGGCCAATCCTGTATTGGATCAGCCCAGGCGAGCCTGGCCTACTATCGAATTTGACATTGCTTATGACAGGTTCCGGTTTTCGAATGCGGCCGACGGCATCGAATCTTCAGGAATAGAACGACGGTGTGGGCAGTTCATCGTTCACCGCCCACTCGCCGAGTTCCTGCAACTTGTAATCCACCGGATCATGCAGCGTTTGCGTACGCAGATTGCGCCAGAAACGGTCAAGCCGCAGTGCGCCATGCGTGGCGCGCGCGCCCGCCACCTCGAACATCCGGCTGGTCAGGTCGAGACCGACGCGCGTGGCGGCAACCTTGGCCGTGGCGATCGCAACGGCAACGTGTCCGCGTGTCGTTTCGTCAAGTTCCGCGCCACGCGCCCAGGCCTCATCGAACAGTTGTACCGCGCGCCCGGCCAGCAAACGGACGCTTTCCAGCCCAACCCAGAACTCGCCGTAGCGACGCAGCGTATGAGGATCCTTGCTGGCTTGTTCCGCAGGCGACTTGAACCAGGGGCGCGATTCATGGCGCGTGTAGTGCTTCATCTCCGCAAAGACGCCTTCACCTATGCCAAGAAACATCTGCGTAAAAATCAATTGCGCCAACAACGGACGCAGACACGCGAAAGGCGTGCTCAACGGTCCAGGCTCGAGCAGCAGTTCGCTTTCTTCAACGCGCACATTCTCGAAGAGCGCGCTGCCGCTATCCGTTTGCCGCTGCCCGAAGCTGTTCCAGTCGTGATTCAACGTGATGCCGGAACGGGAAGTTGGGATGGCCGCGATCAGCAGCTTTCGGCTGACGGCATCCAGCCCCGACGCGACCAGCATGTCGGAATCGAGCGCCCCCGAGCAAAAGCTCTTCCTGCCGGAGAATTCGTACCCATTGTCCAGGCGTTGCACTACGGTACGCGTATCCAACGGGTTCAGCGTGTTGCCCCAGAACCAGTTCTTCTGCGCGGTCTGCTCGAACCAGGGTTCCCATTGATCCGGACGTCCGAACAGCCGGACGGTAGCGAGCAGCAGATGATGGAATCCGAACACATGCGCAATCGAACTGTCGACTCGCGCGAACGTCCTGACGACATCGAGCGTCTGCGTCCAGCTCGCGCCTGTTCCGCCGTACTGCCGGGGAATCGATAGCGACAGCAGGCCGCTGGCCCGGATCGCGTCGCGCTCGGCCTTGGGCGTGCCGCCTTTTTCGTCGCGCTCGACTGCGCTCGCGGCAAATTGCTGCGCAAGCGCCTGTGCCGTCTGGATCTGCGAAGCGGGATTGGATTCAACGTGTGTCGTCATGATGAGCAAGGCCGGAAAGATGACTGGCAAGTTTAAGAAAGCCACTACGGCAAGACCTACCATCGAGTGCTTGAATGCTTATGCAGATTTCTTCTTAGGACGTGCGCTGTCAATGTGAATGATGCACCACATTGTCTGCTGAAACAGAAACCCGCTTCTGCAATAGCGCCAGGACTGCTTTGATTCTGAACTTTAATTGGTTCGCAGATGCGATCGGCTTCGTTACATTGAAGCTCAAATCACATGTGACCATAAGGACAATCGATGGGATCGGTTCGGGGCTTTGCATTCTTCGCACGGGCGCGCCGCGCGCACGTTCTGCGCAACATCATGACGACAGCAGCCGCCGCGCTGGCGCTCTGCTATTTCGGCAGCACGCAGGCTGCGCCGCTTGCCGAGCTGAAGCTCGACTACGCGTACTACTCGCCGGAGAGCCTCGTCATCAAACGCAATGGCTGGCTGGAACAGGAGTTCGCCGCCGATCACACGCAGGTCAAGTGGGTGCTGAGCCTGGGAAGCAACCGCGCGCTCGAGTATCTGAATAGCCGCGCCATTGATATCGGCTCGACAGCGGGTCTCGCTGCCGTGCTCGGCAAGGCAAACGGCAATCCGATCCGTGCGGTGTATGTGTTTTCCCGGCCTGAATGGACTGCTTTGGTCATACCCAAGGATTCGCCCATCAAGAGTCTCGCCGATCTGAAGGGTAAGAAGATTGCCGCGACCAAGGGCACCGATCCGTTCCTCTTCACGTTGCGCGCGCTGCATACCGTGGGCCTCTCGCGCGATGACGTCGAAATCGTGAATCTCCAGCATCCGGACGGCCGCACGGCGCTCGCGAACAGCCAGGTCGACGCGTGGGCCGGGCTCGACCCGCACATGGCCGCCGCGCAAATCGACGATGGCGCGCGTCTGCTTTATCGCAATGTCGATTTCAATACGTGGGGCCTGCTCAACGCACGCGAGGACTTCATCCGCGAGCATCCGGAGCAACTGGCTCGCGTATTGAAGGTCTATGAAAAGGCACGCGTGTGGATCGCCGCGCATCCCGACGATACGGCGAAGATCGTCTCGGAGGAGTCAAAGGTCTCGCTCGCGGTCGCGAAGCTGCAACTCAGCCGCAACGACTTCAGCCATCCGCAGCCCGGCGCGCAACAGATCGCGGCGCTCAAGGCGGCCGCGCCGATTCTCGTCGACGAGCAGCTGGTGAAAAGCGGCACCGATCTCAATCAGGTCATCGACGCGCTGATCGATTCGAAAATCGCGCAGCCCGTCATCGCGAGCAACGGCGCGAAATGACTCGCACGCGACACGACGCATGCGAGCAGTCTGCATTAGCGCGGACTTGAATCATGGCTGCCACTGAACAGACACTCGCACTCAAGACGCGCGATTCACACGCGCGCTCACCAGGCGAACGCACATTGCGCAAGCGACCTCGTGACGCCGTGCGGTTATGGCGCTACGCAGGGTACGCGTTGCCCGTCGTCTTTCTCGCTGTGATCGAAGCGCTGGTGCGCGCGTCCGTGTTGCCGATGCATCTCGTCCCCGCTCCCAGCACGATCGCACAAACGCTGTGGGATCTCGGCGGTACACGCGTCGCGCGACACATCGGCGCGAGCGTCGCACGCGTGTACGCCGGCTTCGCGCTCGGCTCGGCGCTCGCGTTGCTGATCGGCGCGGCGATGGGACTGAGCCGCCGCGTCGATGCGCTGCTCGACCCTGCGTTTCAGGCACTGCGCGCGATTCCATCGCTCGCATGGGTGCCGATCCTGCTGCTGTGGATGGGCATTGATGAAGCGCCCAAGATCACGCTCATCGCGATTGGCGCGTTCTTTCCCGTGCAACTCAGTGTGGTCGCCGGCATTCATGGTGTCGACCGCAAGCTGATCGAATTCGGCGAGCTCAATCGGCTGACGCCGCGCGCGATGTTCACGCGCATTCTGCTGCCCCCGTCGATGCCGCAGATCTTCACGGGACTGCGCACGGGACTGAGCCTCGCATGGATGTTCATGGTCGCCGCCGAACTGATCGCCGCGACGCGCGGCCTCGGCTATCTGCTCAGCGACGGCCGCGAAACGGGCAGACCCGATCTCGTCTTCGGCGCCATCCTGCTGCTGGCGTTGCTCGGCAAACTGAGCGACGGCACATTCAAGCTTATCGAATCGCGCGTGCTGTCCTGGCGCGATGCGCGCCACGTCTCGGGAGACGCGCCATGAGCCCGTCTACTCCGCCCTTGCTGCAAGTGCGCGGCCTCGCGCGGCGCTTCGGGCAGCGCACGGTATTCGAACAGGTATCGTTCGGGCTGGCACGCGGTGAGATCGTCAGTCTGGTCGGCCCGAGCGGATGTGGAAAGAGCACGCTGCTGCGGGCGATTGCGGGCCTCGACGGGCACTCGGAAGGTTCGGTGCTATTGGAGCAGCAATTGCAGCGCGGTCCATCCGACAGGATCGGCGTGATCTTTCAGGAGCCACGGCTGCTGCCCTGGCTCAGCGTCGCCGACAATATCGCGTTTGTTGCCGGGCCTCGACAGGGACACAATCCGCGCGTCGATACCTTACTTGCAGAAGTCGGTCTGTCCGGCGTGCGCGATGCGCTGCCGAAACAGCTATCGGGCGGCATGGCACAACGTGTCGCCCTGGCGCGAGGACTTTTCGCGGAGCCGGATTTGTTGTTGCTCGACGAACCGTTCAGCGCCGTCGACGCCATCACACGCTCACGCCTTCAGCGTGTCCTGCTTGCGCTCGCGCACGCGCACGGAACGACCATCCTGCTCGTCACGCACGATCTGGACGAAGCGCTTCTCCTGTCCGATCGTGTTCTATTGCTGTCGCCGCCCGGCGATGACCGCCCAAGCCACATCGCGCGCGAGATTCACGTCGACGCGCCACGGCCTCGAAATCTCCGCGATCCTGCGATGGATGCATTGCGAGATACTTTGCTGGACGGTATCGCGTCAACCCCGATCTGACCGTATCGAACTGACCCGCATCCTAAACCGCGCAGCGTAAGAAGTTATCGACATATTGTTGGTGGCCTCGTCATCCCTGCCCGCTCCATACTGTCGAACGACAACCGAGAGGAGTGAATGGATGCCGCTTCTGCCAGATCATCTTGTGATTCGCGTGCATGACCTCAAAACGACCATTGCAGATTTCGCCGAGCTGGGTTTCACCGTGCAGCGCGGCGGCACGCATGCCGACGGGACAACGCATAATGCGCTGATCGGATTTGCCGACGGCAGCTACATCGAACTGATCGCATTCCTGAAAGACGCGCGGGAACATCGCTGGTGGGACGAGCAACAACGCACGGGCGAAGGCTTTGTCGATTTCGCGCTGCTGCCCGAGTCGGTTGCCCGCACGGTGGAAGCCACGTATGCGCGCGGCCTGTACTATGACGGCCCCATACCGGGTGGCCGCATCCGGCCCGACGGCACGCGGCTCGAATGGCAAATCGGCCGCCCGACGACGCGCGACCTGCCCTTCTTGTGCGGCGACCTGACGCCCCGCTTCCTGCGCGTCGCGGAAGGCGAAGCGCGCACGCATCGCAATGGCGCGACCGGACTTGCCGCCGTCAATGTCGCGGTTTCGGATCTGGAGAAGAGTATCGCGCGGTATCGCATTCTGCTTGGCGACGTGCCTGTGCATCGAGGCGCGCTGACAGGACACGATGTGCACTTCGCGACACTGCCGATCGGTCCGACCACAGTCACCTTGCTGTCGCCTGTGACACGAACGCGCTCAGACGATGATCCCGCTGCCGGCAACACAACGGCCCTTGCCGAAGAGCTACGGTCGCATCTCGCGATCCGTGGCGAAGGGGTCTTCAGCGCGGCGATTGACGTTGCCCATGCCGCTCAAGCCCGTGAGTTGCCGCTTTCACTCAGTCACGGTGCACGGCTCGAATTCGTTCACGCGCCCGGCAGTTGAGCCGCTTCAGGCCGGCAGCTTGCCTTTCCTGCGCAACACGGAGACGACTTCGTCGATGCTCGCGTTCTCCAGCAGGCGGCGGCCAACTGCCCGGCGTTCGTCGTTGATGGCATCGATGCTTCGCTGCATCGCGGCGGCCTTCGCCGCGATGTAGACGGCCATGCCGTAGCCGAAGCGCTCGATCAAATCTTTACAGAAAAAGTTTTGCATAGTGGTTCAGCGACGATGCCCGCACGCATTATTGAGAATCGTTCGTAATTATACGTAAACGCGCGACGCGTCTGGTGCGGGCTTCGTGCTGGCGCAGCGGCCATGACGGAGAGTCCCAGCCCATGGCAGATATCTAGAACGCTTCCGCAAGAAACGGCGCGAGCGCAGACAGCACCTCAGCCGGCGCGTCCTCGGGCAGCAGATGACCGCCGGGCAGCGCCCTTCCCGTCACGCGCGATGCCCATTTCGACCATACATCGATGGGCGGCGTCTTTCGTGCTCTCTGCTCCCGCTCGCTCCACAGCACCAGCACGGGAGATGTCAGCTTCTTCCCTGCCTCGAAATCGGCTGTGTCGTACTGAAGGTCCTCTGCAGTCGCAGCACGATAGTCCTCGCAGATTGCATGACGCACTTCGGGCTTGCGAAACGCGGCCCGGTAGGCATCGAGTGCCAGCGGATCGATCCCGTCGAGTCCGCCTGCCATCTTCGACAGTGCCGCATCGATAAATGCGTCGGGGTCGGCGTCCAGCATGCGCTCCGGAAGATCGAAAGGTTGTGCGAGAAAGAACCAGTGCCACGCATTCAGCGCGAAGGTTTTGTCGACGCCCGCGAAGGCATCCAGCGTGGGGATGACTGTCAGCGACGCGTATGCGGCAACGCGCGCAGGATGATCGAGCGCCAGCCGGTATCCGACGCGCGCGCCACGGTCATGCCCGACGACGGCGAACCGCTCATGCCCCAGGCGATCCATCAAGCCGACGAGCGCTTGCGCAACGCGACGTTTGGTCCATCGCGGCTGATCGTTTCGCGTGCGGCTGTCGCCGTATCCCGGCAAGTCGGGCACGATGACGGTATGGGATTGCGCGAGCGTCGGCGCAATCTTTCGCCAGGCGATGTGGGTTTGCGGATAGCCGTGCAGCAGCAGAACAGGCGGGCCGGAGCCGCCTGTCACGCCACTGAACGACACGTCCTCCGTATCGACGTCGAGTCTCGAGAAGCCGGGGAAAAAACTGTTTGCGGCAGGCTGAGCATTGCCGTGCGTCATGGACACCTCCTTATGCGACGCGACAGCCACTCGAACTGGACGAACACACCGACGCGCTGGACGAAGCTTATGCGATCGTCGTGATTTTTGCAGGCTGGCGCTGTTCACGCCCACACGCTGCATGTCGTGAGTGCGTTCGCTGACCAATGAGTGACGCCGATAGGCGTGCCAGCGCAAGCTCAGAAGAACAGCAACGAGCGCAGTTCGATACTGCGCCGCGCTCTTGCATCGGGCGGTGACGACGGATCATCGAATGCGGTATGCGCCGTCAGCCGCGCAATATCGTCTCCCGCGGAATCGTAGATTTTCAGCAGCAGCACTTCCTCCGGCGACATCAACGGAAAGTAGTACCAGCGGTGCCGTGGATTGAAAACGAATGCATACGTCTCGCCGATCTTGTCCGGATAGATCAGATCCGACGGCACGAGATCGGTCAGCGAGATACTGCGCGCATCGCACAATGCGAGCGGCGAAGATTCGACCGTCGATCCGACAGGACGCCACAGGTTGACGATCGCCACCCTGCCTTTCAGCAGTTCTGCCGCTTCATGCGGCGGCAGATGATCGCGCACGCGGCGCGGACCCGAGACGAATGTCTGATCGTTGTGAATGAATTTGACAGGCTCGCGCACGCCCCTCGCTCGCGCCGCCTGACCGTCGCGAAGCGTGTGATCGAAGATGACGACGCGCTTCGCACCCGTCCAGCGCTTGAGCAGCGCTTCGGCCTCAGGGTAGTAGATGCGTTCGATCGCGGCTGGGTCCGAGAAGTCGCTGAGCGCGCTCGCGTGCTGCCGCAGTTCAAAGCCATTGCGGTCCAGCGATAAGCCACCCGGCGGCGGCGACACGCGCGCATTGACGATATTCACGCGCTGCATCCGATACACGCCGCTGCGCTGTGGCTCGCCTGCAGGCGGCTCATAGGCATACGTGGCGGGCTTTTCTCCCGTCGCGACGAGATAGTTCAACGCGGCTTCGACAACGGCTGGCTGTTCGACGACGATATCGCTCATTGCTTACGCTCCATGCATGCGCGCGACTCAACTAGTCCGGCGCTATTTCGCCGATCACATGAAACATCTCGAACGTGTAGCCCATATTGAAGTAACCCGCTCGCGCATAGACGGCTATACGCTCGAGGCGCTCGCCAGCATCGCGCGGCGAGTGCTCTGCCTGCGGGTCGGTGAGGTCTTCAGCGGCGTGGGCGGATCGCGCCTGCAATCGCTGACGCGCAGCCTGAAAGGGATGAAATACGGCCTGACGATAAAACGATGCGAGGTTCATCGACATGATGCGTCCTCCTGCTCGTGGCAATATTCATCGAATCTAGTCAGTGGCGGCGCATTGCACAAACAAGCATTTGTGCAATGCTTTGCAACGCACCGCCGATGGATGAACTGGACCCTCAGGCGCCCGCGCGCTCAGTGACGGACGGCACGCTCACATAGTCCGCGCCGTCGATATCGTAGCCAGACGGTTCCCAGCGGATCGCGAGCAGCGACGTCAGCGGAGCGATCGCGATGACCTTGATGCCGTAGGCAAGCGAGGTCAGATCATGAATACATGCAAATTGACGTTGCTAAATGCGCGTCGCTTCGCGCTGTGCGCCTCGCATATCCACGATTCGCTGCTTTCGATATGCGCAAACATTGTTTGGATTCGCGCGTGTTGCCACTTAACGTCGCGATTCGGAATATCCCGATACAGGCACGAAACTCCGACGATCAAACGCGACACATCACCATCATGACTTCATCGAATTCACGTACGGCCGAGCATCCCATCGACAGACAATTTCTGGAACGCTGGTCGCCGCGCGCCTTCGCGCAGGACACGATTCCGGAAGCCTCGCTGCTGACTTTCCTCGAAGCGGCACGCTGGGCGCCTTCTTCATATAACTCGCAACCATGGCGCTTTGTCTATGCACGGCGCGATACGGAGCACTGGACCCGCTTTCTCGGCTTTCTCAATGAGTTCAACCGAGGCTGGGCGCAACATGCGGCCGCCATTCTGATCGTACTGTCGAAGCGGTCGTTCACGCCGCCAGGCGCAACCGACGAGGTCGCGCTGGCGTCGCATTCGTTCGATACGGGTGCTGCATGGGGTTATTTCGCGCTGCAGGCCAGCTTATCCGGATGGAAGGCTCATGGTCTTGCGGGTATCGAACGCGAGCGCATCCGTGCGGAACTGGCTATTCCCGACGACTATGCCGTCGAAGCGGCGATCGCGATCGGCCGCCCCGGCGACAAGTCCTCATTGCCTGAAGGACTGCAGAAGCGCGAAACGCCGAGTCCGCGCAATCCGCTCTCCACGTTTGCCGCGGAAGGACAGTTCACGTTCTGATCGCGAAAGCGCTCACTGCGCAGGCGAATACAAACCCGTCACAACGCGGGCGGCAACAGCTTGCGGTCGATAAAAGACTGAAGCGCGTCGCAGAACGCATCGCGCGTATCGACCGCCGCATTGAATCCCGCCTTGCGAAGCTTCACCGTGCTGACGAAAGCGACAGGCCCCGCCGGCGCGCCATAGGCAAACGCAAAATCGGCGTGCTGGTCGCCCTGTCCGACGAACGAGCGGAGATCGCCGCTCGCAAGTCCGTACCTGGCGACGATCTTCGCCCATACGTCCGCATTCTCACGAATGTACTGCGCGACGCTCGTTGGCTCGTCGGCTCCGGCATTCACGCCGAGCGTCTTCGCCATCGCCGGCCATACGCTGCGCCATTCGAAGACATCGCCGTTGGTGACATTGAAGATCTCGTTTGCCGCCTGCGGAGACTGCGCTGCCCAAACCATCACCTCGCCGACGAGATCGGCATCCGCCATTTCCCAGACGAACGACGGGCCGCCCGGAAAGCCGAATGACTCGCCCTTCTCGCGGCGGATAGCCGCGTAGACGCCGATAGCGGGAAGCACATTGAGCGCGCCGGGGGTCTTCCCCGTCACGAGTTGCGGACGTAGCACGGTATAGGTGAACCCGTGCTTTTCACCCGCCTCGCGCACGTAGTCCTGTTGATCGAAGAAAAAGTTTGCGTGATCGTCGCGCGGGTCGCTTTCGCGTGCCGGAATGGCGATAGGATGCAGGTGCACGCCATACGCCTTCGTGCCCTGCAGGATCGACACGTGCCTGAGCGTCGCTTTCGATTTTCCTGAAACGAGCGGCTCGATCACATTGCGGAGCATCGCGTTGTTGATCTCGATCTGATCGGCATTCGACCAGCCGCTCACCAGATCATCCGCATTCTCGTAGATTGCCGCATACGCGACATGCGTAATGCCGCCGAGCGCAGATAGTGCTTCATGCGCAGCGTTCTCGTCACGCAAGTCCACGGGGATGAATTCAAATTCGCGGCCGCTCGGCAGGTCCGGCTTGCGCCGGGAAATGCCGACCACATCCCAACCCGCAGAGAGAAAGCTTTCGATAGCGGCTACACCAATCAGTCCGCTCGCGCCCGCTACCAGTACCTTGCTGCTCGTGCCCATTCCTGCTCTCCAGTTCTATCCATTCCGTTTCGACTCAAACCTTTCGCGTTGCATATCACGTGGCATGTTTGAGTGTCCTTCCGACATCCGGTCGGTCGAACGAAATGTAGTTTCGAACGGGAGACTTCAGTAGTAGGCGGCGCGGAATTCCAGTTATTCCATTGAGTGATGGGTTTGGCGGATGCGACTCGCCATTACGCCCGAGCGAGCGCCTCCTCGACGAATTCAACGAATGCCCGCGCTTTCGCCGTCACCAGCCGCCCCGATGGAAAGACGGCCCAAAGATCGACCGCGGGCAAGGTCCAGTCGGTCAATACGGCCTCGACCTCGCCCGACGCCAACTCGGGAGAAAACATCCAGCGCGACGCGATCGCGAGCCCCATTCCATTGAGGACGGCCGTGCGCATGCCTTCCGCCGCGCTCACGCGGACACGCCCTGATACCGTCACATCCACGTCGCTGTCGTTCTGGCGGAACGTCCATGTCTCGCCGCCGCCGCCCTGCGAGTAGACGATTGCCTGATGTCGATCCAACTCGGCGGGCGTCGTGGGCACACCAGCGCGCGAGAAATAGTCCGGCGTGCCGACGACGAGCCGCGGACTTCGCCCGATACGCCGCGCCGTCATCGACGAATCAGTCAGCGCCCCCATCCGCAACGCCACGTCCATGCCCTCTTCGAGCAGATCGATGATGCGATCGTCGAGCTTGAGGTCGATTTCCAGCTTGGGATGCCGGCTCAAGAAGGCGTCCAGCGACGGCAGCACATGCAGGCAAGCGAACGTCACCGCCGCGCTAACGCGCAGATTGCCGGACAGGCTATCGGAGGCGTGGCGCACGACCTGCTCCGCGTCGTCGGCCTCCTGGATCACGCGCTTCGCATGCTCGTAGAAACGCTGGCCAGCGTCCGTCATCGTCAAACCTCGCGTCGAACGCAGGATGAGCCGCACACCCAGGCGTTCTTCCAGCTGTGCAACGGATTTGGAAATGGCGGGCTGCCCCACGTTCATCCGCTTCGCGGCAGCCGAAAACGAGCCCGCCTCGGCAACGCTGACAAAAATTTCCATTGCGGCCAGTCGATCCATGCTGCGCCTCTCCCAGGTTTCGTCGAAGTCGTCAGGCCCTATTCTCTCAAGGAATGGCAGTTATCCCCGCCAGGCCTCTTCTGCGCGGCTTAACGGGCGCTCATGATCCCGTCATCTTCAACACTCATCCAGAGGATGCACGCATGAACACGCTCTTCAGCCGTACCCATGTCGGCCCTTTCGAACTCAGTCACCGCGTCGTGCTCGCGCCGCTCACGCGGATGCGCACCGGGCAAGGCAACGTGCCCGGCGACCTGATGGTCGAGTACTACACGCAGCGCGCCTCGGAAGGCGGCCTGCTGATTAGCGACGCGACGGCCGTCTCGCCGCTTGGCATTGCCTACGTCGACGCGCCGGGCATTTACACGGATGCGCAGGTAAAGGGCTGGAGGCGCGTGACGGATGCCGTGCACGCGAAGGGCGCGCGCATCTTCCTGCAAATGTGGCACGCGGGACGTCAGGCGCATCCCGCCAACACGGGCGGCGTCACGCCTGTTGCCCCGTCCGCGTTGCGCTCGCTCGAACATGCGGCGATTCGCGACGGAAACGGCAACTTCGCGGAAGCCGAACTGATCGTGCCGCGCGAACTGGAGATCGACGAAATTGCGGGCATTGTCGAGCAGTTCCGTCGCAGCGCCGTGCTGGCGAAAGAGGCGGGCTTCGACGGTGTCGAGCTGCACGGCGCAAATGGATATCTGTTCGAGCAGTTCCTGCTGGACGGCACGAACCATCGCACCGACGCCTATGGCGGCCCGATCGACAATCGCGCGCGATTCCTGTTCGAAACGCTCGATGCTGTCGTCGCCGTGTGGGGGCCTGGCCGCGTCGCACTGCGGCTGTCGCCGAGCGGCACGTACGGCACGATGTCGGACAGTGATCCGCATGCCACCTTCGGTTATGTCGCAGAGCGTCTGAACAGTTATGACCTCGCGTATCTGCATATCATCGAGCCGCGTATTCGCGGCATCGTCGAGCAGGAGACGAGCGAGTCGGACGTCACGTCGAAAGACATGCGCCGCTTCTACAACGGCACGATCATCGCCGCAGGCGGCTTTACGGGCGAAAGCGCCGGGCAGATCGTCGCCGACGGCCACGCAGACCTCGTCGCATTCGGGCGCATGTTCATTTCGAATCCCGATCTGCCCGAACGTCTGCGCACCGGCAAGCCGCTCACCCGCTACGACCGTTCGACCTTCTACGGCGGCGATGCGCGTGGCTATACCGACTACGCGTTTCATGCAGAAACCGAAGCCGCTTGAATCAGCTTGAATCAGGAACGACAACATCATGAATCGACTTGCAAACAGGACAGCCGTCATCACAGGCGGCAGCAGCGGCATTGGACTTGCGACCGCGCAACGCTTTGTCGACGAGGGCGCGTATGTGTTCATCGTCGGCAGGCGGCAATTGGAACTCGATAAAGCCGTGCAGCAGATTGGCCGCAACGTGACGGCCGTGCAGGCCGACGTGACGAAGCTCGATGAACTGGATCGCCTGTTTTCCATTGTCGGAGAGCAACGCGGCAAGATCGACGTTCTGTTCGCCAATTCAGGGGCGGTCGAACATCGCACGCTCGAGGAGATTACGCCACAACACTACGATGCCACGTTCGACGTCAACGTGCGCGGACTCATTTTCACTGTGCAGAAAGCGCTACCGTTGATGGGCAATGGAAGCAGCATCATCCTGACCAGTTCGGTTGCAGGTGTCAAAGGCTTGCCGGCTCACGACACGTACAGCGCGGCCAAGGCAGCCGTCCGCTCGCTGGCGCGGACATGGACCGTCGAACTGAAGGGCCGCGGCATTCGCGTCAATGCCATCAGCCCAGGCGCGATCGACACGCCGATCATCGACAGCCAGGTTGCGACGGCCGCCGAAGCAGACGAACTGCGCGCCAGGTTCGCTGCCGCGACGCCATTGGGCCGCATCGGTCGGCCTGAGGAAATCGCGTCCGCGGCGCTGTTCCTTGCATCTGACGAGAGCAGCTTCGTTGCGGGTATCGACCTGTTCGTCGACGGTGGCCTCGCGCAGGTGTGAACGTGTCGCGATGTCGGGGCGAGCGATCACGCTCGCCTCCATTTGCTGATTTCTTCAAAGGGCGGAAATCAATCGCAGCCAGGAACGAGACGAACGAGCATATTCTTGATCCTCTAGGGTGTTCATGCGCTTGTGACCTTAGCGGTATATTCCAAGTCACTGGAACTCGGCTACGCACCTGGAACAAACGAATGAATATTGGCCCCTTGGCGCTTCCTGCTGGACCGCTTGCACTGTTCATCGGCATTGCCGTAGCGTTACTCGCCAGTAGATTCTCTGGCGAGAAGCAATCCGACGTCGAGCGCGCCCTCTTTACGGCGTTACTCATTGGCCTGTTCGTCGCGCGTGCGGTGTTCGTTCTTCAATACCTGCCGAGCTATCGCGGCGACTTCCTGCAAATGCTCGATATCAGAGACGCGGGATTCGCGGCGATACCCGGCATTGCGGCAGGAATCGTCGTCGCGGTGGTTACCGCAATACGGCGATCGGCAATACGGCGCCCGTTAGCCATCGCGACAATATCGGGATTCGTCGCGTGGGGCATCGCTGGTGCAGTGATGGAACGATCCGATCAGCCCTCGCACGTGCCGTCCATATCGTTACTCGACGAGGCCGGTATGCCGCAACCCCTTGCACGCAATAACGGCAAGCCGCTTGTCGTCAATTTGTGGGCGACATGGTGCGGGCCCTGTCGAGGGGAAATGCCCGTGCTTGCCAGCGCGCAGACGAGCCATCCCGAACTCGACCTGGTTTTCGTGAATCAGGGAGAAGACCGCCACACGGTCGAGGCGTTTCTGGCAGACCTCAACTTGCACATCGATAACTCCCGCTTTGATCCGCAACTGACACTCGCAAAAAGTGTGAATGTCACTGCTTATCCGACCACGCTCTTTTACGATGCCAACGGACGATTGCTGGAAAAGCACTTGGGGCGCGTATCGGAGGCGACTTTTGAGGCAATGCTGGCGCGGCTTTATCCGTCGCTCGAATCCTCGCGACCTTGAGCAGATAGGGCGTGCCTTAGCGAACTGGAAGATGATCCGTTAAGGAAACACCGTGCATCCCGCTCGCCCGACACAGGATGCACAATGCCGTTCCCGTTACTGCAGAAGCTTCAGCACCTGCTGCGGCATCGAGTTCGCTTGCGCGAGCACCGAGATGCCCGCTTGCTGCAACACCTGAGCCTTCGACAGGTTGGCCGTTTCCGTCGCAAAGTCCGCGTCGGTGATCTGCGATTCGGCGGCGCTCATATTGGTCGCTTCCGTTTGCGTCGTCGAAATGGCGGCCTGGAACGTGTTCTGCGTTGCACCGAGCGTTGCCTGGAAGGTGTTCACGCTCGTCAGCACGCTATCGATCGAACTCATGGCGGCTTGCGCACCCGAAGCGGTCGCCACGCTCAAACCGCTGATGCCCAGCGAGTTCGCGTCCCAGCTCTGCGTGCCGAAGTTCGCGGTGATCTGCTGGCCGTTGAACGCGCCGATCTGGAAGTTGACCGAGCCGACACCGTTCAGCACGGCCTGACCGTTGAACGTAGTCTGTTGTGCAACGCGTGTGATTTCCGTCAGACGCGTCGACACTTCCGCCTGCAGGTTGGCGAGCGCGTTCGAGTCGAGCGAGCCGTCGCCTGCTTCCACTGCCAGCTGACGGATGCGCTGCAAGTTGTCGACGATCGATTGCAGCGCGCCGTTCGTGGTCTGCACCATCGAAATGCCGTTGTTCGCGTTTGCGGCGCCCTGCGTCAACGCATTGATCGATGCCGTCTGCGACGTCGCGATCGCGAGGCCCGCCGCGTCGTCAGCGGCCGTGTTGATGCGCTTGCCCGACGATAGACGGTTGATCGCCTGCGAGAGCGCGTTTTGCGAACCCGACAGATTGTTCTGCGCCGTCAGCGACATGATGTTTGTATTGATGTTCAGCATTTCAACCCCTTTCGGTTCTGGAAAAATCGACATGAGCGGCGACGCAATTTATTCACTATTTCGCGCCGCCACTCGACGGGGTTTACGACGTCTCTAAATATTGCTTTAGGTTTCGCGTGGTAATTTCCGCTCTACATCCATGCAGGATTACAACGTTGTCGCAGCACGTTCGCACCAGAAGATGACACTACAACATACTGATAAATATGCATTTTTTCGTATAAATTCGCACTTCTTCCATTTTCATTCACAGGTATTACAAAGAGAATGTCGCTGCTTTTATTGTTACGAATAATTATGCAAGCTTTATAGCTTCTCGAAAGGAATAATCGATAAAACCTCGTTTATCGCTGACGTGGTAATAACTTTTACTGACAGTCCGGTTGCCATTACATCTGCGAATCTTTCAGGCAGAAAACCTGTCGCTTGCCGCGCGGGGTTAGCAAACTTATTTCACAGTGAGGCAACGTAAGCCTCGTTCGCACGCGCCGTTTAGCTGCGCAGATCGATGCGTCGCGCGGGACGTGCCAGCAGCAGCACGATCGTGACCACGCAAAATACGGCGCCCGCATGGAACGTCGCGGCCGCGCCTATCGTGTCCCACAACGCGCCCGCGATCACGCTGGAAACCAGCGTCACAAGTCCGCTCGCGAGATTGAACAAGCCGAACGCAGTGCCCCGCAAATGCGCAGGCGCGCTGTGCGACACCATCGTCGCGAGCAGCCCTTGCGTCATGCCCATATGCAGGCCCCACAGGGCGACGCCCACGAGCAGGATGCTCCAGTGAACCGCGTGGGCAAGCACGAGATCGGACACGCCAAGTATCACGAGCCCGGCGACCAGCAGCCTGACATGACTCGTCGAATCGGCAAGCTTGCCGAGCGGATAGGCCGATAGCGAATACACGACGTTCATCGCGACCATCACGAGCGGCACCAGCGCGACGGGCACGCCGCTGTCCAGCGCGCGCAGCACGAGGAACGCCTCGCTGAAGCGCGCGAGTGCGAACGCGGCGCCGACGGCGACGATCCACCAGTACGCGCCATCGAGTTGAAGAATACTGTCGCGCCGGATCGGATTGACGCGCTTCGCGCCGGGCTGGCGGGCGGGTTCGTCGATGCCGACCGTCAGTAACGCGACAGCCAGCACTGCCGGAATGAAGGCGAGCCAGAACGCAAGCCGGAAGTTATTCGCCCAGATCAGCATGATCGCGGCCGCGAGCAACGGCCCGAGAAAAGCGCCCACGGTATCGAGCGACTGCCGCAATCCGAACGCAGCCCCACGCAGCGGCGGCGGCGTGACATCGGCGACGAGTGCATCGCGCGGCGCGCCGCGAATGCCTTTGCCGATCCGGTCGATTACGCGCGCCGTCACGACCAGGCCGAGGGTCGGCGCAATCGCGAACAACGGCTTGCTCAGCGCGCCGAGTCCATAGCCCGCGACGGCGAGCCATTTGCGATTGCCGAGGTAATCGCTGAGCGCACCGGAAAAGACCTTGACGATGGGCGCCGTCGCCTCGGCGATACCCTCGATCAATCCGATCGTCGTCGCGCTCGCGCCGAGGCTCGCCAACATGAACATCGGCAGCAAGCTGTGAATGATCTCCGATGAGATGTCCATCAACAGGCTCACGCAGCCCAACACCCAGACGCTGCCGGGTATCTGCCGAAGGGTGCTGACGCGGGACCGGCTGGACGTCGGCTTTTCCGGGGACGCAGGACGCTCGTCCATATGGCCGTCACACCTTGCGAAGAATGAAACGCCCCGCCCCTGTCATCTGATCGAGCGAGACGATCTGTCCGTCACGCTCGATGAACTCGAAGGTCGAGCCCGGCGCGGACGCTATGCGAAACACGCGATCCCGCGCAGCAATGAAGCGCTCGTCGCGCTGCCCCGGCACGCGCAGCCACAACGTGCCGTCGTCGCGCAGGAACACGTCGACGCGCACACCGACGGCCGTTTCGTAGACTCCCGCAAAGCGCTGCACCACGGCGGGCGAATGAGCAAACTCCTTGCGCACGAATATGACTTCGTTCTCGACGATCTTCGTGACGAAGCGGTCGATATCGCCTTCGTGTGTCGCCTGAAAGTTGATGCGCCAGCGTGCGTCGTCTTCGGGATCCTCTACTTCAGCGTCGAAGCGGTCGTAGTGATAGTGCTGCAACTGCAAATCCTGATCGCGAAACTTCAGCCGCAGATGGTCATCCTCGAGCGCAATCGCGATCGTGCCATAGGCTTCATGCGCGAAGTCGCCCGCATAGTCTTCCAGTGGATGCGATGACTTCGTGTTGTCGATCCGGTCTTCGTAGCGGCTGCTACGCGCCTGCGACATCGCTTGCCGCGCGGGTTCCAAAAGGCCGAGCAGACGCTCGTTCCAGGGCGTCAGTTCGAGGCCGAGCAAACGCTCATAGAGCTGATAGTGGACGACATCGCGCAACGCCGCGCAATGATCGCCGATCACGAAAACGCTCACGCCGATCCGCTCTTTCGGCATGACCGAGACCTTCGAATGAAACCCGCGAATATCGCCGCCGTGAGAAGCCAACAGATGCCCGCGATAAACTTCCGTTTGCCTTCCCAAACCATATGCGCCGTTGAGCGATTCCCACCAGCCATATAGTTCCGGCGCCGAGTTCGGCAGCGATATCGCGGGCGCCATCGTCTCGCGCAGCAAGGTCTTCGATATGACTTGCCTGTCGTCAACCTTGCCGTCGTTGACGAGCAACGACAGCCAGCGCGACATGTCGCCGAGCGTCGATACCATGCTGCCCGACGGCCACGGCGAATCGCTTTTCCGCTTCGTATCGAGCTTGCGCAGTTCGCGGCGGTCGCGGTACTCGGTGTAGCCGATGGCGAGATTCGGCTCGTTCAACAACTCCGAATAGAGAAACGACGTATCGCGCATGCCCGCCGGTTCGAGCATGCGCTCGCGAACCAGCTCCGTCCATGACATGCCGCCCAGCCGCTCGATCGCATGCGCCACCGCGTAGTACATCACGTTGTTGTAGATGAACGTCTCGCGCAAGCCAGCGGTCGGCTTCATCAGATGCAGGCGGTCGAATACTTCCTTCGGCGTCGCCGCTGCGCCGTAGGTCATCATGTCGTGACGCGTGATGCCCGTGCGGTGCGCGAGAAGATCGCGCAGCGTGACGGAGCGCGTCAGTATGTCGTTACGAAACCGCAGTTCCGGTAGATGCTGGCAAAGCGGTTTGTCGAACGTGAGCTTGCCTTCGTCGACCAGCATACCGGCAGCCAGCGCGACGAACAGCTTCGTGTTCGACGCGATGGGAAAGAGCGTCGACGCATCGAACGGCAGGCGCTTGTCGTAATCGCGAAAGCCGTATCCACGCGTCAGAACAGGCACGTCATCGACGACGACAGCGACGCCGACGGCAGGTGCATTCCATTGCTGTAATAGCGAAGCGACGTTGTCGTCGAAGCCTTCGAGTCTCTCCAGCGGTGTCAATCGGATTCTCCTTGCGTCGAATGTTCATGAACCGGCCTTCTGCACGCATGAAGTCGCGCTCCCGCGTCAAATGCGTGCCGTCGAAATGCAACCGCATCGGGCGAGCAGTTATCCGCATGGAAGCATGGTGAAAGCAAACTGTTGCCGCGCGAAAGTTGGTTCTATCCGATCACATTCGCATCCGTCGACGGCCGCTGGATAACCCAAAAGCCCGCCGGACAAGGACTTCTCCGAAATGGCACGCTCGATGCAAATGGTTGCGCCTGAACCACCGCAACAGGAGCACGCCATGTTCGCATACTTCCTCCGGATCATCTTCGAACTCTTGGACCGCGCAGAGGAACTGCTGGACCGCGCCGAGCACAGCCGCCGTGACACGTACCTCTCGTCGGCCGTCGATCTCTTCGAACTCGAACGCCGCATGCGGCTGATCGAGGCGAGAGATTAAGCTGTCACAGCAATCCGACCAGATTGCCGAGCGTCGCGGACGCGTCCCCTTCACGCCATCCCAACGCTAGACGCGCCCGCATCTTCGCGCCCTGCACATCGATGTAGCGCACGCCCTTCACCTGCACCTGCGCAATCGCGGCGGGCACGATGGACACGCCGAGGCCCGCCGCCACCAGATTGATCACCGACGACACCTGCGGCGCAGGCTGCGCGAGGTGCGGACTGAAGCCCGCCTCGCCGCACGCGCGGACGATTTCATCGTGAAGCGTAACGCCCGCCGGCCCTGGCACAAGCACGAATGGTTCGTCGGCCAGAGCCGTCAACGGCAGGCGCTTCTTTGCTGCGAGCGGATGCGTTGACGGCAGCACGATTTTCATCGGCTCATCCGCGAAGCGATGCGTCTGCACGTGCTCCGGCGACGTGGTTCCGGGCCTGAAAAACACGGCATCGATCTCGTCATCGAGCAGGCGTTGCAGCAGCGCTGGCGTATTCGCTTCTTCGAGCGTCAGATCGACGGTCGGATAGCGGCTCTTGAAACGCTGAATCAGCGCGGGCACAACGGGATTGAACGCCGCCGACCCCGTGAAGCCGATACGCAGCCGTCCCGTCTCGCCACGCGCGGCCCGCTGCGCCGCTTGCGCCGCGCGTTGCGCGCCGCCCAGCACGCGCTGCGCCTCGATCAGAAACGCTTCGCCCGCGCCCGTCAGTTCGGCGCCATGCGCGGTTCGACGGAACAGCTCGACGCCCAACTCGCGCTCAAGGCTCTTGATCTGCTGACTGAGCGGCGGCTGTCCAATGCCGAGCTTTTCAGCCGCGCGCGTGAAGTTGCGCTCACTTGCAACCTCGACGAAATACCGTAAATGACGCAGTTCCATGCTAGTGCTAAAACGTATCGGGTTAGCCAGTTTCATATATTGGACAGTATAGCTCTGGCGCAGGACAATTCCTGCGTCACAGTCGACCGCCGATCTTGTCCATGAACTCCGATCCATCCGTTGCCACGCCCGATCGCATCGAAACATCCAGCACACGTTCCAACACCACCGGCGCATCCGGCGTGCGGCCCGGCTCGGCGGACTTTCGCCGCATCAGCATCGCGCTCTTTCTTGCGGGCTTCTCCACGTTCTCGCTGCTGTATTGCGTGCAGCCGTTGCTGCCTGTTTTCGCCAGCGAATTTCATATCGGCGCGGCGCAAAGCTCGCTCGCGCTATCGCTCTCGACAGGTTTCCTCGCGTTCTCGATTCTCTGCGCAGGCGTGCTATCGGAGCGGTTCGGCAGACGCGGCCTGATCTTCGCATCGATGACGCTCGCCGCGCTCTTCAACGTCTGCGCCGCGCTCGAAGCGGACTGGCACAGCATTCTCGTGGCCCGCGCGCTGGAAGGGCTGGCGCTCGGCGGCGTGCCCGCCGTCGCGATGGCGTATCTCGCGGAGGAAATCGATCCGCGCGGGCTGGGGCTTTCGATGGGGCTCTATGTCGGCGGGACGGCGTTCGGCGGAATGATCGGGCGCGTGGGCATGAGTTACATGAGCGATCATCTGTCGTGGCGCACGGCGATGCTGACCATCGGTATTGTCGATGTGGTGGCCGCTATCGCGTTCGTGTTGCTGTTGCCAGGCTCACGCAATTTCGTGAAACGCGCGGACCTCACTGCTGTTCATCACATCGCGCTGTGGCGCAAACATCTGACGGCCGCGACATTGCCCGCCGTGTTCGCAACAGGCTGCCTCGTCATGGGCGTGTTCGTCACCGTCTACAACTACGCGGGCTTTCGGTTGATGGCGCCGCCGTTCGATCTAAGCGCGACGCAAACCGGCCTGATCTTCTGTTCGTATCTGTTCGGTATCGTCGCCGCATCCGGCGCGGGCGCGCTGGCCGATCGCTGCGGGCGCGGGCCGGTCCTGACTGCGGGCGTCGTGGTGGCCGCGCTGGGACTTGCGTTGACGCTGATGCATGCGCTCGTACCTGTCGTGCTCGGCATCATCGTGCTGACTATCGGCTTCTTCATCACGCACTCGGTGGCGAGTGGCTGGGTCGGACAACTCGCCGATGGCGCAAAGGGTCACGCGACCTCGCTGTATCTGCTTGCGTACTATCTCGGTTCAAGCGTGCTCGGCTCGTGGGGCGGCTGGTTCTGGCAAAACGGCGCATGGCCGTCCGTCGCCGGATTTGGCTTTGCGATGCTCGCCGTCTGCGGCACGCTCACGTTGTACGTCACGCGCGTGAATGCGCGCAGAATTCGCGCGAACGCGCACGCACGCTGACTCACAGAAGGAGTCTCTTCATGATCGATCATCTCGACCATCTGGTGCTGACCTGCACCGATGCAGAAGCCACGACGAAGTTCTATACGCAGGTCATGCAGATGCAACTGGAGACATTCGGCGCCGGGCGTATCGCCTTTCGCCTCGGCAACCAGAAGATCAATCTGCATGTACGCGGCAACGAATTCGAGCCGAAGGCGCATTTGCCCGTGCCGGGCGCGCTGGACCTGTGCTTTATCGCATCGGTGCCGCTCGATCAGGTCGTCGCGCATCTCGCGGCATGCAACTGGCCGATTATCGAAGGGCCCGTCGAACGAACGGGCGCGACGCAGAAGATACGCTCCGTGTATGTGCGGGACCCCGATCTGAACCTGATCGAGATTTCTGAGCTGATGGGCTAGCGGCCTCGAACGTCAGAAGCCGGTCGTCATCGACATCAGCAACCTGCGCGGCGCCCGCTGCGTCATATATCCGCCCCGCGACGAGTATTCCCCGTACTCGTCCGTATCACGCGCTTTAATTCTCATTTAATTCGCGTTGCCTAAATTGCAGACACGAAGACTTTGAGGTCGCATCGTGAATGCCTTGATTCTCAAACCCTTGCGATGTCGCGTCGTGCACACGCGGTCGCGTTCGTCCCCTGTATCACGTACGCGACCGCCTTATCGACGGGCAAGGTTGCGCTTGCGATGCATCCGGTCCGGTGAATTTCAACGAAGGCGCAGCGCTCGTTGAACGACGCCGGGTATGCGCGCCAAAGCATCTGCAATAAACAGCTTTGATCTTCAAGATGGAGAACCGTCATGAACACTTTCACCAAAGCAGGTCTCGTTGCCATCGCGCTCGTGTTCGCGCAATCCGCAACCAGTGTCGCTTTCGCAGCGACGACGAATCTGCCGCCGCTTCATCAGCAAGGCGTGGTCACGTATCTTTCGGGTGGCGTCGGCAGCGATCAATCGGCTGCACTGAAGGACGTCATGCACAAATACCCGCTCGTACTCGAATTTGCGGGCGCGACGCGTCACGGGAATGAGTACCTCGCCGACGTTCCCGTTCACATCGCCGACATGAACGGCAAGACGCTTTTGAATGCGACCTCGCACGGACCGTTCATCCTCGCATCGCTTCCGAATGGGCGCTACAAGATCACCGCGAGCCATGACGGCAAGACCCAGCAGCGTCTAGTCGACATCAAATCGTCGGGCCATGTTCGCGCGATGTTCGTATGGCCGACCCACCCGGAAGGGAGCACATCATGAGCGCGGACGCGGACGTGCCCGTCGACGAAGCACGCCGTCGATGGATGATTGCGACATCGGTAGCGGGCGGCATTGCGGGCGTGGCCGTCGTCACGCCGTTCGTCGAATCGTTCAGGCCATCGGCGTCCGCGCTGGCGGCGGGCGCGCCCGTGACAGTCGATATCAGCCGGCTGCAGCCCGGCGACATGCTGACGGCGGCATGGCGCGGCAAGCCCGTCTTCATCGTCAATCGCACTGACACGATGCTCGCCGATGTGCGCGCCGCCGATCCGCTCGTCGCCGACCCGCAAACGACGCGGCCCTTCTCGATGCCGCTGCCGCCGTACTGCAACAACGAGTTTCGCTCGCGCCCGGAGCATAGCAATCTGCTCGTGGTGGTCGGCGTGTGCACGCATCTCGGCTGCACACCGAGTCCGCGTTTCCAGCCTGGCCCGCAAACGAGTCTTCCCGATGACTGGCCAGGCGGATTTCTTTGCCCATGTCACGGCTCGACCTATGACCTCGCAGGCCGCGTATTCAAGGACAAACCCGCGCCGCAAAATCTCGATGTGCCGCGTTATCGTTTCGAGTCCGTGGATCATGTCGTGATCGGCGCAGACGAACACGGCGAAGCCTGATCGCGCAGTTTTGATGTTCGTCAACGGCCCCTTTAGGATCGGCCTGCAGAAAACCGGCTTCGCCAACGAAGCCGGCCACTGCCTGATCATCGTCACGATGGTGCGCAGCCATCCCGTGTTGATCGTCCTGCTCGGGCGATCCCAACGCGCAGGCGCACTTCCACGACGCCGTCGATCTGCGCCGCTGGATCGTGACGGCGCAGCGCTAGCGGACGCATCGCGCGGCCTTTGAAGGGCCTGAACACGCACGCCGCTGTACACTTCCGGGCAACGTCGCCCCGCCGACGATTTCCCGAGCACTGCACCATGGACCGCATCGACGCAATGAAAGTGTTCGTCGCGACGCTGGACGAAGGCAGCCTGGCGGGCGCGAGCCGCCGGCTCGGCCGTTCGCCCGCCGCGGTGAGCCGCGCCATTGCCTTCCTCGAAGCGCACGTCGGCTCGCCGCTTCTGCACCGCACCACGCGCACGATCAAGCTCAGCGAGGCGGGCGAACGCTACGCGGCAGCGTGCCGGCGCATCCTGACCGATCTGGAGGAAGCCGACCTGCTGGTAGCGGGCGAGCGCTCCGCGCCGCGCGGCCTGCTGAACGTCACCGCGCCCGTCGCCGCTGGCCAGGACATGCTGCGCTCGATCCTCGACGACTTCATCGACGAGTACCCGGCCGTGTCGGTGCGCCTGCATATGCTCGACCGCCCCGTCAGCCTCATCGACGAAGGCATCGACGTCGCGCTGCGCATCGCGCATCTGCCCGATTCGACGCTGATCGCGATTCCCGTCGGCGAAGTGCGGCGCGTCGTGACGGCGTCGCCGCGCTATCTGGCCAAGCACCCGCAGATTCGCGAGCCCGCGGACCTGGAACAACATCAGATCATTTCGATGACGCACTTCGGCGTCGATTCGTGGAGCTTTCCGCCCGCCGAAGGCTCGACCGTCGCGCAGGTCGTCCATTTTTCGCCGCGCCTGATCGTCAACAGTATCGACGCCGCCGTGGCATCCGCTGTCGAAGGACGCGGCGTCACGCGCATGTTCTCCTATCACATCGCGCAGCAGGTAAAGGTCGGGCAACTGCGCATCGTGTTGCGCGACAGCGAGCACGCGCCCTTGCCCGTTCATCTTCTGACGCCCCACGGCCGCCTCTCGGTGCCGAAGGTGCGCGCCTTCGTCGATTTCGCCACGCCGCGTTTGCGTCGGCATTTCAACCAGTTACAGCGCATCACCGACGCCCATTGAACCGCCCAGCGGAAGAATGTCTGCCGCATTGCGTGGATTCTCTCTGCGATCGACTCAATCTAGACTTGCTCCATCGACATCGGGCCACACGGCCCAACTGGTTAAAGGAGCGGGTGAATGGGTGCCGAACAGAAAGTGGTGATCGTTACGGGCGCGTCGCAGGGCATTGGCGCGGGGGTGGTCAAAGCGTATCGCGACCGCAATTTCCGCGTAGTCGCGACGTCGCGCTCGATCCAGCCAAGCGACGATCCTGACATTGCCACCGTGCAAGGCAACATCGCCGACGTGAAGACCGCGCAACAGGTCGTCGCCGTCGCGCTGGAGCGCTTTGGCCGGATCGACACGCTGGTCAACAACGCAGGCATTTTCATCGCCAAGCCCTTCGACGCCTACACGCCCGAAGACTACGACGCCGTCATGGCGACCAACGTCAACGGCTTCTTTCATATCACGCAGCGCGTGCTGACGGAGATGAAAAAGAAACGCAGCGGCCATGTGGTGAACATCACGGCGAGCCTCGTGGACCGGCCTCGCGCCGGACTGCCCGCGGCGATGGCTGCGTTGACCAAAGGCGGGTTGAATGCGGTGACGCGGTCGCTGGCAATCGAGTATGCGCCGCTAGGCATTCGCGTGAATGCAGTCGCGCCAGGCGTCATCAAAACACCGATGCATCCGCGCGAACGGCACGAAGCACTCGCGCGTTTTCACCCGATCGGGCACCTCGGCGAAGTGACGGACATTGCGGAAGCGGTTCTTTATCTGGAATCGGCGGGCTTCGTGACGGGCGAGATTTTGCACGTCGACGGCGGAAGCAACGTCGGTTCTTGAGAGAGCGGGTGTTAGCGGCACGGCATCCTCGATATTTATTATTTCGGATGCCATAGTATTTTTCACATCAATGTTTTATTCGAGGAGTCGCAGCAAGCAGTAGCGACAGCAGCACGGAGATAACAATGCAGGACGCAGCTATCAGGATCACGAAGCCACCCGCCTTCAACATCACGCGCGGCACGGTGGCAGGCGCGAGCGCAAGCCTCGTCGGGATTGGCCTTGCGCGCTTCGCGTATACGCCGCTTCTTCCCGCCATCATCGACGCGCACTGGTTTGCGGCATCGACGGCCGCGTATCTCGGCGCAGCGAATCTGGGCGGGTATCTGGCGGGCGCGCTGCTCGGCGGCTATCTCGCCAGGCGCGCGAATGCAACGCACGTATTGCGCGCGATGATGCTGCTGGCAACGATTGCCTTCGTCGCTTGCGCGTTTCCATTGTCGTTTTCGTGGTTCTTCGTGTGGCGCTTCGCGTCGGGCCTTTCGGGCGGCGCACTGATGGTGCTGGCCGCGCCGACTGTGCTCGCGCATGTGCCGCCGTCGCGCCGTGGCCTCGTGAGCGGCGCGATTTTCGCGGGCATCGGCGTTGGCATCGCGGCGTCGGGCACGATCGTGCCACTGTTGCTGCTTCAAGGGGTCAAACAAACCTGGCTCGGTCTCGCGGCTATCGCCCTGCTGCTGACACTCGCCGCATGGAATGGTTGGCCGAAGCACGACGCCCATACGCATACGGCGCCCGCGCATCACGCGAAGCACAGGAAGCACAGCGGCTTCACGTTGCGCGCGCTATATGCGGAGTACGCGCTCAACGCGATCGGTCTCGTTCCGCACATGCTGTTTCTCGTCGATTTCGTATCGCGCGGTCTCGGCAAGGGGCTCGATACGGGCGCGCAATACTGGGTGCTGTTCGGCCTCGGCGCGATCGCCGGTCCGTTATTGAGCGGACACCTCGCCGACCGCGCGGGCTTCGGCCCTGCGCTGCGCGTCGCGTTCGTGATCCAGATCGTCGCCGTCGTATTGCCGCTGATCGGCACCAGTCCCGCGCTGCTGATCGTGTCCAGCGTGCTGATGGGCGCGGCCGTGCCGGGCATCGTGCCGCTCGCGCTCGGCCGTGTGAACGAACTGCTCGCACATCACCCTGCCGCGCAAAAAGGCGCATGGAGCACGGCCACCACCGGCTTCGCGGTGTTGCAGGCGGGCGCTGCATACGGCATGTCGTTCCTCTTCACACAGAACGGCGGCAACTACCAGATGTTGTTCGCGATCGGCGCAGCGGCGCTCGCGCTTGCGCTGTCCGTCGACCTGTTCGCCGCGCTTCGCGGCAACCCGGAGAACAGTTAAGACTTTCCTGCAACACTTGATCGAAGGAATCACAGCATGAACCAGCCCACGACCACCGTTGCGATGCGCACCGCGCCGGAAGTCGCTTCACCCGGCTACACAGAGCGCAATCAGCAGCACTGGATGCGCAATCTGTTGGTCTGCGTATTCGGCTCTTTCACGACGCTCGTCAGCCTCAGCATGCTGCTGCCGTTTCTGCCGCTCTACGTGAAGCAACTCGGCGTCGAATCGCAGGCAGACGTGATCCAGTGGTCGGGCGTCGCGTTCGGCGCGACCTTCCTCGGCACCGCCGTCACCGCGCCGCTGTGGGGGCGTCTGGCCGACCGCTATGGCCGCAAGCCGATGCTGATTCGCGCCGCCGTCGGCATGGCCGTGGTGATGTCGCTGATCGGCATTGCGCACAACGTGTACGAGCTGGTCGGCTTGCGTCTGATCGCGGGTCTGGTGGGCGGGTACGCGTCGGCCTCGACGGTCATGGTCGGCACGCAGGCGCCGCGCGAGCGCGCCGGCTGGGCGCTCGGCCTGCTGTCGACGGGTGCGCTGGCGGGCGCGCTGGTCGGCCCGCTGATCGGCGGCTTTCTGCCGGGCTGGCTCGGCATCCGCGGTACGTTCTTCGCGGGTGGCGCGGTGATCGCCGTGGCGGCGCTGCTGACGATCTTCGTCGTCAAGGAAGACTTCCACCCCTCCACCGATTCGAAGCGCAAAGCCGCCAGCGGCGCGACAGCCGCGCACTCGACTCGCACCCACTATGCGGTGATCGGCGCATTGCTCGCCACCGCGATGATGGTGCTGCTCGCCAACATGTCGATCGAACCGGTGATTACGGTGTATGTCGGCAGCCTGGGCGTCGGGCCGGACCAACTGGCCCGCATTGCGGGTGTCGTGATGGCCTGCTCCGCGTTCGGCAGCATGCTGACGGCAGCGCGGCTCGGCGCGCTCGCGGACCGGATCGGCGGGTGGAATGTGATCATTGGTTGCCTGATCGTCACGGGCCTGCTGATGCTTCCGCAAGCGTTCGTTCATCAATGGTGGCAACTCGCTGCGCTGCGCGCGCTGATGGGCATGTCGCTCGCGGGGCTGTTGCCCGCCATTGCGAAGCTCGCGCGCCATGCCGTCGATGAGAGCAAGACGGGTCAGATGCTCGGTTATCTGCAATCCGCGCAGTTCAGCGGACAGGTGATCGGCCCGGTGATCGGCGGACAGATTGCCGTCCATTTCGGCATGCATTCCGTGTTCTTCGTCACCGGCTCGCTGCTGGTCGTATGCGCGGGGTTCGCGCAATGGGCGCGCGGACGGTAGCCGGGGTCGCTCTTGATGCACGCGTTTGCGATCTTGTGCGTATACTTCGTCGGTAGACTTTCGAAGCATCAGCAACTTCGCGACATCGCAGTCATTCGGGAGCGACAGTCATGTTCATTGCAATGAACCGGTTCAAAGTGGCGTTGGGTTCGGAAAGCGCCTTCGAGGAAGTGTGGACGACGCGGGACACGCACTTGAAGGACGTGCCCGGGTTTGTCGAGTTTCATCTGCTGAAGGGACCGCAACGCGACGACCACGTGCTGTATTCGAGTCACACTGTGTGGGCGAATCGCCCGGCGTTCGAGGCGTGGACGCAGTCGGAAGCGTTTCGCGCCGCGCACCGGAATGCAGGAAGCGAGTCGCGCGCGCTCTATCTCGGGCATCCGGAGTTCGAGGGATTCGAGGTACTCCAGACCGTGAAGTAGCGGACGGGGCGCGTCATGCACGCGGGTCCGCCCATTTTTCAGGCGCAAAACGACAGCTACGCGTTTGGCAATGGCGCGATTGCGCTGCATTGGACGGTTACCGACCGTTCTCTGTGCGGTGTTTGCGTGGCGGATCGCGCGCACGGCCGCACGTTGGCTATTAGCGCGCCGTTCGTTCTCACTTTCGCCGATGCACGCACGCTCGACGCAGCCAGTTTGCGGCTCGTCGCGCCGTTGCGCGAAGAAGCACTGCCTGCCAATCCGGATGCGCTGCGCAAAGCCGAACGTGTTGCTGGCAAACGCGTGATCGCCACGCTCGGCGATAGCGAGCAACGTTTGCGTGTCGAATGGAGCGTGGAGCAGCGCGAGGGCTCGCTCTATCTTCGTCAGCATCTGTCGGTTACGGCGCTCTTGCAGGACGAACCCATCGCGTCCGTTTCGCTGTTGCATGCGCAGTCACGTCATGCAAAAAAAGCCGGCGACCTCGCTGCAGTGCCGATTGTCGACGGCAATCTTTATCTGGGCTTCGAGCTTCCCATGTCGGAAAGCGAAGTGCGCGACGGCGTCGCCTGCTTTAGCGTAAGCCGCGCACTGCCGCTCGAAAAAGGAAAAACACTCGCTTATTCGGCTGTTGTCGGGGTGTTTCGCGAAGGCCAGTTGCGCCGCGACTTCGCAGCCTATATCGAGCGCGAACGGGCGCGCCCCTACCGTCCCTTTCTGCACTACAACTCGTGGTACGACATCGGCTTTCTGACGACGTACACGCAGGATCAGGCCATCCAACGCATTCACGCAGTCGGCCAGGAACTGCACGAAAAGCGCGGGGTGCAACTCGACTCCTTCCTGTTCGACGATGGCTGGGACGACTATAGCGGCAGCTGGTCATTCAGCCCTGCGTTTCCCGATGGCTTCCTGCCTTTGAAAGACGCCGCCGCGCGATATGGTGCCGAGCCGGGCGTCTGGTTGTCGCCGTGGGGCGGCTACGGCCCGCCGCGAACGGAACGCGTGACGCGCGGCCGCGCCGCCGGATACGAGACCATCGGCGACGGCTTCGCGCTCTCGGGCCCGACGTACTATCGCCGCTTCCATGAAGTCGCGATGGACCTGCTCACGCGACACGGCGTCAATCACTTCAAGCTCGATGGCACCGGAAACGCGAACAGGGTCGTGCCCGGCAGCCGCTTCAACAGCGACTGGGACGCGGCTGTCGAACTCATCGAAGCGATGCGCCGCGTCAAGCACGATGTGTTCGTCAATCTTTCGACAGGCACGCAAGCGTCGCCGTTCTGGCTGCGCTTTGTCGATTCGATCTGGCGCGATGGCGCGGATTATGGTTTTGCGGGCGCGGGCAGCGATCGCGAGCGCTGGATCACGTATCGCGATGCGCAAACGTATCGTAATGTCGTGTGTCGAAGTCCGCTGTTCCCACTCAATTCGCTGATGCTTCACGGCATCATCTACGCGCAGGAGAACACCCGCCTCAATACCGATCCCGGTCATGCGTTTGCCCATGAAGTGCAAGCGTACTTCGGCAGCGGCACGCAATTGCAGGAACTGTATGTCACACCGTCGTTACTCGATGAGCACGACTGGGACGTGCTCGCGCAGGCTGCCCGCTGGGCGCGCGCTAATGCCGACGTGCTGAGCGATTGCCACTGGATCGGCGGCGCGCCGGATCAGCTTGAAATCTACGGATGGGCCGCGTGGACGCCATCGAAGGCAATCGTCACGCTGCGCAATCCGGATGATCGCGCGAACGATTTCGTGCTCGATCTGAGAATGCATCTCGAACTGCCGGGTGGCATTGCAGCCCAGTTCTGCGCGCGCTTTCCGTTTGTCGACCGCGATGCGAACGTGCCGACGCTATGGGACGCAGACCGCCCGCAAACGATTCGCCTCGATCCATTTCAGGTTCTGACGATTGAATTGTCGCCAGTAGTATCTGGCGGCCTATGAGAGGGTCGATGCCAGACTGACCGGCTTCGCTTCTAACTGATGCAGATCGAAGATCAACACCGTGTTGTCGCCAGGCTTGAGCCACGGAGCCGGGCAATAGAGCCGCCTCTGCGGGCCGATATTCCAATAGCGGCCGAGATTATGCCCGTTGACCCAGACGATGCCCTTGGTCCATTCGCTCATGTCGAAATAGACGTCGCCGACAGCATCGATTGAAAGTATCGCCATGAAGAAGAGTCCCGCTCTATCCGGATTTGAACAAAGCGGACGCAAGTTCTCGACAAACGACTCATCCATTGGCAAGAGCACGACTTCCCAGCCTGTCAGAACCTCGCGCGCGCCCGACGCATGATGCAGCACGACGGGATCGATAATGCCCTTCCGGTCGATCATCGAATGCCCGTAATTCACGCGCCCCATGCCTTCGACAAGAATCTCCAGCACTCGGGCATCATCCGGCACTGACGAGGCACCGGGCAGCGCAACCGGCTCGCGATGCACCACCTTCAGCGGCAACGCGCGTTCTTCCGGCATACGCGTGCGCGACACACCGCCCACGTATTGATCGCCGATGAAAACGGTCGCGTAGTCGTGAACATTGGCTATATCCAGCGAACCGCTTTCATAGCGCGCAAGTCTCTTCCGGTACAGCACAAAACCAAACGCGTGACCGTACGTTTCGAATGGCTGCGGATGCGTTGTTTGCGCGGAAGGAAGTGCAGCAGGAAGATTGTCCCAGATGGACGCATAGCGTTGCGGCATCAACCGGCGCGTCCCGGTCGCGTCCGTCATCGGAATCGTTTCGATTGGCGAAGGCACTGGCGGCAAAGGCGTCGACAGGTATCCAGCAATGATGCTGCGGTACTGCATATAGCGTTTTGTGGCCACGCCTTGCTCGCTGACAGGCGCGGCATAGTCGTAGCTCGTGATGTCGGGCTGATACTCGCCCGAGTCCGCATCCACGTTCGCGCCCGCATAGAAGCCAAAACTCGTCCCGCCATGAATCACATAGAGATTGAACGACAGGTTCTTGCGCATCATTTCATCGAGCGTGGCGGAAAGATCGACTGAGGTGCCTTGAAATGCACGCTCGCCCCAGTGCGTGAGCCAACCTGGATACACCTCTCCTGCCATCGCCGGCACGGACGGAAACGCCTTGCGCACGGCTTCGATCTGCGCCGCGTTGCCGTTGCTCAACGCAATCGCGCCACCGGCGACATATGAGCGGTTCTGCTGCAATTGAACAAGACCGTCCTCCGTATAGAACGGTCCATGTATTCCGCCGCGAATCCAGACCTGCCTTATCTCCTCCAGATACGCGGAATTGCAGTCGAATGATCCAAACTCGTTCTCGATCTGAATCATCAGAATCGGACCGCCACTTTCCGTCATCCATGGTTTGACGCGCGGCAAGAGTTCATTGATGTAACGCTCGACAGCGTGCATGTAGCGCGGATCGGTGGCGCGATCCGTGCGCAGCCGGATATCCGTATGCTTCAGCAGCCAGGATGGAATACCGCCGAGATCCCATTCCGCGCACACATAAGGACCAGGTCTGAATAACACCCACATGTTCTCCGCCTGGCAAAGACGGATGAATGCCCCGATGTCGCGATTGTCCGTGTAAAAGTCGAACGTACCCTCGGTTAGCTCGTGATAATTCCACATCACATACAACGCAATGGTGTTCATTCCCATTGCCTTCGCCATCTGGATGCGATGCCGCCAGTATTCAACGGGTATGCGCGCGGGGTGCAATTCACCACTTCGGATCTGGAATGGTTTGCCGTCCAGCAGAAAGCCATCGCCATTCGCAGCAAAACTGAAGACGTGCGGTCCGTCCGGCCCGGCCGTGTTTGCTTCTTGCGTGGACGCTCGCTTTTTCATGTTCGCTCTGCTCCGCAGACGGAAGACATGGCATCCCTATTTCAAAGTCGGGCATTTCGACAGGCGGTTTGACGATGTTCCCTACTCGTATTCTGCACGCGGCAGCGCAACTTCCGTGTGGTCATGACCAAGCAGCGCACACAACGCTTCGACGATCAATCCGTGATCTTCGCGGTCCGGCAAACCGGACACTGTGATCGAGCCAATTACACCCGCCCCGTGCACGGTCAGCGGAAAACCGCCGCCGTGTGTTGCGTATTCAGCATTCGACAGACCGAATGTGTCGGCGAGCGTCGAGCCCGATTCTGCCAGACGTAAACCAACCGCGTATGAACTGCACCGGAACTGCGCGACTGTGTTGCTTTTTCGGCGCACCCAGTCCGCATTGTCAGGCGTCGCGCCAGTGAGAGCGCTGTAAAAAATCACATGCCCGAAAGTACGCACGTCGATCGCAATGGGTAGCGCCCGAGCCAATGCGAGTTCGTGCAGATGCGTTCCAATCTGCCATCCAAAATCGGCGTCGAAGCGCGGAACGACTAGCCGCTTCTCCTGCAGTGCGATTTGCTGAAGATCTCTGCCTATGTTCATATCGAAGAAATCGGAGCGGGTCCGCCCCTCCAGTAGAAGTTAATGAAAGAGCCGGCTCCTCCGCCCCGGTGAACTGTCACAGTACTGCCCATTGGTTTTTCGCGAATCAGGCAGTTCGAAACTGTATGGTGTCTTGTGATCTTTAAACGCACCTTCACTTGACCTTTGCAGCAGCAGCAAGCTTGCGCACGCCCTCTTTTGCATCCTCGTTCGAGCTCATGAAATTCGTCACGACGTCGGTAATGGCACCCGCAGTAACCGGCGACTGAAGTTCACCGAAAGCCAACGAAGGCAAGAACCCGCCGGATTGAATCGTCGCCTGCTCGTCTGCGCGTGATTTCTTGGCGCAACTATCGAACTTGTCCATGGGTACATCCAGCCTGACCGGAATGGAACCCTTGTACAGACTAAACTGCTGCTGAAAATCAACGGACATGATCGTTTTGGCAAGCGCAATCTGTCCCGGTGTCGCGTCCTTCTTGCCGTTCTGCTGATAGAACACGAACGTATCCGCCGTGTATGTGTAGGCATTCGCGGTGCCGGGCGCCGCCGCGCAGATATAGTCGACATCCGCCTTCTTGTTCGCGTTGGTGAACTCCCCCTTTGCCCAGTCGCCCATGAACTGCATGCCGCCCGAGCCGGAAATCACCATCGCCGTAGCGAGATTCCAGTCGCGGCCGTGATAGCCCTTATCGAAGTAAGTCCGGATCTTCTGGACCGTCTCGAACACCTGCACCATCTGCGGCGAAGTCAGCGTTTTCTGATCGAGATCGATGAGCGCTTTGCGATAGAAGTCCGCGCCCTGTGACAGCACGACTGCCTCCCAGATGGTCATATCCTGCCAAGGTTGACCGCCATGCGCGACAGGCGTGATACCCGCAGCGCGAAACTTGTCGGCGAGCGCGAAGAACTCCGGCCATGTCGTGGGCGGCGTACCTCCGACTTTGTCCAGGTCCGCTTTGTTGATCCACAGCCAGTTGATGCGATGTACGGAAAAAGGTGCGGCCACATAGTGCCCGCCCGCCTTCACGTCACTGTCTATTCGCGCGGGCATGTGCGCTTTCCAATCAGTCGCGGCCTGATCGATCGTGACCAGCGACCCCTGCTCCGCCCAGTCCTGAATCAGCGGCCCCTTGATCTGCGCGGCCGACGGTGCGTTACCCGAGATGACCTGCGTCTTCAGCGCGGTCATGGCCGCCGCACCCGCGCCTCCCGCGATAGCGAAGTCTTTCCACTCGTAGCCCTGTTTGCTCATGTCGTCCTTGAGCACCCGGATTGCTTTCGATTCGCCGCCAGAGGTCCACCAGTGCAATACCGAAAGCTGTTCGGCGGCAAGTACAGCATGTGTACCGGCGATAAGCAGCGCGGCAGCCGTCGCCACCGATGTCAGTGATCGTTTCATTGCAGTCTCCGAATTTTTCTTTATGGTTGGTGCAACGCATGCGCAATCAGAGCGACCGCGCATGCGTGCCCGTTTCAACTACAGATCAAACCCGAGTTGCGCCTTGCCAAGTGGCGTCAGGTCGTCGGGTGTCGCACGGCCGGTGAAATCGACTTCAAAGTGGTCAGTTGGGAAATCAGGCGGGCTTTCGCCTTTCAGGAAGCTCGGCAGCTGACGCTTCAGATAAGCATCGTTTTTGGCGCACGCGGGCACCGAGGCGATATACATCACGTTGCTGTAACCCGCGCCCTTATGCTCGTCTTCTACCGCATGAATTACGTCGCTGTGCCAGAACACGGTGTCGCCTGCTTCCATTTTGGGAATGGACGACAACGCCTCGAACAATGGCGCATGAAATTCCGGCTTGATCGAGAGCGCCCGACCCGGCATGGCCCCGCAAAGGTCGTCGTCGGCGACGTCGTCCTGAAGTGCGCGCAGCAGGATGTACACCATCGAATTGGCGATGGGCACGAGTTGCAGCGTGCCGTCGCCGGGGCCTTGCGGCGTCAAGGCGGTCCAGCCCTGGAAGGTGCGGAACATCGAGCAGACGGCGGGAGATGCAATCTCTTCTACGTCAGGCCGGAAAGCGGCGTCGAACGCATCGTAATCACGCCAGTTGCCGGCAAACACGTGGCGGTACACCTTGCGAAAATTGCTTTCGATCCAACGCTCGACCGACCCGCCGTCGCAATGCGCCGACAAGCCGAGCGACGCCGAGCCAGGTGGCCGCCGACGCAGACGGTCGGCATAGACAGGCACATGCTCCGGATCAAAGTGAACGCGTCCGTCGCTCTCGTTTCGCCAGAGTTTGTTGAGGAATACACGTGCCGCCGTCAGCGATTCTGACTGACGGGCCAGCACTTGTGGCTTCGACCAGTACACGCCGTAGATCTGCGGCTTGCTCGAGGCCAACTGGCCAAAATATTTGTCCTCGGCGCGGTTTTCGAGGCGCTTGTCGAGATTGTTTCGCTCCACGTAATGGGCGATATCTTCGTCCCAGCTCTGCACCAGAGCGCGGGAGAAGACATTTCGAATCACACATGCGCCGCGTGCCTTGACGAGTGCGATCTGCTCGGCAGTAACACGTTGTCCGGCGATGTCGGAGAACTGAATCTCAGGAATGACGTTTTCCCCACGATCGCGCTCACTGGCAATCCGCTTCGCCTCTTCGCCGATCGCTTTCTCGACTTCGGCAAAGACCTCCCGGTAGTTCGGCAATGCCGCGCGCAGCTCCTTTTTTGCCTGCCGGATTGCGCCCGGCAAATCATCGATTTCCAGCGCCATGATCGTCTCCGTTTGCATTTCGTGTCCGGTAGCATATGACGCGCACGCAAGCCGTAGTGATACTATTCAGGCAATTCATTTGCGTTTTCGGCCATGAAACCAGCCTACGAACATGTCGAGTTCGGCGAGGACTGTTCGGTCCGGGTTTACCATCGGCGGCTCCCGCGTATTCCGTTCGAATGGCATCACCATCCGGAGTACGAGTTAACGCTGACGATGAACAGCCGTGGCAAGCGCTACATCGGTGACTCGGTCAACGACTATGAAGCCGAGGACCTCGTCCTCGTTCCGCCGGATTTGCCGCATACGTGGGCATCGAATCAATCGGTCGAAGCGTCCGCACCGCAGGTCGCCATTGTTATCTGGTTCGACGGCGATTGGGCGCGGCGTATGGCGGATTGCTGCCGTGAATATGAACCGCTGCGTAAGCTTTTACGCAGGGCCGCGTGCGGGCTGGCATTCGAGCCGCCTGCGGGTGAATGGATGCGCGGCCGTCTGGAGCAATTGCTGTCGAACGTGGCGCGCGAACGCCTGAGTGCGGCACTCGATATTCTGTGCACGCTCGCCGACGCGCCGGGCCACCCGCTCGCCTCACCGAGTGCCTTCAATCAGGCGAACACGGGCCCATCCGGGCATGAGCCCGAGCGGATCAACCGTGTCCTTTCAATGATCGACGCGCGCTTTGCCGAACCCCTGCGGCTGTCGGAACTCTGTGCGGCGGCCAGCCTGTCGGAACGCACGCTCACACGTTACTTTGTCCAGCATATTGGTGAGAGCGTCGGGCGGTATATCGCCCGGGTTCGCATTGGGCACGCGTGCCGCATGCTGGCTGACACTTCCCTGCCCGTTGCCGTTATCGCTGCCCGCTCGGGGTTTACGAACGTCGCCAATTTCAACCGGCAGTTCAAGGCAGCGAAGCAAACGACTCCCGCCGAATATCGACGGCAGTTCCTGGCTGCAGGTTCTCCCGATCAGGACGCGCCAGCTCATTTGACCGAACGCTCTCCTTCATTGCAAAGGAAGCGGAAATCAACAGGCGGCAAAAACGGCGAAGCGGGAGTTCGCTAGTCACGCACCGCGACAGTACCGGGGAGAGACCGATTTCACGCAGCATTGGCAATCTGCTCGCGCAGCCAGCGATGCGCCGGGTCGCGATGACATCGCTCATGCCATAGCATCCCCATTTCATAGCCGGGCACGTCAACAGGCGGTTTGACGATCTGCAATGCACTCATGTTCCGAACCAGTCGCTCGGGCACCATCGCGACGAGATCCGTGCTCGCCAGCACGGACAGCATGAACAGAAAGTGCGGAACGGACAGCACCACACGCCGTGTGAGCCCCAGTTGCCCGAGTGCTTCATCCGTGACGCCGCGAAACCCGCCGCCATCCGGCGAAACAATCACATGCTCCAGTTCGCAGAACTGCGCCGGCGTCGGCCGACGTTTGAGTCGTGGATGGCCCGCGCGGCCGGCCAGCACATAACGCTCCGTGAACAGCACCCGGCGATGCATGCCCAAAGGCGACTCGTCACTGGTATGAAAGGCGAGGTCGATTTCCCCTCGTTCCGCCTGCTTCGCGATGCGCGGCGGCACCATCTCGACAACGGAAAGCCGGGTGCCCGGCGCCGCCGAGCGCAACGCCTTCAACGCGGGCAGCAGCACGGTAGATTCGCTGTAGTCCGTCGCCGCCACTCGCCATGTTTGTGTCGCCGTGGCCGGGTCGAATGCCTTCGCAGGCGACATGACGTGCTCCAGCGCATCGAGCGCTTCGCGCAACGGCTCTCGCAGCTCGTCCGCTCGCGCGGTGGGCCGCATGCCTCGCGGACCAGGCAGCAATAGCGGATCGCCAAAGATCTCGCGCAGCTTTGCCAGATGCACGCTCACCGAAGGTTGAGAGAAGTTCAGTCGCTCCGCCGCTCGCGTCACGTTATGTTCGGAGAGGAGTGCATCGAGCGTGACCAGCAGGTTCAGGTCCAACCGTCTGAGATTATTCATCGCAATACCGGACATATTAGAAATTCATTTCCAATATACCTGAGCGCCGCTTACGCTGCTTTCCGTGAATCACGGAGATCGAATCATGAATGTATTACTCGTCTATGCTCACCCCGAACCGCGCTCGCTGAATGGCGCACTGAGGGACTTTTCCATTGCGCGACTGGAGAAGAGCGGACACGCCGTGCAGGTGTCGGATCTATACGCGATGAACTGGAAGGCATCGCTCGATGCAAGCGACAGCGTGACTCCGCCCATCGGCGAACGCTTCGACCCAAGCCTCGATTCGAAGCACGCGTTTGAAAACGGCTTGCAAAGCGAGGACATCGAACTGGAACAGCAGAAGCTGTTGTGGGCCGACACGTTGATCCTGCAATTTCCACTGTGGTGGTTCTCGATGCCTGCGATCCTGAAAGGCTGGGTGGAGCGCGTGTATGCGTATGGCTTCGCGTATGGCGTCGGCGAGCATTCCGACGCGCGCTGGGGTGACCGCTATGGCGAAGGCACACTGGCAGGCAAGCGCGCAATGCTGATCGTGACGACGGGCGGATGGGAATCGCACTATGGCCCACGCGGCATCAACGGCCCGATCGACGATATCCTGTTCCCGATTCATCATGGGATTCTGTACTACCCGGGCTTCGACGTGCTGCCGCCGTTCGTGATCTATCAGACCGGCAAGATGAACGAAGCTCGATACACAGCCACTTGCGATACGCTCGGGCAACGTCTGGACAATCTATGGGCGGTGCCGCCCATTCCATTTCATCCGCAGAATGCGGGGGCATACGAGATTCCCGCCCTCACGTTACGCGACGATATCGCGCCCGGCAAAGCGGGATTCGCCGCGCATCTCGGATGACGATTACGCTCGTGCATTGAGCCACGCTCAATCCCGTCAATCGGGCTCTATGCGCGATGCGTAATATTTCCGAAATACTCTGCGTTATTACATCGCCTTTCGCATCGAGAAAATATTTCTGATCCCTATTATGCTATAACCGGAATGTGAGCCAAAACTAGCGATCACTCCGATCTCGATGCGATATGGCGTTTTACTATGTCGAACCCGAAGTCGCTGGCGGCCTTGGAAAGGATACCGTGCTGGATCCTGACGTCCATCCGCCAACCGTCATCAAACTGCACTACCGGATTATCAATTGGCTGGGCGATGCGCTACTGGAGAGCTTCCCTGCGTTGATCGTCACGCGCGAAGCCGCCAATGCGTTGAATGAAGCCGGCGCGAGCGGATTCGAATGCCGCGAAGTTGAAATAACGGTTAGCGACTCGTTTAAAGAAATTTATCCGGAGCGGATATTGCCGGAATTTCTATGGCTATGCGTGACGGGCACGGCGGGACGCAGCGATCTCGGCATTGCCGACGACTGGCGGCTCGTCGTCTCCGACCGCGCACTCAAGATATTGAAGACATTCGGCCTGGATAACGCCCTTGTCGAAGATTACTGACGTCGAGCATTGCTGTTCGCCAAAAACCAAAAGCCAAAGGCCCGTCGATTGACGGGCCCCCGGTTGCCTTTTTTGAAGAATGACTTTGAAGCTCTGGTCAGAAGCGATATCCGACCGACACAAAGGAAACGATAGGGTCCACGTGGAGTTTCGATGTGCTCGTCACCGTGCCGACGCTCGAATGGGTCGTCAGCGTTGCGCGCGTCGATAGCCACATATACGACAGCGACACGCCCGCCGACCAGTGCTTGTCGAAGTTGTACGTGAAGCCCGCGTTGATGACGGGCGCAAACGAACTGCTCAACTTCGCCGATGTCTGCCCTTCGAGCGCGGTGCCATAAGTCGAAGAGTAAAGAAATGCGCCACTCGACATCGCCGAACTGAGCTTCACGCCGCTATACCAGACATAGGCCACGCCCGCACCGAGGTACGGACGGAAATGGCTTTGCGCATCGTTGAAGTAATACTTCAGCAATAGCGTCGGGCTCCACTCATACGCCTTGCCCAGTTCGCCGAGTCCCGAGAGCGTGCCTGTTCCCGACAGCGTGAATTTCGGCGGCACGCCGAACACGCCTTCTGCCGCGATGTGATCGGTGATGAAATACGTCGCGGTGAACCCCACGGTATCGGCGCCGTCGACACTGGCGCCCGACCCGCTCGCGCTCATCGTCGAGCCAAGCGCATTGATGCTGAACGGTTGACTCGACGACTGCGGCGCGAGATGAAACCAGCCGACATTCGCCACGAAACTACCCGCGCTCTGCGCATGCGCGGCCGAGCCCGTCAGCAACGCGGCCGCAAGGGTGATAGCCCGGTATGGCCTCATCGATCTCCTCCTTTGTTGTGTTGGTCTGGAGGCGATTCTATGCGTACGACCGTGCTAATCGATAGATCGAATCTGGTGAGTTGTCTCTGGAATCTGGTAAGGATTGGCCCCGGCTAACCCGCCAGTTCGCGATGCAGCGCCAGATACTCGAGCGAGAGCTTGTGCCGCGGATCGAGGTGAATCACAGGCTTCGCGTGCTGGTGCGATTCCTTGATCTTGATGGACGACGACAGCCTCGATTCGAGCACGGGCAAGCCTTCGCTCACCAGTTCGTCGACCAGTTGCTGCGGCAGGCTCGCGCGCGGCTGAAACTGGTTGATCACGATGCCTTCGACGTGCAGCGCATCATTGTGGTCCTGCTGGATTTCCTTCACGTTATCCAGCAGCGTATAGAGCGCGCGGCGCGAGAAGTCATCGCAGTCGAACGGAATCAGACAGCGCTCGACGGCGATCAGCGCGGAGCGCGTGTAGAAATTCAACGCGGGCGGCGTGTCGATGTAGACGGCATCGTACATGTCGAGTTCGTTGAGCGCATCGCGCAGCTTGTAGATCTTGTAGCGCGATTCGAGCTTGCCGTGCAGCGTGTCGAGATCCGCGTGCGCGGGCATGATGTCCAGATTGTCGAATGGCGTCGGATGAATGAACGACGTCACATCGACGGGCTTGAAGCTGAACGTCAACGCCGTTTCGAAGAAACCGGCCACGGTGGGATTGACTTCGCTCGCGCGCGAGCCGAGCAGATACTGGCTCGAATTGCCTTGCGCATCGAGATCGATGACAAGCGTGCGCAGCCCTTCACGCGCGCTGATCGCCGCCAGGTTGCATACGATGGTCGATTTGCCGACACCACCCTTCTGATTGAATACGACGCGCCGCATATGTCCCCTCTTGCTGTCGATCTGCCCGAAAAACCAGCAGCATACATCAGCCAGACTACCGGGCGAGGCGCGCCATAAAGCGCGTGGACGACGCGCAGGTCGTGCGACGCGATTTCATGGCCTAGAATCGTTTCAGGCGCATCGCGGCCGAACGCCCTCAGACACCGTGCCGGGCATCGGTCATGCTGGATGTGCGCCATCTATTGCGCGAACATATCAGGAGGTCACGATGAAAGCAGACGACAAGGGCGACGTGCGCGCCTTCGTGCAAACGGCCGAACAGGCGGGCGATTTCGTGTGGGTGATTGCACTGATCGATTTCGGTGCACGCGAAGTGAAACGCACGCTCGTTTCCGACGAAAAGTACTCAACCCGAGCGGCCGCGAAAGACGCAGGCGACGCCCGCCTGAAGGCCCTCACCGAGGACCGTCACGCGCACGCGTAACCGCCCTCGCCCGCTGCGGCGGGCATAGACCAGTCCACGACGAGCTGTTCGAAGCCGGCATCGGTTTCGACGGCTCGTCGTGTTGTTGATCCAGAAGAATGACAACCTGTGACGGACACGGACATGTCGATGATCAAGTTCTGCGTCCGCCTCGCGCTCGTCGCGTACGTGGTCGCGCTGATCGCGCTCTACCTGATGCAGGACCGCATGCTGCTGCCTGCGCCGCTCGACATCCCCGGCACGCCGACAGGGCATCACGGCGCCTACGACGTCGAGCCGTGGCATGTCGACGGACTCTACGCGGGCTATGTCGCAACGCCTGCCGCCGCAGCGCCGCGCGGCACGTTCGTCCTCTTTCACGGCAACGCGGAAACAGCGGAGAACAAGCTGCCCGTTGCCGAAGTCTTCGTACGCGATGGCTTTCGCGTCGTGATGGTCGAATATCCGGGGCAAGGCAACCGTCAAGGCAAGCGCACGATGTTAGCGGCGTTGGCGGCATCGCGAGACGCGCTCGTCGCAGCGCGCGCGCAATGGAGCGGACCCGTTTATCTGGTGGGCGAGTCGCTCGGCGCGGGTATGGCGGCGCAAGCCGTCAAAGGCAATGAAGCCGCGGTTGCGGGTGTCGTGCTCATTACGCCATGGGACACGCTCGCGAGTGTCGCAGGGGAAAAGTACTGGCTATTTCCCGTGCGCTGGATGCTGCACGATCCATTCGATTCTGTGGCCGCACTAGAACGCTATAACGGACCCGTTGTCGTGATCGCTGCGCAGCAAGACTCGCTGATTCCGATCGTTCACGCGCAACGGCTGGCGAGCGCGCATCCCGGCGCGCAGTTGATGGTGTTGCCCGACGCGAGTCACGACAACTGGTTTGGCGCGATGCACGATATGCAATGGCGTCAGGTGCTGAACTGGCTGCACGCGGATTGACAGCGCACTCTGGATGCGTCAAATGCTCCACGCCGCGCGCACACGCTCGCGGATATCCGTGAGACGTTCGACGGATTCGTTCGCGAACACGAAGCGCAGATACCGTTGCGCTTGCGGGCCCCAGCCGTTCATCGGCGTCGCGGCGACTTCGCCTTTTTCGAGCAGCAGGCGTGACGCATCGGGCGGCGCGATGCCGAACTGCGTCGTGTCGATGAGCAGCGACCATCCGCCATCGGGGCGCACCACAGGCAGATCGCGCAACGCGTTCAACAGAAAATCGCGCCGCGCCTGCCATACGGCGACCGCTTGCGCGACGCCATCGTCTGCGCACGTCAGCGCCGCCGTCGCACCCGGCATGCCGATACCGACCTGGCAAACGACGTTCGACAGACTCGTCAGCCGCACGTCGTTCATGATGCGTTCGGGACCGACGATCCAGCCCACGCGCCAGCCGATCATCCGGTATTCCTTGGATACCGAGCCGACCCTGAAGGTGCGCTCGCGCATCTCCGGCAACGACGCGGGATGAATCACGTTGCGTCCGTCGAACAGGATGCGCTCCATCGCGGCGTCGTAGACGAGCCACGCATCAGTACGGCGGCAATGATCGGCGATTGCGTGCCATTCGGTTTCGTTGGCGACGAAGCCGCTCGGCATCGACGGCGACATGATCAGGAATGCCCGCGTGCGCGGCCCCACTGCGCTCGCCAATGATTCGATATCGAGCCGCCAGCCATCGGCGGAGGCATCGGTGGAAGGCAGGAGCCGCGCGAACTTCGGCACGCCACCCGCGAGCAGCACGCGATTGATGAGGCCCGCGTACGTGGGGTCGGTCAGCACGACTTCGTCGCCCGGTTCGAGGATCGACAACAGCACGTTGAGAATGCCCGCGAGCCCGCCCGCGGAAATGATGCACTCGCTGCTGGCGTCGTAGTCGATGCCTGTCGACTGCCTCATCCGCGCGACGACAGCCTGACGCAATGCCGTCTGCCCGGTGAATGGCAGATAGCTGTTCGCGTCGTCATCGTCGACGGCTTCGTGCGTGCTGCGGATTGCTTCGGCGGGCGGCCTCAGGTCGGTGTCGAGGTTCTCCAGCCGCAGGATGTTGCGATTCTTCGTTGCGTCGGCAGCGTCGCCCATTCTGTCGACGCCGATACCCGGGATGTTGCGCAAACGGGAGACTGTCACGGTGCTGCCCTCCTCGCATCAGGCTGAGTTCATCGCTGAATCAACGGATATGCGGGGCATCATACTATTGCGTCGGGTTGGCGTCGTGATCGACGCGATGCAAGCGCCTTACCCCCGCCTCGCCATCAACTCATTGCGAATCAGCGCATGCAGGTCTTCAGCACTGGGCTGCGTGCCCCAACTGCTCGCGCCCGCCACCGATGCAATCGCGAACCACGAATGCGGCGGAAACCATTCCTGCACCATCACACCGTCCCGTCTCAGGCACAATTGTCCCGTCAGCTCGCTGTATTCGGCCGACATCGATTTGCCGTTCGTCTGCACCGTCACGCACGTGCCCTTCAACGACGGCTGCTCGTCGACGCTCACGATCACGTCGTCGTCAGATGGATGTTCATATACGCCCGCCATGATCAGCAGCGTCCAGCAAGTGCGCTTCGACGCAAGCGCCCGGGCATCGTCAGGGTGATAGTTGCTTTCATCGTGCTCTCCCAGCTTCGGATCTCGGGAAACACTCTATGCAAATCGCACTGGGAAGATGTGTGCGTGTGTAAGCAAACGTGAATTCCCCGACGCGATTCACCGTGTGCGGGGAGAAAGTGTAACGTCAGCGTTCAATTGCCTTGCCATGTGTGCGCCCATTACAACACCCGCGCCAGCCGCGAACGTGCGTGCGTCGCGATCGCGCTGTCACAGCGAGGTAACAGGTTTGGGAATATCGTGTTGCCCGGAATGACGCTTCCTTCCCGTTCCTTTCCAGCGCCGACGCGCCCGCGCCGCTGCGTACTCGCGCGTCGCTTGCCTTCCAAAGCGAGAACAAAAGACATGTCGAAAAAGAACTCCCCCGATACAACGCCGGACGAACCGGACAACACACAGTCCGCCACGCAGGCCACCATCTTTTCGCGCCGTGGCTTTCTGAAGCTCGCGGGCGCGTCGGGATTCGCGACCGCCGCTAGCACGTTTGCAGGCTCCGCCAAAGCCGATCCGTCGACACCCGATGGCACGCCCGAGCAGGTCCATCTCACATGGGGCGAAGATCCCACGAACGAAGTCGTGGTGTCATGGGCATCGATGGCGGCCGCTGCGAATCCGCACGTGCGCTTCGGCGCAGCCGGCGACAGGAAGGAAACCGTTCACGCCGTTCAACGCACCTACACGGACGGCCTGAATGGCGAAGTCGTGTTCACCTATCACGCGCGTCTGCACGGCCTGAATGCGGGAACAACGTATCAATACGAAGTCACAGCCGATAACGACAGCAACGTGGGCACGCCCTTCTCCGCGTCGTTCAAGACCGCGCCGCACGGCCGCGCGCCGTTCCGCTTCACGAGCTATGGCGATCTCGCGACGCCCAACACCGGCTGGGTGCTGTCGTCGCCGCAAAGCCGCTTCGCGGTGCAGGCCGTCGAGCGTTTCCAGCCGCTCTTTCACCTGCTCAACGGCGACCTGTGCTACGCGAACCTGAACCCGACGCAGCAGCCGGCTGTGTGGCGCGACTTCGGCAACAACAATCAGTCTTCGTCGGCGAATCGTCCGTGGATGCCGTGTCCCGGCAATCACGAAATCGAATTCAACAACGGCGCGCAAGGCTTCGATTCGTATCTCACGCGCTATACGCTGCCGCACAACGGCACGCGCTTTCCGGGCCGCTGGTATAGCTTCCGCGTGAGTTCGGTACTGTTCATTTCGCTCGACGCCGACGACGTCGTGTATCAGGACGCAGCCGCCTTCGTCGCGGGCCCGGCGCCGCTCGTGCCCGCCGCGAGCACGGGGAACCACGCGATTGCGCCAGGCACATCGTTTTACGTGCGCGGCTACAGCAATGGCGAGCAGACGCAATGGCTGGAAAAAACGCTGCGCCATGCCGCCGACGATGACGATATCGACTGGATCATCGTGCAGATGCATCAGGACGCGCTCAGTTCGTCGAAGACGGGCAACGGCTCCGACAAAGGCATCCGCGAGGCATGGCTGCCGCTCTTCGACCGCTATGGCGTGGACCTCGTGCTATGCGGCCACGATCACGACTACGAGCGCAGCTATCCCGTGCGAGGCTGCAACCATCACGCGGGCATCGATGCAACCACGGGCGAGAAAGTCGACACGCTGCAACCGAAGCCGGTTGTTCACTCGCATGCAAGCAACGGCAACGCGTTCGACACTAGCCATGGCACGATCCACCTGATTCTCGGCGGCGGGGGCACGAGCGCGCCGCTCGACGTGTATGGCGTCGACACGGGCAACGGCAATCCGCAAGCGAAGGTGTTCACGAAACCCAACCGGCCAATTCCCGGCGCGACGGCGGGCACGTTCACGCGCGCCAACTCGGATGCACTCGAAGATGCGATCTGGTCGGCGCAGCGCGATACGGGCACGGGCTACGGCATCGCCGTGTTCGACTACGATCCGGGTTCGCACGGCGGCAAGACGACGATCACGATGAACTACTACCACGCGCCGGGCGCCGATCAGACGCCGACAGCGAACTACGAGCTGTTCGAAACGATCACGCTGTCGAAGCATCGGCGCGGTTGATCGTCACGCGTTGCGCCGTGTTGACGTTGCGCGGCGCAACGCTGTCAATACCTCACCGCTTCAGATACCTGTACAACGGCCAGCGGCAGCGAATGGTTTGTGCCGCCCAGGTGGCAAACTGTGTGTAGGTTGTCGCACCGCACAGGTTAGTGTTCTTGCGAGAAACACCAACGTTGCTTCCCGGTCCGGAGTGATGCGTGTATGGCGCGAAAACCTACACACAGTTTGCCACCTGGGCGGCGGCGGACTGTCTGGCGCGGCGTGCTACGACGCGGGTATGTGAAACGGGTGAGGCATCGGTTCGAAGCGTTGGCAACGAACGCGAACAGGTGCGTTAGCGTATGAAGTACGGGGCCGTTGGGGGCCCTCAGGCAACGACTAGCACTGGCGGTGTGAGCCGCTTTCTTTTGCCTACTTTTCTTTGCGGCGGCAAAGAAAAGTAGGTGCCGCCCCGCACAGGGGCGACGCTTGAAGCACGCTAACAAAACGCGGATGCCAGCGCAAAGCCAAACCAAACCCGAGCAACGCTCCCGGCCAGCCACAGCCTTCACACCCTCAACGACGCCGACAACTTCGCGAAGGTGTTCTCGTCCGTACGATCGAAGAAAAGCGGCGTCACCGACACGCGCCCCGACGCGACCACAGCCGTTTCGCTATCGGGCGAGTTCTCCCGCGGGCCACGCTGAAATCGCAGCCAGTGATACTCGAGGCCACGCGGGTCGACCTGCGGCAGCACGTCGATACCTTCCACGAGACCCACGCCCTGCTTCGTCGGCGTCAACGGACCCGCCCCCGACGCATCGACATCAGGGAAATTGACATTCAGGCAAACGGGCGAGTCGTGCTCGATGGCCAGCAACTGGCGGATCGCGCCCGGCGCGAGCGCACGCGCCGTATCCCAGCGCACGTTCTCACGGTCCCGGAAGGTCTGGCTCAATGCAATCGACGGCAGCCCGAGCAGCAGCCCCGTCATCGCCGCGCCGACGGTGCCGGAGAACATCGTCTCGACGCCGAGATTGCCGCCGCGATTGATGCCGGACAGCACGAGCGTCGGCGGCGTGTCGCGCATCAGATGACGTACGGCCATCACAACGCAATCGCCAGGCGTGCCCACCACGCCGAAGCGGCGCTCGCCCTGGCGGCTCACGCGCAGCGGCGAATGCAGGCTGATCGAGTGCGACGTGCCGCTCTGATCATGCTCGGGCGCGACGATCCATACTTCGTCGGCTAGCTCGTTGGCTACGGCTTCGAGTACGGCGAGGCCGGGGGCGTCGATGCCGTCGTCGTTGGTGAGGAGAACGCGGGGGACCTTGCTGAAGGATGCAGACATGACGTGAGATACCGGTAACGGACAGATGCCGTTACGCTACCACAAGCCGAACCGGGTGCACCGGCTCGGCTTTTCGCTTCACATCAGAAGCGATGAATCACACCAAGGCCAAACGCAAACTGACTGGCCGTCGACGAAGGCGTCGAATTGAAGCCATCGCCGATACTCGCGGTCGCGTCGATGATCTGCCCCGCGCCGTTCGTGCCGAGCGTCTTGCCGTTCGCACGTTGATACGCTTCGAGCGCATAAAGGCCCGTACGCTTGGACAGCGAATAGTATTGGGACAGGTTGAACTGCTGATACGACGCGCTATCCGTAATGCCATTCGCGCGAGTCGCACGCGTATAGCTGTAGCCCGCGGCAAAGTCCCACGTCACAGCCGGTTTCCAATGCAGCACAGCGCCCGCCGTGTTGAAGATCGCCGTATCGGTGAACTTCGAATTGATGCCGGGAATGTACTGAACGTTCGAGTACGTCGCCGTCACGTCCCACGCGCTGTTGAACGTATAGCCGCCGCCGACGGCAAAGCGCTGCTGCGCACGCGCCGTCTGGTAGCCGTTCGTCAACGCGGATACGCCGATCTGCGAGCCGCCGTTCGTCGTGGTGGAATCCGCGCCCCACGCACCGCCACCCGAGGTCGAATTGTTGATCCGCGAGAAGCCGACCGCGAGACCGATCGGGCCCAGTGCGTACTGGATCGCGGTCGTCCACGTCGAGCCCTGATTCACGCTGCCCGCCACGCCGCCAAGCGAATACGAGCCGCTCACCGTCAAGCCGTACAGCTTCGGCGACGTGTACTCGAGCGTATTGTTCGCACGATAGATCGTGTCGAGCCCGTCGATATCGCCAGGATGCGCGCCGTAGAAGCCCGTGATCCATGTCGTCGGGCTATACGGCGACAGCAACTGGTAATACGAAGCGTACTGCCGGCCCGCCGTGAACGTACCGTAGGTCGGATTCGTCACGCCGACATACGCAAGACGCCCGAACATCGCATTCGTGTACTGCTGCGCGCCCGTTGCCGAATTAAAGCCCGACTCCAGTTGAAAGATCGCTTTAGTACCGCCGCCGAGATCTTCCCCGCCTTTCAATCCGAAGCGGCTGCCCGCCCACACGCCCGGCGTCATCTTGACGACCGAGTGCCCGCCGCTCGTCGACCCAAGCGATGTCGAACTGCTTTGATAAGCCAGTCCGTTATCGACAATGCCGTACAGTGTCACGCTGCTTTGCGCAAAAGCCGGCGCGCCGCCAACGATTGCCGCCCCAATGACAACCGCCTTGACGCTACTGGTACTCCTCTTCATTCTTGTGACCTCCATCTTCCTGGTTTTTGCTGCTGTTTGAATTCTTTAAACCGCTTCGCTGTTATGTTCTGTATTGGCTCAATTTCCGCTTCACCGTCAAAGCCAGCGGCACGGTAAAGAAGAGGTGAGACATAAATCCGCCAATCACGACATTCGGATTCGTGTAATCGGGGTGGTTATCCGAGACGACAATGATCGCGACGTGCATCACGATCCACGCAAGCACGGCGTAAAAGAGCGCGACAAAAGTCGCTTCGTATCCGCGGCGTTGAAAGTACGGCCAGATCAGTGCGAACAGCACGCCCCACGCAAGCGCAAAGACAAAGTGAATGCCCGTGCCGACGACATACGCCCACACGCCGATCGATTCCTGCACCACCTTGCCAAACACCAGCCCCGTCGCGTTGCGTGGAATGCCCGCGAGCGGCATCAGATGCTGGATGCCGACCCACACCACGGCCTCGTAGATCCAGATGATCACCGCGCCGAGCAAACCGGCCGCAAGTCCCGCGCGAATCATCGCGGCCAGGCTCGGCCAACCCGAAGCATTCAGCGCTGCATTGCCGCCGAGCTCTTTTCCGCTAATGCTGAAGTTGCCAGCCATCTCGTGTCTCCTCATCCCTGTTTAAACGTCGGGTGCTGCGAAAGCCGACGGCGCATCGCCATCGGCGAACTTCACGTATTGACTTCAGACATCGGCGACCGGACTCGTGATGAAGCGCAACGCAACGCGGTTCATCACGATCGCAATGGCGGCGATCACGGCGGGCACGGCGAGCACCGAGAACACGGTCGCAAAGCTGAAGCCCAGCGAGAGCAACGCACCGCCCACCAGCGAACCCAGAATCCCGCCAAGCCGGCCAAAGCCCAGCATCCAGCTGACGCCCGTCGCACGGGCACGTGTCGGGTAGCAGCTCGGCGCGAGCGCGTTGAGGCCCGTTTGCGCGCCGCTCATGAAGAAACCGGCACACGCAACGAGAGCGGGCAAGGTGCCGGATTGGAGCGTGCCCATACCGAGCGCGAAGATGAACACGCCGCCCAGCAGATACGAAAAACCGATGACGGCATTGCGGTCCATCCGATCCATTGCAAAGCCGACGGCCACCGCGCCGATCGTGCCGCCCAGCTGGAACATGCCCGTGATCGCTGCGGCGCGTTCGACAGGCAGGCCCGCGTCCTTGATCAGCGTCGGCAGCCAGCCCGTCAGCAGATAGATGATCAGCAGGCCCATGAAGTACGTGACCCACAGCATCAGCGTGCTCATCGCGTAGCCATCCGCGAACAGCATGCGCACGGGCGCTTTCTCTGCAACGACAGGTTCCGGCGCGGTAAAGCGAACGTCGTCAGCAAACCGGTGTCCGCATACACGTCCCAAGGTGTGCGCAATGCGCTCCGTGACAGCCTTGCGCACAAGCATCAGACGCGCGGACTCGGGAAGCAGCCATAGCAGCAACGGCAGGCTCACAACGGGCAGAATGCCGCCGAACATGAACACCGCGCGCCAGCCGAAATGCGGAATCAGCCACGCGGCGACGAAGCCGCCCGCGCCCGAGCCGAAGTTGAAACCGGTGAACATGATCGTCAGCAGCAGCGAACGGCTGCGCGACGGCACGTATTCGGACAGCAGCGTCGTCGAGTTCGGCATCGCGGCGCCGAGACCGAGTCCCGTCAGAAAGCGCAGGATAACGAGCGCAGTGGGTGTCTCCGCGAAAGCGCAAAGCAGGCTGAAAAACCCGAAGCAGAACACGGAGCCAATCAGTATTTTCTTTCGTCCGATGCGATCCGCCATCGGTCCGGCGACCAGCGCGCCAACCGCGAGGCCCACCATCGCGGCGCTCATCACGGGTCCGAAGGCGGCGCGGCTCACGCTCCAGTCGTGCATGATGACGGGCGCAACGAATCCCATCACGGCCGTATCGAGCCCGTCCATCGTGACGATCCAGAAGCACAGCACAAGCACGAGCCACTGGTACGCGGACATCTTGCGTGCGTCGATGAACGCCTTGATGTCGACTGATTCTGTTGGTTTCATAAATGTCTCCGAAAAAAGGTTCCCCGCCCCGGGCTTCTGTCGAACCTGGGGTCTTGTTGTATCGAAGGAGAAAAGCGACTACGGAAGAGCTAGAGGTGTCGTTCGCTATAACGCTTCAGGTACCCGGCGCGTCATAAGGAATGCTTCGCGTGTTTCGCCTCGCATGCCGGTACATGCCGGGATTTGTGTCGTCACAGTCGGCACGTTCGACGTTCCGATACCACCCATAATCCTTGCCATTTCGATGTCTTCCGTTACTTCACGCTGCGCAGCGCTCGCGCGCCAGTCGGATGGACCGCGGTCTTCGTACTTCTTGGACTTGCGGCTATCTTGGGATACAAAGATATAGAAACGGCATCCATTCCCGGTAGTGCGGGTAAACCACATGAAAGGCCAGTCAGATTCGGTAAGACAAGGCTGAACGCGATGTGCGAGCAAGTCGAACCCGGCTCGATTGCCCGACAGATCAAGCTCTGTGGTATCCCGAATCGTGAATGGCCCCGTTCGCTTCGCTACGGGCAGACGTACACGCCGATAAACAGAACAGATGGCAAGCGAATCAAGTCGCAATGCGTTGTGAAGGCGTTGTTGCGCGATCATGAGCGCCGTTATACTGACCAGCCGATGAGTAGAAACACATGAACGAGACAACCCAGCAAGCGATTGTTCAAACGCTGCGAGAAAAGATCCTCGCGGGCGAACTGGCGCCCGGCCAGCGTCTCGTCGAGGCGCAACTCGCGCAATGGCTCGGCGTATCCCGCACGCCGCTGCGCTATGCGTTGAGTGTATTGGCAAGCGAAGCGCTGCTCGAACGCTCGGGCGCACGTGGTTTCGTGGTGCGGCGCTTCAGCGTGCGCGACGTGCTGAATGCAATCGACGTGCGCGGCGTGCTCGAAGGTCTCGCTGCGCGGATGCTTGCGGAGAGTGGCGTATCGACGGCGCTGGCCGCGTCGCTGGATGCCTGTCTGCGCGAAGGCGATGAGATTTTCAATGCAGGCGCGTTGAAGCATGGCGACGACGTGCGCTATGCAGCGATGAACGGCCGCTTCCATGCGCTGATCGTCGACGCCGCGCAGAACGCCGCAGTCAGCGCCGCATTGAGCCTGAACGACAAGATTCCATTCGTCGCGCCATCAACCATTGCGTTCGACGAATCGGCGCGAGACCGCCAGTTCGCGATGCTCATGTATGCGCACCGGCAGCATCATGCGATCGTCAATGCGCTCGTCAACGGCGAAGGCGCGCGCGTCGACGCGCTCATGAAGGAACACACGCATATATCGAAGGAAAGCCTCAATCTGTCGTTGCCCACGCTGCATCTGATCGCGGGCGCGGCATGATGGCGATTGCGGCTTTTAGTACTTTTTTGTGGCCCATTCCGTGAGCAGCAACGATCTTCTCAACATCGCGCAATTGCGCGCCTTCAAACTCGTCGCGGATACGGGCAGTGCAACGCGCGCGGCTTCCGCGCTGTTTCGCGCGCAATCGGCCGTAACGCGCTCGGTGCAAGAACTCGAAGCAGCGCTTGGCGAACCGCTGTTCGACCGCAAGCCTTCGGGCATGCTGCCGACACCCGTCGGCCGCGCCGTGCTGCATCGCTGTGAGCGGCTTTTCACGGAACTCGAAGAACTCGCGCAATGGTGCGCCGCGCGTCAGGCGCGCCGCCGTCCTGCTGCGGAAGGTTCGTTGCCCGCTTATCTGCTCAATACGCGGCGGCTGCAACTGTTCGCTGCGCTCGCGCGTCATCGGCATATGCCGAGCGCGGCAAAGGCGTTCGGCATCAGTCAGCCGGCCGTGAGCACCGCAATCCGCGTGCTCGAAAGCGGCTCGGGACTGCAACTGTTCCATCGCAATCCGCGCGGTATCCTGTTGACCGATGAAGGCGAAACGTTCCTGCTGCACGTGCGCCGCGCGCTGAACGAGTTGCGCCACGTACCCGACGATATCGCCGCGTTGCACGGCTACATTCAGGGTGCGGTGACGGTGGGCGCGCTGCCGCTCGGACGCACGCTGATCCTGCCGAAAGCGATCGCAAGCATGAGCGCGAAGCATCCCGGCGTGCGCATCATCACCGACGAAAGCGCGTACGAAACGCTGGTCGCGGGACTACGTGCGGGCGACATCGATTTCATTCTCGGCGCGCTGCGCGAGAACGATGCATCGAGCGGGCTGTTGAACGAGCGTTTGATGTCGGATGAAATGGTCGTGCTGGCGCGTCGCGCGCATCCGCTAGCGAACGCGCGCGGCCTGACGCTCGCCGACCTGCAGAACGTGCAATGGATCGTGCCGCGCAGCCACGCGCCCGCACGCGGGCTGTTCGAAGCGCAATTCAAGCGGATCAAACTCAAGCCGCCAATGCCGTCCGTCGAAACGGCGGACCTCGCGGTGATTCGCGGCCTGCTGCTCGGCACGGACATGCTCGCGGCACTGTCCGCGCAGCAATTGCACTACGAGTGTCAATCGGGTGAACTGGTCGTGCTCGACGTGAAGCTGCACAACACACGGCGCGATATCGGCCTCACGATGCGCGGCGCGGGGACACCGTCCCCGGCCGCGCGCGCCTTGATCGACGCGATACGTCTTGCCGTCGTCGACGTCGCGCGCACAATCAGCATGGCAGAAGCGTAAGCCGCGCGATGCTCCGCGCGGCAGTTGCTGGAAGTCAGCGTCTCGCGCGCGAGAAGCGGCACCAGCTATGGTGATCGAGATTCTTCAGCAATTCCGCGCGCGATCGCTCGCGACGGTAGTGCTGCACCACCGACAGCAACGCAATCAACAGCACGGATCCTCCAAGAACAGTCACAATCCATGTTTCGTTCATTGCCATCCCCTGTGACAACTACGCCTGCAGCGTCGCACCATGTTTTCAGAGCGGGCATTGTCCGGCCTTCGGACAATTGCCTGCGTTGATGCACTGCTCGAAAACCAGTTCGCGGTATCGACCCGCATCGCGATCCGCAGGCGTACGCGGCCCAAAAGTCCGGTTCACGACGACGATCTGGTTCGTGCACCGGCATTGATAAAGCTGTTGTTTTGTCTCCACCACTTCTTCCTTGTCGGGCCCTTTCCGCTTTCTGGACTGCGTGGACCCTGTTTTTGTCGATACAGAATCAGTTCATATGCTGGCCGCCGTTCACGGCCAGGTTCGCGCCCGTAATGAAACCCGCATCGTCCGAGCAAAGGAACGCGACCAGCGCGGCCACTTCTTCGGGCTTGCCCAGGCGGCCGACGGGAATCTGCGGCAGGATCTTCGTATCGAGGATTTCCTGCGGGATCGCCGTGACCATCTTCGTGGCGAGATAACCAGGCGAAATCGTGTTGACGGTCACGCCCTTGCGCGCCACTTCGAGCGCGAGCGCCTTCGTGAAACCGTGCATGCCCGCCTTCGCCGCCGCATAGTTGGTCTGCCCAACCGATCCCTTCGAGCCATTCACCGACGAGATATTGATCACCCGTCCCCAACCGCGCTCCATCATCATTTCGCACACCGGCTTCGTCATGTTGAAGACGGAATCGAGATTCGTGCGCATGACGGCGTCCCAGTTCACCTTGTCGAGCTTGCGCAGCGTCATGTCGCGCGTGATGCCCGCATTGTTCACGAGGATGTCGACGGGACCGATCTCCGCCGTGATCTTCGCCACGCCTGCGTAACACGAGTCGTAGTCGGCGACGTCGACGGAATACGCGTAGAACACGCGGCCTGAGGCTTCCATCGCGGCAAGCCATTCGTCCGAGCACGTGTTGCCGGGCGAGCACGTCACGACCACGCGATAGCCGGCATCGTGCAAACGGACACTGATAGCCTCGCCCAGACCACCCATACCGCCCGTTACCACAGCAATTCGATTAGTCATCCTTTACACCTGTCAGTCGTTCATTGCGAAGCTTCCCGATCGTCAACCGGCTGGTTCGCAGATACAGCCGTTGACTGGTCTCCCCGACTGATCCTTTATGGCGCCGCTCACTGCGGCGCGCGCGTTTCGCGAGTCACTGCGACGTCGCGTGTCGGTAGATGGTTCGGCGTATGCCTGTACTTAGGTGATTAATCGACAACCGCTTTGTGGGGAGGCGTGTCGGCCTCAGTACGCGCGGCGCGCGCGATCGCCTCTTCGGCTTGCTGTTGCGCGAGCGCTTCGGGCGTCGGCGCAGTGGAAAGCGCCGTCGCGACAGCCGACGTCATGGCGGACGCTGCCGCTTGCGTGCGGCTCTGGAATGCATCGACGGCGCAGCGCAGATGGATGTCGTTCTTTTTCGCTTGTGTTTGTCCGACTTCCTGAAGCGCTACATTGAGCTGCGAAACGATACGGCCCAGTTCCTGGCCGTAGCCCGCGAATAGCGACATGCCGTTACTGACCGCACTCCATTGGATTGCGGTCCATGCGTCCAGCGTGCGAGCGTTGCTGACCATGCTCATGGTTTTCAGCGCCTCGCCGTTCAACTGGCTAATCGTCTGCAGATTCAGCGCGACGATGGATTGCACTTCGCGAACGAAGGGATTGGCCCAAGCGTGGAGAGCGGACATGCCGGGCTCCCACGCCGAAATGACACCTACGGAATTCCGTGTGTTCATGACGCGACTCCGTTAGTCTTACTAATGAGATCCATGCCACATGCACAGCGGGGCCGCGCTGTTTCATGCGAATAGCATGTGTGTTCGCAATAAACGTTTGTTTGTGCGAAGCACAATTTGAAGCGTCATTCTAAACACATCATTTGACAATCATTAAATGGTCTTTAGTAGGTAGTTACCCTAGTTTTTAACGTTAATTTCCCAAATGTTGATACAAATCATGGCTGATTACGTTTCAGCGGCGCGCTAAAGATGCAACCAGTACATGTCGGGAATCGCACGGTCTTCATCCGACAGGAACGGATTGTCCAGACGAATGATTTTCCGACTCGCCAGATTCGTGCGTTTCAATGCGTTCTGGATATACGGATGCGTGTTAAACAGCTTCAGATACGAGCCATCACGCCAGGCGGCCGTGAAGCCTCGCGCGATCGTCGCCGCGAGCCGCTCCTGATTCGGCGACACATAGAACAGAAAATCCGAGCGATACGCGAGCAGCAAACGGTTCTCGACGGCGAGACTCGGCTCGGTCTCCTTGCGCGACTCGACCTCCGGGTACGCTTCGATCACGCCGCGCGGAAAATAGTCGACGCGCCGGCCTTCGACCATCTTGAAGATCGTTTCGTAACTCGATGTCGTCTGCACGGAGAGACCCGCGTTGCGCATGATCTCGGTATCGATCCAGCCAAGCCCTTGAACACCCGTCATCGAACGCAGATCGTCGAGTGTTTCGATCCGGTCGAAATCGGGCTGCCTGTCCTGTCGGATCAGAAACACCCGATACCCGATCAGCCCGCGATGAATCGGAATATGTACGACGTTCAGGCCGCGCTCGGCCTGCGCGTCCATGCTGGTCCAGTGCAAATTGATGGTCGTGCCGTTTGCGAGTTCGGCGAGCGCACGGCCGCGCTCCATCACGAGTTCGATCTGCCGCGCCGAATAGGACGCATTGGCCGCTTTCATCGCGAGATCGAGCGTCGCGAGCGCAAACGCGGCATGCACATCCCTGCCCGGCCGGATCTGTGGATAGATGATTTCGAAGTGCTCGCCCGGTGCGGACCGTGCTGCGAGCGAGGCGCCCGCAGCACTTGCCGCGGCGAAAAGGAAACGCCTGCGATGCATAAGTACGAGTGACCGATACGGGAACGTGCGGGTCGCACGATATCGAGCCTGCTCAGATCGTGTCACGGAGCATAGCGGCATCGACATTCGGACAAACCCGCTGACATATTGCAAACGCAATACTTACTCGAAGCCTTCAATCGCTCCGAACATGCGAAACCGGCTTTTTAGCGGCTATTCGACGATCAGTCCGTGGCGGATCGCGTAACGGATCACCTCGGCGTTGTTCGCGAGGCCCAGTTTCTGCATCAGCCGCATCTTGTGTGTACTAATCGTCTTTGCGCTGAGCGCGCAGGTGTCGGCGATTTCGTTGATGCTCTTGCCCGCCGCCAGCATCTGCAGCACCTGAAATTCGCGGTCGGACAGGACTTCATGGGGCGGCATGTCGCCGCGATGCGTTTCGAAGACCATCGCATCGACGAGCTTCGGATCGATGAAGCGCCCGCCGTCTGCGAGCTTGCGGATCGCTGCGAGCAGAACATCGGGATCGCTGTCTTTCGTCAGATAACCGGTCGCGCCGGCGCGCAGGGCGCGCGACGCGACCTGCGCCTCGTCGTGGATGCTCAGCACCAGCACCGGTAACGCAGGCTGCTCGGCCCGCACGCGGCGAATCAGATCGACACCGCTGATGCCCGGCATCGTCATGTCGAGCAACAGCAGATCGACCGCGCAACTGCGCAGTTTGTCGACGACTTCGGCGCCGTGCGCCGCTTCCGCCGCGACGATCATGTCGCTCGTCGTCGCGATGATCTGCCTGAGTCCGCCGCGGACGATCGCGTGATCGTCTGCAATGAGTATCCTGATCATAGTTTGGGCCCGCCATCGAGCGGAATGTGAATCGAAACCGTCGTGCCGGCGCCCTGCGCGCTGTCGATCGACAGCGTTGCGCCGATCAGCCGCGCGCGCTCGTTCATGCCGAGCAGGCCATACGAATAGTCGCGGTGCGCCGCCTGCAGGTCGAAGCCGCAGCCGTTGTCGCGCACATGCAGTTCGAGTTTGTCCGCGGTCGAAATCAGCGACACGTGGACACGCGTCGCGTTCGCATGACGCGCCACGTTGGTCAGCGACGCCTGCACGATGCGGAACACGGCCGTTGCGTGTGCGTCCGACAGCGCGGGCTCACCACCTTCGATGCGCAGTTCGCAGGGAATCGCGTTGCGCCGGTTGAATTCGTCGACGAGCCATTCGAGCGCCGACACGATCCCGAAGTTGAGCGCGGCGGGCCGCAAGTGGCTCGCAACATTGCGCACCATCCAGATCGTGCCTTCGACCAGTTCGCGCATATCGTCGGCCTTTTTCAGCGATTCCGGGTCGTGCGCGAGACGCATCTTCAACAGCGAGACGTCCATCTTCAGCGCGGTCAACAACTGGCCGAGTTCGTCGTGAATCTCCATCGCGATGCGCTTTCTCTCCTCTTCGCGGATCGCCTCCATGTAGGCGGAAAGCTCGCGTTGCTGTTCGCGCGACTCGAGCAGTTCCTGTTCCATCTGCTTGCGCCCGGTAATGTCGTTCAGGCCAACATAGATGGCGGGCGAGTCGTCGTAGGTGGCGACGCGCGCGGTCACCATCGCCCAGAACTGCGTGCCGTCCGGACGGCGGAACCGGACCTCGGTATCGCGCAGACTCCCTTCCGTTCGCAGATGGCCGATCAGTCTCTCGCGTTCGACCGGGTCCGCGTAGAAGTCCGCGATGTTAGCGATGTTCAGGGCCATGCTCTCGCCCATGCCGAACAGCGCGCGCAGCGGCGCGTTCGTGTACAGGATGCGTCCATCCGGCATCGACGTGATGCACAAGGGCACTGGGCTCGTTTCGACGATCGCGCGAAAGCGCGCCTCGCTCGCCTGCAAGCGCGCGTCCGCGCGGCGGCGTTCGTCGATCTGCGCCTGCAGGTTCGCATTCGCGCGCGCCAGTTCTTCCGTGCGCAACGCGACGCGCCGTTCGAGATCGTCGCGTACCTGCTCGAGCGCCGCTTTCGTTTCCTTGCGCACGGCGACTTCGGCCAGCAGTTGCCGGTTCTGCGCGACGAGTTGCTTGTGCATCGCGCGCAGTTCGAGATGCACGCCGACGCGCGCGAGCATCTCGTCGACGCGCAGCGGCTTGGTCACATAATCGACACCGCCCGAAGAAAACCCTTCCACGCGATCTTCGTTGCCCGTCAGCGAGGTCATGAAGATCACAGCGATATCGCGCGTGCGTTCATCGCGCTTGAGCCGGCGACAGGTTTCAAAGCCGTCGATGCCGGGCATCTTCACGTCGAGCAGAATCAGATCGGGCTGCGCGAACGCCGCGCGTTCGAGCGCCTCGATGCCGTCGAGCGCAACCAGCACGCGGATGCCGCGCGCCTCGAGACTGTCGACGACCACGCCGACATTGGCGGGCGTATCGTCGACGATCAGGATCGTGCCCGACGGCACGGCGGACGCAGCGAGCTGGCTCATGATGCCGTGTTCCCTTCGAGATACCGCTCCACCAGTTGCAGGATCGCCTTCGACTGCCAGGCGCGCGCCAGTTGATGCAGCCGCGCGGCAAACGCCGCGTGCGACGGATCGCTCGCCGCAATCCGCTCCGCCCATTGCACGATGCCGCTCATGTTGCCGTCGCGCGCGAGCTGATGCAGCTCGCTCATCGCTTCGGCGGGAATGTTGGCGGGAAGGGTGGCCGGCATTGGCGGTCCGGCTTGCTGCTGGACCGCCTCGCGAATCCAGTCGATGCCGAGCAGCGCCGCGATCCGCGCGAGCAGCGCATCGAAATCGACCGGCTTGTTGACGAACGCGTTCGCGCCCGCTTCGAGGCTCCTCGCGCCGTCCACGCCGAACGGCGACGCCGAGATCGCGATGATCGGCGTGTGCGCAAACGCGGGCATCGCGCGGAAGCGGCGCGTCACAGTCAGACCGTCGATGCCGGGCATCACGATGTCCGTGAGTATCAGATCGGGATATTCCGTTTGCGCGAGCGCGATGCCGTCGGCGCCACTGGCGGACTCCACGGTGTCGAAGCCGATCCGCGTCAACAGCTCGACGATGACCGCGCGGTTGATCTGCACGTCGTCGATCACAAGCACCTTGCGGCGCGGACCTTCGTAGCCCGTGATGATCGTGGCGGCACCCATGACACCGCCGGCGCGCGCTGCGCCCGGCTCGATGAGCGCGGCCGGCAACTCGAACCAGAAGACGCTGCCGCCATCAGGTGCGCTTTCGACCTTCACTTCACCGCCCATCGCGCGCACGAATTGCCGGCTGATCGCAAGGCCAAGCCCCGTGCCGCCCGCGCGGCGTTCCGCGCCGCCTGCCTGTTCGAACGGCATGAAGATCTTCTCGTGATACTCGGCGGCAATGCCAATGCCCGTGTCGTGCACCTCGAAGCGGACCGCGTCGCTTTCGCCGCACCCGATGAACAGATGCACGCTGCCCGCGTCGGTGAACTTCACCGCGTTCGACAACAGATTGAGCAGCACCTGGCGCAAGCGGTGTTCGTCTGCTCGCACGCCGCCCGGCGCATCGTCGGCAACCGTGCATTCGAACGCGAGCTTGCGCTGCTCAGCCTTCACGCCGATGATCTCGCGAATCGTATCGACGAGGCCTGCCAGCGGCACGTCGCAAATCTCGATGCGCAGCTTGCCCGCTTCGACCTTCGCGAAATCGAGCGTTTCGTCGATCAGCGACAGCAGGTGCTCGCCGCTCTGCTGGATCACGGCGACGCCGTCGCGCTGACGCAGGCTGAGCGTACTGTCGCGCCGGAGAATCTGCGCATAGCCGAGAATGCCGTTGAGCGGCGTGCGCAATTCATGGCTCAGGTTCGCGAGGAACTCGCCTTTCGCGCGATTGGCCGCTTCCGCCATGTGCCGCGCTTCGCGCTCGACGGCCGCTTCGCGTTCGTCGAGATACGCGCGATGCAGCCGCATCCCCATTGCGTTGAACGCCGACACCACGCGGTCGAGTTCGTCCGGCTCGCGCGGCGGTTTGCGTTGCAGAACGAACGGGTGCTGCGGCTCGTGAAAGTCGTAGTCGCTGACGCTGCGCGCAATCGCCGCGAGGTGCCGCGTGAGAAGCCGCCACAGAATGTAAAACGTGAACAGCGCGACGAGAAACGTATTCGCGCCCTGGCTCACGAGTATCACGAGCGCCGTGCGCGTCAGGTCGTGATAGAGGTTGGCGAGCGTCGCCTCGACATACAGCGTCCCAATTTGTTCGACCTTGTCCTGCACGTGATACATGATCGGGAACTCGCGGGCGACCGTCATGCCGGACATGCGCTGGCCCACGCGCACGACCATCGCGGAGCTGACGGAAGGCAGCTCGCGCACTTCCGCCGCGCGGATATCGGCGAGCCGCAGCATGCCTTCGAGTTCGAGCTGGAGTTGCGGCTCGTCAAGGCGCCAGAGCGCTTCGCCAAGACTGTCGCGATAGCTGCGGTCGATATCGACGAGGCGGTTCTGGATCTGCTCGACGCCGCGCTGATAATCGCGATACAGCTGCACGGCCGTGAGGATCAGCGTGATCGCGCAGCTGAACGCGAGCACCGTCCCGAGCAGCCGCAGCACTACGCTGCGCCGCACATAACGGAGCCCGCTCCACCCTGCGTCGAACCTGTCGAGAGCCATATCCCCCCGCGAGTGCTGCCGTTCTGGTTGTCTTATTCTGCACTCGATGCCAAAGCCCGGTCCATCGGCCCGATCCAGCGGCCAGGCACCTGAAACGTCGGTCCTTCTACCCCGCCGGTTCCGGCAGTTCGCCAAACGCCTTCAGTCTGACCGTGCGCACCGGCCGCCCGACGAGTTCGTCGATCAGATCGGCCATTTCGCAGAGCGCCTGAAAACCGTCTGCGTCGAGCTGGTCCGCGTGATAGCGTCGCAAATCGCACATCGTTTCGCCGAGGCGTCTCAGCGCAGCGGGCGTGCTTTCGATCAAGGGCCAGCAGTGCATCAGATACGCAAGCGCCGTCACGCTGCGCGATTCGCACCATGTGTCGAATAGCTGCAGACAGAGCGAGTTGACCTGCTCCACGACATTCTCACGCTCGGACAGATAGGCAATCATGACGCGTTGGCCCGATGTTGCATTTCGATGGCTCATGATCCGCGACCACTATTTGTGTCACAGTCAGCACGCGCTGTAAAACCCGCGTGCGACATCCTGATTCGCGTGTCAGGAAATCCTTAACGCCGCGCGCGCCCGCAAGCCGGTGCCGATACGTAAAAACCCTTGTACGTCAGCGGCTCGCGTCGCACTTCCCAGGGAAATCCTGACGCTTCAAATCAGCATTTCCTGAATACACAATCCGCCGCTGCCGATTGGTCCTGCATCGCGTTAGCCCTAGCATTGGGTCATCGGGCATGGGGGAGACGCACATGTATGACGACGCTTCGAACGCACTGCCGCTGTATGTGATCGATTTGCGCGCGTGGATCAGCGACTGGTACGACCATGCGTTCAAGGTGGGACTCGTTCACCCGCCCTTTACGCTCGACGAATCGACAGCCGACCGGCTCGAAGGTTATTTCAAGGCGGGACTGACACCGGCCGAGGGCGCGATTGCGTTCTTCGGCGTCGTGCATTGAGGGCTGGGCATGAGATTCGACGAATTCGACGCGCGCCTGTCGCAGCTGCTACGGGCGCTGCCCGACGGGACCATTGCCGAACTGACGGACGGCATGATCGCGTGGTGGAGCGGCGCGCGGACCGTCTACGCGTGGATCGGCGACGGCGGACGCGACCAGCCGGGCGCGGGCGCGCGCGAACTCGACCTGGCCGACGACTGGGGCCAGTTTCACGACTGGCTCGCGGCATGGATCGACGAGCCGCGCTTCAGCACGCGGCCCGAGAAGCTCGGCCGCGATACTGCGCAGACGGACGCGTGACGCGCGTTCTTCACGCGCTTTACCCGCCGCGCCTGCCGCGCCTGCGTTTTCGACCTCACACGAACGGCGCTTCATCCGCCGCATGCTGCGCGGTCTTTGCGACGCGCGACTTCATAGACGCCGGATCGCGCACGATCGTCACCGCGCACGGCGCGTAAGCGAGCACCTGACGCGCGACGGAGCCGATCAGCCAGCGGTCGAACGGCGTATGCCCGCGATGCCCGACGACGAGATGATCGATGCCGTGCTGCTCCGCGTAGAGCACGATCTCTTTCGCCGGCTGGCCGATCACGAGATCGAACTCGGCGTGATCGTTCGATGACGTGAGCTTCGCCTTGATGTCGTCGAGCACTTCGTTCGCGTGACGCAACTCGTAGTCGACCATTTCCTTTCTTTCGAGCTCGATCGCGCCCCAGTCCGGCGCGCGCGCGACGACGAGCACATGCAGGCGCGCATCGAAGCGCTTCGCCAGATCGACTGCGAACGCGACGGCATGCCGCGCGGACGGCGAGCCGTCATAACCTGCCAGGATGTTCTCCATGATTCGCTCCCTTCCGGTTTGAACCGGTGCGAGCCTTGATTGAGCGGCGCCTTCGCTGTTGGTCAGTTGTCGTCGCTTCGGCTCGGAAGATGCTCGTGCGGGACGGGCTCGGCCGCGTCGGCGTCGGGAACGTCGTCTTTCGCGGGCTTGGCCGGCTGGTTGCCGGATGCGTTTTGCGCGGGGTCGAGAGGTTTGACGGTCGGCTCAGCGGACGGATCGGAGGGCATGGTGTGCTCCTGCGCTGATGAATGCTGTACTTTCCATGATAGACCGCATTGCGGCGGCTGTTTGCGCGAACCACTGCCCCGGCAAGATGCGCTTTGCGGCGCTGCGCAAAACGGCGCACACGGGCGTGGACATGAACGGCGTGTGCCTGTCGCAGCAGGATCGTCCTAGCCTTCGCGCCGACGAAATGCCACAGTGACGGGCGTATCCAGCCAGAGGAGCTTTCGTGTCCACGCCCGAACCGCTTTCCGCCCTTTCCAAACTTTCCACCCTTTCCACTGCTACCTTCCGGCCTTTCACGCCCGACGACATCGCCGCCGCGCACGCGCTGTCGCTCGAGGTCAAGTGGCCGCATCGCGCCGACGACTGGCGCCTGGTCGCCGATGCCGGTGGCGGCTTTGTCGCGCTGAGCGGGGATCGCATTGTCGGCACGGCGCTGTGCTGGAAGTACGGCGAGAACGGCGCGTCGCTCGGGATGGTGATCGTCTCGCCGGACCAGCAAGGTCGAGGCATCGGACGCGAGTTGATGGAGCGTCTGCTCGAAATGCTCGGCGGACGGACCACGGTGTTGCATGCAACGCCAGCCGGCCAGCCGCTGTACGAAAAGCTCGGCTTCCACGCAATCGGCACGATCAACCAGCACCAGGCCACCGACTTTCGCGTCCCGCAGATCGTGCTGAAACCGGGCGAGCAACTGCGCCCGCTGCAAGCTGCCGATACGCCCCGTCTGATCGACCTTGCTACGCGCGCGAGCGGCCTTGATCGCAGCGCGCTGCTGCCGGCGCTACTCGATGTTGCGCGCGGCGTTGCGCTGGAGCGGGATGGTGAAATGCTGGGCTTCGCGTTGCTGCGGCCGTTTGGCCGTGGACACGCGATCGGGCCTGTTGTCGTAGAGAACTCCGCCGACGAATCGACGCGCCGTGCGCAAGTGCTGATCGCGCAATGTCTCGCGGCGAACGCGGGCGCATTCACCCGCATCGACACGCCCGGCGACAGCGGCCTTACGCCCTGGCTCGAAGAACTGGGCCTCAAATGCGTCGACACTGTCATCAAGATGTCCCGCAACGGCACGCCCTCAAGCGATCCATCCGTCGTGCAGTTCGCTATCGTCAATCAGGCACTTGGTTAAATCATGACGCTTCTCTACAAGGCCGATCCCGAACGCGGCAAGTTATGGGCGCAGCACTTTGCGCAAAAGGCGCCTGAGATTCCTTTTCGCCTGTGGCCGGACGTCGGCGATCCGGCGGCCGTGCGTTATCTCGCCGCGTGGCAGCCACCTGACGACCCGGCGCGCACGTTGCCGAATCTCGAAGTGATCTTTTCGGTGGGGGCGGGCATCGATCAGTTCGATCTGTCGCGCGTGCCGCCGCATATTGCCGTGGTGCGGATGATCGAGCCGGGGATCGTGGAAGGCATGGTGGAGTATGTGACGCAGGCCGTGCTGACCATTCATCGCGATCTGTTCGACTATGCTTTGCAGCAGCGACAGCGGGTCTGGCGTGAGATGCCCGTGCGGGCGGCTTCGACGCGGCGCGTTGGCGTGCTGGGGCTTGGGATGTTGGGCACGGCCGTGCTGGAGCGTTTACGGGTGTTTGGGTTTCCGTGTGCAGGGTGGAGTCGTTCGGAGCATCGGCTAGAGGGTGTTGAGTGTTTTGCGGGTGTCGAGGCGCTCGATGCGTTTCTTGCTCGGACGGATGTTCTTGTCTGCCTGCTGCCGCTTACCGATGCGACGCGTGGGCTGCTCGATAAGCGTCTGTTCGGCAAGCTGCCCAAAGGGGCGTCGTTCGTTAATGTCGGGCGCGGCCCGCAGGTTAATCAGCAGGATCTGCTCGATGCGCTCGATAGCGGGCAGTTGCAGAATGCCATTCTTGATGTGACGGATCCTGAGCCATTGCCGGAGTCGCATCCGTTTTGGACGCATCCGCGGGTCAGGATTACGCCGCATATTGCTAGTGCTACTCGGCCTGAGAGCGCCGTCGACGTGGTCCTGGAGAATATTCGGCGGCGGCGCGATGGGTTGCCGATGGTCGGGGAGGTTGATCGGAGTCGAGGGTATTAGCGGTTTTTGTCTGCGACGCTGGGGTGGGGTTTTTGCCTTTGCGGCGCAGGCGGTGCCGTTTGGGCTTTTTGTTTTTTCGCTGGTATTCGCGAGGTGGTGTTTGCTGCGCGTGCCTCGCCAACGTGTTTTGGCCTTCGCGCTGGCATCCGTGTCGGCGCCTACGCGGCGCGGCCCGGTTCGCTTTTTTTGCCTTTGCGCTGGCATCCGCGCTATGCCTTCGTGCTTCATGCGTCGCCCCTGTGCGGGGCGGCACCTACTTTTCTTTGCCGCCGCAAAGAAAAGTAGGCAAAAGAAAGCGGCTCACACCGCCAGTTCTTGTGTTTGCCTGAGGGCCCCCAACCGGTCTTACGCTTCACACGGCAATCACGTGACCCATGTTCGTTGCCAACGCTTCGAATGTGCGCCTCACCCGCTTCAGGCACCCACGTTGCAGCATGCCGTGCCAGATATTCCACGGCCGCCCAGGTGGCAAACTGTGTGTAGGCCGTAGAGCGACACACGCCTCACTTCGGACCGATAGCGCACGCGTTCCACCATGTAAGAGCCCCAAGCTATACGACGCGACAACCTACACACAGTTTGCCACCTGGGCGGCACATACCATTCGCTGCCGCTTGCCCGAGTACGGGTATCCGAAGCTGGTGAGGCGTTCATTTCGAAGCGTTGGCAACGAGCACTAACCAGGGCACTGCCGTGTGAAGCATGGGGACGTTGGGGGCCCGTGGATAAGAACACGTGCTGGCGGTGTGAGCCGCTTTCTTTTGCCTACTTTTCTTTGCGGCGGCAAAGAAAAGTAGGTGCCGCCCCGCACAGGGGCGACGCTTGAAGCACGAAGGCATAACGCGGATGCCAGCGCAAAGGCAAACACACCAACCGGCAACGTCCGCGCCGCGAACGCCCAAACCGGATGCCATCGCAAAGTCCAAAGCACCGACCGGCAACGCATACATAGCCAAGTCACAACACGCATACCAGCGCGACCAAACCACTTGCACCGCAAAATCAAAACCCCCACCCCAGCGTCGCAGACAGAAAAAACCCCGATACAGCACAAAATGCTGCCCCCACCCCCAAAAAAACCACATCCACGTTATTCAAAGATTTATTTGGCGAATCACGCGCCAACCCCCTCTCTGTAGTATGAAACGGTCCGCCTCCCACCCGCGAAAGCGAAGAAACGAGACCCACCCCATGCCAAACCCGTCCCTCATCGAATCCGACCGCAAACACCTGATCCACCCTGTAGTCAGCTATCGCGCACACGAAGCGCGCGGCGTCACCGTGCTGGAATCCGCGCAAGGCGTCTACCTCCGCGACATCGATGGCAATGAACTGCTCGACGCCTTCTCAGGCCTCTGGTGCGTGAACACCGGCTACGGCCATCAAAGCATCGTCGACGCAGCGACAAAACAGATGGCCCGTCTGCCCTACGCGACAGGCTACTTCCACTTCGGCTCTGAGCCCGCCATCGAACTCGCCGCCAAGCTCGTCGAACTCGCGCCCGCGTCGCTGCAGCACGTGTACTTCACGCTCGGCGGGTCCGATGCCGTCGACTCCGCGCTGCGCTTCATCACGCACTACTTCAACGCGACAGGCCGTCCGTCGAAAAAGCACATCATCGCGCTGCAACGCGGCTATCACGGCTCGTCGTCGGTCGGCGCAGGCCTCACCGCGCTGCCCGCGTTCCATCGCAACTTCGATGTGCCCCTGCCCACGCAACACCACATCCCGTCGCCCTACGCGTACCGCAATGATTTCGCCGACGACGCCGCCCTGATCGCCGCCTCCGTCGCCGCGCTCGAAGCGAAAGTCGAAGCCCTCGGCGCGGACAACGTCGCCGCCTTCTTCTGCGAACCGATCCAGGGCTCGGGCGGCGTGATCGTGCCGCCCGTCGGCTGGCTGAAGGCGATGCGCGAAGCCTGCCGCAAGCTCGGCATCCTGTTCGTCGCCGATGAAGTCATTACGGGCTTCGGCCGCACCGGCCCGCTGTTCGCGTGCGAAGCGGAAGGCGTCGAGCCGGACCTGATGACGGTCGCCAAGGGCCTCACGGCCGGCTATGCGCCGATGGGCGCGGTGCTGATGTCCGATGCCATCTATCAGGGCATCGCCGACGGCGGCGACGTCGCGGCGGCGATCGGCCACGGGCACACGTACTCGGCGCACCCCGTGAGCGCCGCGATCGGCCTCGAAGTGATGCGCCTCTATCACGAAGGCGGCCTGCTCGCGAACGGCATCGCGCGTGCGCCGCGCTTCGCGCAAGGGCTCGATGCGCTGCTCGCGCATCCCCTCGTCGGCGATTCGCGACATCGCGGTTTGTTGGGCGCGCTCGAACTCGTCGCCGACAAGGACACGAAACAGGGTTTCGACGCGGCGCTGAAACTGCCGGACCGCATCGCCACGGCCGCGTATGCGAACGGCCTCGTGTTCCGCGCATTCGGCGACAACATCCTCGGTTTCGCGCCCGCGCTGTGCTACACGGAAAGCGAGTTCGACCTGCTGTTCGAGCGCCTCGAAAAGACGCTCGACGACGTGCTCGCGCAAGCCGACGTGCGCGCCGCACTGAAGGGTTCGATCGAATTTAAACGCCGCGCGGCTGCGTGATAACATCGACCGACCCTTCGACATGCGGGACCGACCGACTCACGATGAGCACCGACTGCAAGCTGGACCGAATCGATCTGCGCATCCTCTCGCAGTTGCAAAAGCGAGGGCGAATCACGAACGTCGAGCTGGCCGACGCAGTCGGGCTGTCGCCGAGTCCTTGTCTGATCCGCGTGAAGCGTCTGGAGAAGGCGGGTTACATCATCGGGTACGGTGCACAGATCCAGCTGGAAAAGCTCGGCGACGTGCAGATCGTGTTCACCGAGGTCACGCTCGCCGACCATCGCCGGGAAGACTTCATCAAGTTCGTCAACGCAATCAGGGATGTCGACGAGATCGTCGAATGCCATCTGGCGAGCGGCGGCTACGACTATCTGCTCAAGTTCATCACGCGCAGCGTCAGTCACTATCAGAGCATCATCGAAGGGCTGCTGGAGCGCAATATCGGCATCGAAAAGTACTTCAGCTACGTGATCATCAAGACGCCGTTCGTCAAGACACACTATCCGCTCGAAACACTCTTCTCACAGAACCATCACTGAGGTGCGTCCGGCGGGGCGAGACGGCCGAACTCGTCCGACAGAAAATCGACGCACACGCGCACCTTCGCCGACGACGCCAGCCGCGCCGGATACACCGCCCACACGTTAGCGGGCTGCGTGACGCCGGGCAGCACCTGCACGAGCACGCCGGAATCCAGCAGCGCGCGCACATCCCACATCGAACGCAAGACGATGCCGCGCGCCGCGAGCGCCCATTGCACGGCGACTTCGCCGTGATTGGTCGACAGCGGCCCCGTCACCTTGACGGAAACGGTCTCGCCGCGCTCCGTCAAACGCCAGATGCCGAACGGATGGTCGCGCTCCTTGATCGCGAGGCAATGATGCGTGCCGAGGTCCGCAAGCTGACGCGGCGTGCCGTGACGCTTCAGGTATTCCGGCGACGCGCACAGCACGCGATGGTTCTCCGCAAGGCGCTTCGCGATCAGATGCGGCGCGATGTCGTCGCCGATACGAATGTCGAGATCGAAGCCTTCGCCCGCCACATCGACGATGCGGTCGAACAGGTCGAGCCGCACGCTCAGTTGCGGATAGCGCTCGGTGAGCCGCGCCAGCGCCGGCGCCACGACATGGCGCCCGAAGCCGAAGCTGCTGGAGATGCGCAACGTGCCGCGCGGCACGCGGCGCGTGGTCGACACGTCTTCGACCAGCCGGTCGACGTCGTCGAGAATCTTTTCGGCCCACGCGTACACGCGCTCGCCCGCTTCCGTGATCGCGACGCGGCGCGTCGAGCGATGAAAGAGGCGCGTGCCCAGATCCGCTTCGAGCATGTTCACGCGCTTGCTGACATACGCCGCCGACACCGACAGCGCATCCGCCGCCGCGCTGAAGCTGGCTTTGCGGGCGACGGTGCAGAACACGCGCAGGTCGTCGAGGTTCGGCGATTTATTCACAGTTCGTGCATAGTGGCTTAACCGAAAGCGCGATTTTATGACGGTTAATCAGGAATAGACTAGTCGTTAGTGAACGCTGGGCCTGAATGACCCGAACCCTTTCCGACATTTTCCCGACGAGGAGACCCGTATGACCCGCAACTATCGCATCGCAGTGATTCCCGGCGACGGCATCGGCAAGGAAGTGATGCCCGAAGCGCTGCGTGCGCTCGACGCCGTCAGCAAGCGCTACGGCATCGGCATCGACTATCAGCACATCGAGTGGGCGAGCTGCGACTACTACGCGCAGCACGGCCAGATGATGCCCGACGACTGGAAGCAGCAGCTCGAAGGCGTCGATGCCGTGCTGTTCGGCGCGGTCGGCTGGCCCGACACCGTGCCCGATCACATCTCGCTGTGGGGTTCGCTGCTCAAGTTCCGCCGCGAGTTCGACCAGTACATCAACCTGCGTCCCGCGCGCCTGTTCGAAGGCGTGCCGTCGCCGCTCGCGGGCCGCAAGGCGGGCGATATCGACTTCATGATCGTGCGCGAGAACACTGAGGGCGAGTACTCGTCGGTGGGCGGCACGATGTTCGAAGGCACCGAGCGCGAGTTCGTGATGCAGCAATCGATCTTCACGCGCAAAGGCTCCGAGCGCGTGCTGAAGTTCGCGTTCGATCTCGCGCAGCGCCGCGAGAAGAAGATCACCGTTGCGACCAAGAGCAACGGCATTTCGATCAGCATGCCGTGGTGGGACGCACGCGCCGCAGAGATGGCCGCGCGCTATCCGGACGTTACGTGGGACAAGCAGCACATCGATATTCTTTGTGCACGCTTCGTGTTGAATCCGGACCGCTTCGACGTGGTAGTCGCGACCAATCTGTTCGGCGACATCCTCTCCGATCTCGGCCCGGCCTGCACGGGCACGATCGGCATTGCGCCGTCGGCGAACATGAACCCGGACCGCGTATTCCCGTCACTGTTCGAACCCGTTCACGGTTCCGCGCCGGACATCGCGGGCAAAGGCATCGCCAATCCGATCGCGATGATCTGGTCGGCGGCGATGATGCTTGATTTCCTCGGCAACGGCGCGGGCAAGGAACGCGAAGCGCACGACGCGATCCTCGCCGCGATCGAAGCCACGCTCAAGGAAGGCCCGCATACGGGTGACCTGGGCGGCAAGGCGAATACGGCGGAAGTGGGCGCGGCTATCGCGCATCGCCTCGCCTGAATCACAGGAGTCTTTAGATGACCAAGCGATACGAGTTGAGCGAACTGATCCGCAGCGACAATTTCATCGACGGTAAGTGGGTAGCGTCTGCTAAGGGCAAGCGCTTCGACGTGACGAACCCGGCGACGGGCGAAGTGATCGCGCAGATCGCCGACAGCGACGCCGCCGACGCGCGCGCCGCCACCGATGCCGCCGCCCGCGCCTTCCCCGCATGGCGCGACGCCTTGCCGAAAGATCGCGCCGCCGTGCTACACCGCTGGCATGCGCTGATGGTCGAGAACGCCGACGCGCTCGGCCGCCTGATCTCGCTCGAACAGGGCAAGCCGTTTGCCGAAGGACGCGGCGAGGTGATGTACGGCGCGTCGTATGTCGCGTGGTTCGCGGACGAAGCGACGCGCATCTATGGCGACATCATTCCGCAGCAGCAGCGCGGCAAGCGCATGAGCGCGGTGAAGGAGCCTGTCGGCATCGTCGCCGCGATCACACCGTGGAATTTCCCGCTCGCGATGATCGCGCGCAAGATCGCGCCCGCGCTCGCGGCAGGCTGCACGGTCGTCGGCAAGCCGGCTGAAGACACGCCCCTCACTGCCCTCGCGCTTGTAATGCTCGCGCATGAAGCGGGCGTGCCGGCAGGCGTGCTGAACCTGATTGCGTCGTCGCGCGAGAACGCTGTGGGCGCGGTCGCCGACTGGCTCGCCGACAGCCGCGTGCGCAAGATCACGTTCACGGGCTCGACGCCCGTCGGCAAATATCTGGCGCGTGAATCGGCGGGGACGCTGAAGAAGCTGTCGCTGGAACTGGGCGGCAATGCGCCCTTCATCGTGTTCGACGACGCCGATCTCGATGCCGCCGTCACGGGCCTGCTGGCCGCGAAATTCCGCAACGGCGGTCAGACCTGTGTGTGCCCGAACCGCGTGTACGTGCAGTCCGGCGTGTACGAGCGTTTCGCGGACCTGCTGGCGACGCGCGTCGCAGCGCTGAAGGTCGCGCCCGCCACCGATCCCGCTGCGCAGATCGGCCCGATGATCAACGCGCGCGCAATCGACAAGATCGCGCGTCACGTCGACGACGCCGTGGCTCGCGGTGCGCGCGTGCTGACGGGCGGCAAGCGCCTGCCGGAACTCGGTCCGAACTACTACGCGCCGACCGTGCTCGCCGATGCAACGCCCGACATGAACCTGAGTTGCGAAGAGACCTTCGGCCCAGTCGCGCCGCTGTTCCGTTTCGACGACGAAGCCGAGGCGATCCGCGCGTCCAACGACACGCCGTTCGGCCTCGCATCGTACTTCTATAGCCAGGACGTGCGGCGCATCGACCGCGTCGCGCGGCAACTGGAAGCGGGCATCGTCGGCATCAACGAAGGCGCGCTCGCGAGCGAAGCCGCGCCGTTCGGCGGCGTGAAGGAATCGGGCTACGGCCGCGAAGGCTCGAAATACGGCCTCGACGATTACCTGTCGATCAAATACCTCTGCCAGGGCGGACTCGAATGAACGCGCACGCCTATCCAATCGAAGTCGCATTCCCCGACATCGCCGTGCACGAGCACAGCGACACGGGCATCGCGTACGTGCATACCTTCGATTCGGGCGTCGCCGGTCCGCACGTGATGATCAACGCGCTCACGCACGGCAACGAGGTGTGCGGCGCGATCGTCGTCGATGCGCTGCTGCGCGCGAAGCTGCGCCCACGGCGCGGCAAGCTGACGCTCGCGTTCGCGAACGTCGACGCGTATGCGCGTTTCGATCCGTCGAAGCCGGACGCGGCGCGCTTCGTCGATCAGGACTTCAACCGCGTGTGGACGGCGCAAACGCTCGACAACAGCGCGCTCGATTCGAGCGAGTTGCGCCGCGCACGCGCGATGCGGCCCGTGATCGATACCGTCGATCTGCTGCTCGACCTGCATTCGATGCATGAGAAGAGCAAGCCGTTGATCGTCGCCGGGCCGCTCGACAAGGGTATCGCGCTGTCGGAAAAGCTCGGCACGCCCGCCACGGTGATCTGCGACGAAGGCCATCCAGAAGGCCGCCGCATGCGCGACTATGAAGGCTTTGGTAATCCGCAAAGTGCGAAGAACGCGTTACTGATCGAATGCGGACAGCATTGGGAAGCGGGCGCTGTAGCCGTTGCGCGCGATGTGACGGCGCGCTTTCTGGTGCTGTCCGGCGTGGTCGATGAAGCCGACTTGCCCGAAGGCTGGACCCTGCCGCTGCCCGACGAAATGCTGATCGTGCGCGTGACGGAGCCTGTCGTCGCGAAGAGCCTCGACTTTCGCTTCGCAGGCGACTACACGGGCTTAGAGGTGTTTCCCGAAGCGGGCAGCGTGATTGGCTGGTCGGACGGTGAAGCCGTGCCCACGCCCTATCCCGACTGCATGCTCGTGATGCCTTCGCTCAGGCAGTTGCGCGCGGGCGTGACGGTCGTGCGGCTCGGCAAGATCGAGAAGCGTATCGCAAGAACCCAATAGCTTTTGCCGTCATTCCAACCATCGTCAACGAAAACACGAGATGAAAGTCCAGCAGATCAAACAAAGCATTGCATTGCAGGGGCTGGAGGCCTGGGGCACGGCCGGGCTTCCAGGCACGCCGGAGATCCAGGTATCGGGCGTGCAGAAAGTGATTCGCGGCAGTGAGGCGATCGATACGGGCATCTTCGAATGCACGCCCGGCACGTATCGGCGCTCGGTCAAGCAGGCCGAAGTGATGCACTTCCTCAGCGGCCGTGGCCGCTTCACGCCCGACGGCGAAGACACGGTTCACTTCTCGGGCGGCGACACTCTGTTCTTCGAGGCCCACACGGAAGGCACATGGGAAGTCGAAGAGACGATGCGCAAGGTCTACGTGATCTTCTGACGGCATGCGATCGGTGAGAGCCCTGGTGACGTGCACATCAAGCGTCTGACATAACACTACGTCATGGGGACTCCAACAATTCCGGCGTTGCTCCGCCGAAATTGACTCACTATATTTTCAATCAATCCCGCGTTGTTCTGCTTCCTGCGTCACGCCGGAAGCGCGACAGCACGACCTGGAAGATGTCTTTCGCTTCAACCGTGTCGAGGAAAAAGTCGTGATCAATAAAACGAAGTTGCGCCCACTAGTTATGACGCTCGCGTTGAGCATCGCGGGTATGGCGCCCGCGTTCGCGGCGGGGAAAATCACTTTCGTCTCACAAGGCGGCACGTATCAGGAAGCGCAGACCAAGGCGATCCTCGATCCTGCTGCGAAGGAGCTGGGCATCACGATCGCCCAGGACAGCATTCCCGACGCCTGGCCACAGATCAAGGCGCAAGGCGCGACGGGCAAGCCAATCTGGGACGTGGTCGATACACCGACATCGAACTGTCTGCGCGGTGGCCGCGAAGGTCTGCTGGAAAAGCTGGACTTCTCGAAGATCCCGAACGCAGCGGCCGTGCCGGAAAAATATCGCACGCCGTATTCGGTTGCGTACGAGTTCTATTCGACCGTGATCGGCTACAACAAGAAGAACCTCAAGAAGGTGCCGCAAAGCTGGAAAGACTTCTGGGACGTGAAGAACTTCCCCGGCACGCGTGCGCTGCGCAACGATCCGCAGACGGTGCTCGAAGCGGCGCTGCTCGCCGACGGCGTGCCGCGCGACAAGCTCTATCCGCTGGATGTGGATCGCGCGTTTAAAAAGCTGCAGCAGATCAAGCCCGACATTACCGTGTGGTGGACTTCGGGCGGCCAGTCGGCGCAATTGCTGCACGACGGCGAAGTGGACATGACGATGATCTGGAACGGCCGCGCCAGCGCCGTGAAGAAGGATGATCCCGATGTCGACTTCACGTTCAATGACGGCATTCTGCAGAACACGCAGTTGTGTGTGCTGAAGAACGCGCCGAATCTGCCCGACGCGATCAAGTTCGTCAACGCTGCGTTGTCGCCGGATTTGCAGGCGAATCTGCCGCTCTATATCGACTACGGTCCGGGCAACCCCGCGGCGTTCAAGACGGGCAAGATCACCGCGAAGCGCGCGAGCGAACTGCCTAGCTCGCCGGATAACGCGTCGAAGCAGGCGCTGATGTCGGAAGAATGGTGGGCCTCCGACGCAGGGATTCAGGCCAAGGCGCGCTGGCTGAAGTTCATGCAATAACGTAGTCGCGCATTGCCAATCAGGCGCCCGCAGGAACGTCGTTCGTTGCGGGCGTTTTTCATTTGATCGCTTTTCACGCACTGTCGGCGACACGCGCCGCACAACATTCGACGTGATCGACTATCTGATTCTGGGCGGTGGATCGGCAGGTTGCGTGCTGGCTGCGCGGCTGTCCGAAGATACGGGCAAGAGCGTGTGTCTGATCGAAGCGGGCCGCGATATCTCGCAAGCGACTATGCCCGATGCGATCCGCAGCCGCTATCCGGGCCGCGCGTATCTCGACACGCGCAACATCTGGCAGCAACTGAAAGCGCGCATGAGCGCGCCAGCGGCGCTGCGCCGCTATGAACAGGCGAAGCTGCTGGGCGGCGGCTCGGCGATCAACGCGCTGATGGCCAACCGCGGCGCACCCGCCGATTACGACGAATGGGAAGCGCTCGGCGCGCGCGGATGGAACTGGCAAGCGTGTCTGCCCTATTTCCGCAAGCTCGAAACCGATTGCGACTTCGGCGGCGAGCTGCATGGCGCGGGCGGGCCTGTGCGCATTCAGCGCACCCGCTGGCCGCGTATCTCGCCGTTCGTACAGGCCGTGCTCGGCACGCTGCAACAGCGCGGACATGTGCTGCGCGACGATCAGAACGGTCCGTGGGAAGACGGCACGTTCGTCGGCTCGATCGCCGTGAGCGCAGCGGGCGAGCGCATTCCGACTTCCATCTGTTATCTCGACGATACCGTGCGTGCGCGCACGAATCTGTCGCTACGCACGGGTCTCGTCGTCGAGCGGATATTGTTCGACGGGCAGCGTGCAACGGGTGCGCGGGTTTTGCATGCGGACGGCACGCATGAAGACGTGCACGCGGGGCGTGTGATCGTCAGTGCTGGCGCGATTCATAGTCCTGCGCTGCTGCTCAGAAGCGGCATCGGTCCCGCCAGCGATCTCGCCGCGCTCGGCATCGAGGTGCGCGCAGACCGCGCGGGCGTGGGGCGCAATCTGATGGAGCATCCGTCGATTGCCGTGTCGGCCTTTCTGCCGAGCGCCGCGCGAACGCCGTTTCCCGACGAGCATCATGAACAGGCGATCGTGCGGTTTTCTTCTGGGTTGCCCGATACCGTGCCTGGCGACATGCACGGCGCGATCCTGTCGCGCTCGGGCTGGCATTCGGTCGGTTATCGGCTCGGGACGATTTTCTTCTGGGTCAACAAGTCGTATTCGCGCGGGTCTTTGAAGCTTGCATCGGCGAGTCCTTTCGACGAGCCGCTGGTCGATTTCGCGATGTTGTCGGACCTGCGCGATCTCGAACGGTTGAAGCTCGCGTTGCGCTTTGGTGCGCAGACGCTGGCAGCGCCTTCGATGGCGGCGCACCGCGATGCCATTTTTCCATCGAGCTATTCGCCACGCGTCGCGGCCGTGGCCGTGCCGGGCGTGTGGAATGCGTTTCAGCGTGGGGCGTTGAGCGCGCTGCTCGATATTGCCGGGCCGTTGCGTGGGTCGCTGATCCGGCGCGTGGTGACGCAGGGTGTTTCGATCGATGAACTGCTAGCCGATGACGCTGCGATGACTGAGTTTGTCACGCGATCGGTTGGTGGGACGTGGCATCCGTCGGGGACATGCAGGATGGGGGCGCCCGGCGATCCGTTGGCCGTGACCGACGCGGACGGCGCCGTGTATGGCGTGGAAGGACTGCATGTGTGCGATGCGTCGCTAATGCCGTCTATCCCGTGCGCGAATACCAATGTGCCGACGATTATGGTGGCGGAGAGGGTGGCGGAGATGATAAGAGCATCCGGAGGAGTCCGAGCCGGGTCCTATGCCCCAATTTGTCTCTGAGAAAAAATACAACAATTTTGTTGCAAATATCCACTTATAAATACAACATTTATGTTGTAAGTTTCTCCCTTCATAACAACATAGGGAGAACATGAAATACAGCGAGTTCAGGACGTGGCTGAAGCAGCAAGGCGCGACGTTCGAAAAGCGCCGAAGCGGCGCAAGTCACTACCGGGTGACGCTCAATGGCAGGACCACCATCTTCCCCGATCACGGTGCGAAGGAAATGGGTAAAGGACTGACTGGTGGAAGCCATCAGGAAGCAACTCGGTATCTGGTGAAGCAGAGAGCCCTACGCAGGCTCTCTCACTCGCGTATCACGTCCATGTTCTTTGAAAGAATGGCAAACCACGACACACGTATGCTCAGCTACCCGATCAGCCTGACACCCGACGACAACGGAACGTTGCTCGTCACGTTTCCGGATGTTCCCGAAGCCATCACCGTCGGCGACAACGAAGAAGACGCGAAAGTGCAAGCCCTGGATGCGCTTGAGGCCGCGTTCGAAATCTACTTCGCGGAGAAGCGAAGCATCCCGATGCCTTCGAAGGCCAAACGCGGGCAATCCGTCGTCACGTTGCCGGCGCTTGTGACCGCAAAAGTGCTGCTCGCCGACGAGATGCTGCGTCAGAACGTACGAAAGGCTGAACTCGCGCGGCGGCTCAGCGTCAATCAGGTGCAGGTGGATCGACTTCTGAACTTCGGCCATTCATCGAAGATCGAGATGGTCGAGTCGGCGTTTGCGGTATTAGGCAAGCGTCTTGATGTTCGGGCGGTCTAAGACGCGCCGCAATTCCCGGAATGGAAGCCCCGCGTCAACGGAGCTTTCCATTCCGCCTCTTATCCCCCAAACCCCACCACCCCCTTCACCTCCAGAAACGCCTCCAGCCCCCACTCGCCATACTCGCGGCCGTTCCCCGATTGCTTGTACCCGCCGAAAGGCGACCCCGCGTCCCACGCCGGATAGTTCAGATACACGCTGCCCGCGCGCATCCTGAACCCGACCCGCCGTGCCCGCTCGATGTCCGCCGATTGCACATAAGCCGCCAGCCCAAACGGCGTATCGTTGGCGATCGCGATCGCGTCTTCTTCATCGCGATACGGCATGATCGCCAGCACGGGACCGAATATCTCGTCGCGGGCGATCGTCATCGACGGGTCCACGTTCGCGAACACAGTCGGCTTCACGTAGTAGCCGCGCGTCAGCCCATCGGGACGTCCAGTGCCGCCCGCCACCAGTTGCGCGCCTTCGTCGATCCCGATACCGATCAAGCGCTGCACACGCCCGAACTGCACGTCGCTGACCACCGGGCCCATCGTCGTATCCGCGGCATCGGCCGGACCGACACGATGGGCATCGGCCGCGCGCCGCGCGATGTCGACCGCTTCGTCGTGCCGCGACGCGGGCACGAGCATGCGCGTCGGCGCGTTGCACGACTGGCCGCTATTGCCGAAGCACGAATTGACGCCAGCCGTCACAGCCGTTTCGAAATCGGCGTCGTCGAGCAGGATGTTCGCCGACTTGCCGCCCAGTTCCTGGTGAACGCGCTTGACGGTCGGCGCAGCGAGCTTCGCGATCTCGATGCCGGCGCGCGTGGAGCCCGTGAACGACACCATGTCGACATCGGGATGACTGCACAGCGCCGCGCCCACGGTCGGCCCATCGCCATTGATCAGATTGAAGACACCAGCGGGGACGCCAGCGGCATCGATGATCTCGGCGAACAGCACGGCATTGAGCGGCGACACCTCGCTGGGCTTCAACACCATCGTGCAGCCCGCGGCGATCGCCGGCGCGACCTTGCAGACGATCTGATTGATCGGCCAGTTCCAAGGCGTAATCAACGCGACGACACCGACGGGCTCATGATTGATCAGCGTCGTGCCCTTCTTGCGCTGCCATTCGAAGGTCTCGCACGTGCGCAGCACTTCTTCCAGATGCCGCTTGCCAAGACCCGCCTGCCACGCATGCGCGAGCTTAGCGGGCGCGCCGATCTCGCGCATGATCGTCTCGGCCATCTCGTCATAACGTTCGAGATACACATCGAGAATGCGCCGGATCAACGCAACGCGTTCTTCAGGCTGCGTCCTGGAAAACGACGCAAACGCGCGCTTCGCCGCCGCCACAGCGCGATCGACATCCTGCGCATTGCCGAGCGCCACTTCGGCAAACGGCTCTTCGGTGCAGGGATCGATGACTGGCAGACGCGCGGAGCTGGACGGCTCGACCCAATCGCCGTCGATATAGAACTTCAGTGAATTGGACATCCGGTTTCCGTAGAAAGAAATCAGGCCCGCGCGACGGCCGACGAACGGCGGCTCACGACGACGATCATCACGAGGCACAGCGTCAGCGCCGTCAGCATCGTGCTGATCGCGGCGATGGTCGGATCGATTTCATCACGCAACGTGACGAACATGCGCCGCGTCAGCGTCTGGTTCGAACCGCCCGAAATGAACAGCGCGACGACCGTTTCATCCAGCGCCTGAATGAACACGAAGACCGAGCCGGAGATGACACTCGCCTTGATCTGCGGCAGCGTCACTGCCATGAAGCTGCGAAAGCGGTTCATGCCGAGGCTGCGCGCGACCATTTCCTGCGTGCGATCGAAGGTCCGCAAATCGGCGCCCACCGAGATCAGCACATACGGCAGGCCGAGCATCGTATCGGCGATGATCAGCCCGGTGAGCGTATTCACATACCCAGCCTGTGTGAACACAAAGAACACGCCCACGGCGACGATGATGATGGGGACCATCAACGGCAGCATCAGCAGCGTGCGCAGATAGCGCATCGACCAGTGCGAGCCGTGCTGGATACCATACGCAGCCGCAATGCCGAGCGGCGTCGCGATCAGCGCGGCGCACACGGATGCCGTCAGCGTCACGCGCGCCGCGTCGATCCATGCAGGGTTGTCGAAGAACGAGTGATACCAGCGTAGCGAATATGCAGGCGGTGGAAACGTCATGAAGCGCGTATCGGAGAACGACAGCGGCACGACGATCACCACGGGCAGCATCAGAAACACGAGGATCAGCACGACGCCCGCACCGAGCGTCAGCCTTCCAAATGAGAGCTTGTTCATTTCGCGCCCAGGGTCTTTTCGAGTGGAATCACGCGGCTCGCCGCATAGAAGATCGCGAACACGCAGACCAGCAACACGACGCTGACCGCACTCGCCGCGCCCCAACTGTTGTAGATCTCGACATTGCGGCTCACCACCATCGACACCATGATCGACTTGCCGCCGCCCATCAGCTCAGGCGTGATGTAGAAGCCGAGGCACAGCACGAACACGAGCGTCACGCCTGCGACGACGCCGCTCATCGATAGCGGCAGGAACACGCGCCAGAACACATGCAACGGCGAACCACCCAGGCTCGCGCCCGCCTGCGACAGATTGCCGGGGATCTTCTGCATCGCGGAGTAAAGCGGCAGCACCATGAACGGCAACAGGATGTGCACCATCGCGACAATCGTGCCGAACTGGTTATACGAAAGCTGCAACGGCCTGTCGATCAAACCCATCGACAGCAGCGCCTTGTTCACGAGCCCCGTGCGTTGCAGCAGCACGAGCCACGCATACGTGCGCACGAGCACGCTGGTCCAGAACGGCAGGATCACCATGCCGAGTATCAGCGCGCTCCATTTCGGCGGCACGGATGCCGCGAAATACGCCACGGGATATCCGAGCAGCAACGTAATGCCCGTCACGATGATGCTCAGCTTGAACGTCATCAGAAACGTGTCCAGATACGTGCCAGTGAAAACCCGCTGATAGTTGACGAGCGTGAATGCGCCGTCGTGATAGATCGACTGCCACGAAAGCCACGCCAGCGGCACCACCAGCAACACCACGACGACGAGCAGCGCGGGCGCCATCAGCAGCAGCATCGCGCGGTCTTCGCGCTGCTGGTGACGTACCGACGGATCGATCGTAGTGGCCTGCATCACAGTCTGTTCCTGCAAAACGTGTTTGGCTGTCGTCATCATGCACCCACTGCGTCGAGAAACTGATACCACGCGGCAACGAGCCTGACGCCCGGCGCACGCAGTGAATGAAACGGCACGGGCCGCAAGCCTTCCTGCGCCAGCAGCGCCAGCTCCGGCTTCTCGCCGAGCGCCAGCGCAGCAGCGTGTTGCCCGATCAGGCTCGCCATCGCGACACCTGCTCCGTTATACCCGAGACAGAATGTCGTGACGTCGTCACTGCGCCCGACATGCGGCAACGCGTTGAACGTCATGCCCACATACCCCGACCAGCCGTACTCGACACGCACGCCCGCAAGATCGGGAAAGAGCGCGGCCATCGCGCGCTGCAACGCATCGAAGCCCGTTGCCTGCTCTTCCTTGCCGAACGCATCGCGGCCGCCGAACAGCATACGGCCATCCACCTTGCGAAACCACTTCATCATGCGACGCGTTTCGGTATAGCTGCGCCCGTTGACCATCAGCTTCGCGTCGAGTTCCGCCGACAATCTTTCCGTGGCTATCATTGCGCTGCGAAACGGCACGAGTTCGCGCTGATACTGCGATGTGGCCTGCGTGAGATTCGAGTAGGCATTGGTTGCTACGATCACCTGCTTCGCGCGCACGCTGCCGCCGGGCGCGCGCAGCATCACGCCATCCTGCACACGCGTCATGTCGAGAATCGGCGTCGATTCGTAGATGGGCACGCCGCGTGCCGTCAGCGCGCGCGCAATGCCGCATACGTATTCGAGCGGCAGGATCGTGCCTGCATCGGCGCTCAGCACGCCGCCGACAAAGCCGTTCGAACCTGTTTCGTGCGTGATTTCCTCGCGCGACAGCACGCTCATCGATCCATCGCCAAGCTGCGTTCGCACCCAGTCGGCTTCCGCCCGAATCGACGCGAACGCGCGCTCGGTGTGCGCGCAACGCAGACTGCCCGTATGTTCGAAGCGCGCACGCTCCAGCTTGAACTCATCGACGAACTGCTCGACCACGCGCACGCCTTCATGCGCGAGCCGATGCATGCGCCTTGCGGTGTCGAGGTCGTACGCGCTTGCAATCGACGGAAACGACAGCCGGAACTTCGACGACACCACGCCGCCATTGCGCCCGCTCGCGCCCCAGCCAACAGGATTCGCGTCGAACACCGCGCAATCGACACCGCGCTTTTGCAATGCATACGCGGCCGCGAGGCCCGAGTACCCCGCGCCGATGATCGCCACGTCGACGATCAGATCGCGCGTAAGCGGCGCGCCCGTGCTGACGGGCGCTTCCGTGACGGGCGAGCGCGCGGCCATCGCCCGCCAGAGGGAGTCCGGCTGCGGATTGTGCGGTGTCGTCGGCGCGAGCATGATCAGGCGGCGCGCGCTTCGGCTTCGACGGCGTCCGCGAGTGCCGCGAGCGTCGCGAACTTGAACGTCGGCTCGGTGACGGCTTCGGGAACGGGCGTCGCGCCGAAGCCCTTCAAGCCCTGGCGACGCTCGATCCAGCAGGTCGCGTAGCCGAGCTTCGTCGCGATGCCGATGTCGTGATACTGGCTTTGCGCGGTATGCAGGATTTCGCCGAACTTGTAGCCGAATGCCGCCTGACGTCCGCGGTTGTACGCGAAGAACTGCGGATCGGGTTTCGCGACGCCTGTTTCGTCGCAGCAGACGGTGTCGTCGAACGGGTCGCCGAGCGTGTGCGCATACGCCGACAGCGCGACGCGGTCCGCGTTCGTCATCGCGACGAGGCGATAGTGCTTGCGCAGGCGCTTCAGCGCCGCGACGGAATCTTCGAATGCGGGCCAGTCGAGCACGTCGCGCTGGAATGCAGCGGCCGATTGTGCGTCGTCGGGCAAGCCGAGTTCTTTCGCGACGTACAGATAGACGTTGGCCATCTCATGGCTCGAGCGGCCCGGATAGGTTGCGCGGCCGCGCATGTACGGCTCGAAGATCGCTTCGTCGGTCAGGTCTTTCGCTTTCGCGCCGCCCAGACGCCGCATGGACGCGAGCACGCCCTTTTCGAAGTTGATCAGCGTGCCGACGACATCGAACGTCAGAACCTTGAAATCGGTGAGCTTCATTGCATCATCCCTTTGCAGTTTGCGTGAATCGCGTAAGAAGGCATGCCCGTGCACAGGCGGTGAGTGAAATCAGGCGGGCACGACGATCGTGTCCTGAGGATCGAGCGTGACAGTCATCTGCGCGCCCGGCGATGGAATGCGCCGGCGCGCTTCGTGGCTGCCGGGTTGTCGAAGGCTGATGGCCGTGCCGTCGGCGAGCGCGGCGAACACGCGCAGGCTCTCGCCCTGATACAGCACTTCGGTGACGCGGCACGACAGACGGTTGGCGTGCGCGGCGCCCGGCGCATCCGCGACGTCGATCACGAGCTTTTCCGTCTGCACCGCGAGCAACAGCTTGTCGCCGCGCGGCAATGGATGCGCAGTGCGCAAGACGGCATCGCCGAGACGCACGGCGTCGTCGCCGGCGCGGCTCACGTTGAGCAGCGTCGCTTCGCCAATGAAGCTCGCGACGAACGCATCGCACGGACGGTCATAGAGACGCTCCGGCGTATCGATCTGCACGAGCTTGCCGTCCTTCAGCACGGCGACGCGGTCACTCATCGTCAGCGCTTCGCGCTGGTCATGCGTGACGTTGACGATGGTTGCGCCGAGCTTGCGATGCAGCCGGCGCAATTCGATCTGCATGGTTTCGCGCAGTTGCTTGTCGAGCGCGGAGAGCGGCTCGTCCATCAGGATCAGTTGCGGCTCGAACACCATGGCGCGCGCGAGCGCCACGCGCTGACGCTGGCCGCCCGATAGCTGGTTGATGTTGCGCGATTCGTAGCCGTTCAGTTCGACCATCGCGAGCGCGTCGGCGACTTTCTTCGCCCAGCCCGATTTGGGCTCGCGGCGCGCGCGAAGCGGAAAGGCGACGTTCTCGCCGACTGTCATATGAGGAAACAGCGCGTAGTTCTGGAACACGATACCGATGTTGCGCTTGTGCGGTGGCGCAAATGTAATGTCGCGCTCGCCGACCCAGACCGTGCCCGAACTCGGCTGCACGAAGCCGCCGAGGATGCCGAGCAAGGTCGTCTTGCCCGACCCGGACGGCCCGAGCAGCGACACGAATTCACCCGGTGCGATATCGAGCGATACGTCGTCCAGCGCGACCACCGGACCATAACGCTTCGCTGCCGACCTGATGGATACTCCCGTTTTCGCTCGTGCGTCCATGGCGTGTGTCTCGTTGGAAATGGGTGCGTTGAGAAAAATATAAGTCCGGTTCTTTTTGACAGCAATTCCCAAATTGTTGGATCGGGCATAACATCAGGTCATGCCCAATCTTCGCAAGAAACTGCCGAGCGCGAATGCGCTGTTCGTGTTCGAAGCGGCCGCCCGCTGCGGCAACTTCACGCGCGCCGCGCAGGAGCTCTATGTGAGCCAGCCTGCCGTGAGCCGCATGCTTGCGCGCATGGAGGACCATATTGGCGTGCGCCTGTTCGAGCGGGTGCGCGGCGGTATCGAGCTCACTGAAAGCGGCAGGATTTTGTATCGCGCGATCTCTGAAGGTTTCAATGGCGTTGAAAATGCAATCAGGGAAATCGAGGCCCGCGCGACGGGGGTCGAGTCGGTGACGTTATCGGTTTCCACCGGTTTCACCACGCATTGGCTGATGCCGCGCATGAGCCGGCTGAATCAGGCTTTCCCTAATATCGATTTGCGCTTTCAGCTGATATCGGGGCGGATTGGTGGACCGCTTCATGATGTCGATCTCGGGATGCGGTTTTTGCACGATGGTGAGATTGATGAGCATGCGGTGCTTGTTATGCCTGAAACGCTTTTACCTGTTTGTAATGAGCGGTATCGGGAGACTGCTCTAAGCGATGCGGGGCGTGCGCATGGGGACACGGTTATCGTCATGGATGACGAGGAGCGCGGCTGGCATGAGCGATTCGGCGCGTTCGTCGGGCATGGGCGGCATGTTGCCGGGATGCTGAGCTTTAATGATTATGCGATTGTGGTGCAGGCTGCGCTGCTTGGGCAGGGGATCGCGCTGGGGTGGTTGAATGTGGTTTCGCATTGGCTTGCGCAAGGGGCGCTTTTGCCCGCTGAGCAGGAAGTTATTGTTACGAACCGGCGGTGCTGTTTGGTGCGGCCTGCTAATAAGCCCTTACGGCCTATTGTGGACGATGTCCGCGACTGGCTCATCGAGGAGACTCGCAATGATATGCGGATCATTGAGAAGAAGTATCCTGGGCTGGGGTTGAGGGATGCTATGAAGCAGACTGGGTTGAAGTTTGGGTAGATTTTTTGTCTGCGACGCTGGGTGGTTTTGCTAGTGTTTGCGCGGGCTTTCGCGTTGGGGTGGTTTGCTTTGGGTTTGCGCTGGCATCCGCGTTATGCCTTCGTGCTTCAAGCGTCGCCCCTGTGCGGGGCGGCACCTACTTTTCTTTGCCGCCGCAAAGAAAAGTAGGCAAAAGAAAGCGGCTAACACCGCCAACTCTAGTTCCTGCCTGAGGGCCCCCAACCGGTCCCACACTTCACACGGCAACCACGTGACTCATGTTCGTTGCCAACGCTTCGAATTGAAGCCTCACCCGCTTCACGCATCCGCGTCGACGCACGCCATGCCAGATATTCCACCGCCGCCCAGGTGGCAAACTGTGTGTAGGCCGTAGTACCTCACACGCCCCACTTCGGACCCGATAGCGCACGCGTTCCACCTTGTAAGAGCGCTAACGTGTACGCCGCGACAACCTACACACAGTTTGCCACCTGGGCGGCACAAACCATTCGCTGCCGCCAGCCCTTGCGTGAGTGTTTGAAGTGGGTGAGGCGCTCATTCAGCGCGTTGGCAACGCACGCAGATAAGGATGTTGCCGTGTGAAGCGTAGGACCATTTGGGGGCCCTCAGGCAGGAAGAAGTGTTGGCGGCGTTAGCCGCTTTCTTTTGCCTACTTTTCTTTGCGGCGGCAAAGAAAAGTAGGTGCCGCCCCGCACAGGGGCGACGCTTGAAGTACGAAGGCAAAACGCGGATGCCAGCGCAAACCCAAAGAAAACCACCCCAACGCGAAAGCCAGCGCAAACACAATCAACCCACCCAGCGTCGCAGACAACAAAAAACCCCTACCCCATTCCCTTCGCATTCGACAAAAACCGACTCGGCGTCACGCCACAAAACCGTTTGAAATGCCTGGCCAGATGGCTCTGATCAAAGAACCCAACTTCAGTAGCCACAACAGCCCCTGGCACCCCTGCCAGCAACAACGTTTGCGCGCGCCGCACGCGGACTCCACACAAATACCTATAAGGCGAAAGCCCAACCTGCTGCCTGAACACAGTAGCAAACCGCGAAACACTAAGCGCTGACAGTTCAGCCAATTCAGCAAGACTCACAGTCTTATCGAAATTCGCATCAATATAAGCAAGCGCATCCCGCAGCATAAAAGAAGACGATTGACCGGCACTCATGAAGAAGCCTCAAACGAAGCAGAAGCAGGTGCAGCCTGCAAAGACATACCATTCCCAAACCGCCCAATCGAAAACGCATCCAACGCAATCGGCGTGCTGCCCGTACCGATCAGTTCGGCAAGCGTCTCACCTACCCCCGGCCCAATCTGAAACCCCGATCCACAAAAACCAAACGCATAGAAAAGACCATTGGTCGTAGAACTCGCCCCAATCACCGGCTCAGAATCCGGCAAATAGCTTTCGACGCCACTCCACACCCGTATCACATGCAACGCCGCGAGCGCAGGCACGAGCCGACGAAACTGCGCCATCTGCTGCACCGTGTGCTCCGGCAACACCGAAGCGCGGCACGTCACAGCATCGGCGGGACCGGCAGGGCCGCCACCCAACACGATATTGCCGCGCGGAATCTGGCGGAAATAGACGCTCTCTTCCTTGATCGACGTATAAACACCCATCGACGCCCCGAACACATACGGAACCGGCTCCGTAACAGCCATTTGCGGCCCGCGCGCGACGAGCGGCACCGGCTCGCCGAATTGCATCGACAGCGCATTCGCCCAAGCGCCCGCGCCGATCAACACCTGTTCCGCTCGATACACATCGCCCGCCGCGCTCTCGACGCGAAAGCCGCCCGCCTCTTTCTCGACACGCACAATCTCCGTGTTCTCCACGATCCGCGCGCCAAGACGCGCCGCCGCACGCCCGAACGCGGGCGCCGCAAGACGCGGATTCGCATGCCCATCGAGCGGCGATATGGACGCCGCCAATACTTCGCGGCCCAAAAACGGAAAGCGCCGAAACATCGCCGAGCCGTCCAGCACTTCGAGATCGAGTCCGTACGGGCGCGCCTCGGCCGCATAGCGATGAAAGTACTCAGCGTCGTGCGCGTGATAGCAGACTCGCGTATGCCCGGACGGCAGAAACTCGACGTCTTCGCCAAGCAGCTCTTTCGAACGCCGCCACGTATCGAGCGCGCGATTGGACATCCCGAGTTGGGTCAGCGCGCGCCCCTGACGTCGCACGCCGCCGAAGTTGACGCCGCTCGCCTGTTGCCCCGTTAATCCGCGTTCAAGGAGAATCACCGAACGCTGTCTGCGCCGCAGAAAAAACGCCGTCGACGTCCCGACGATCCCGCCACCGATCACGATCACATCGGCACGATCACTCATTCGTTGAACTCCTGTGCGCATGTGTCGGCTTCTTCTGCATCACGCGAGACCGCACACGTCGATACCAGCGCCATCGGCAGCGGCTTGACGGGCGCCTGCCCGCGCAAACGTCCGACGGCTTCGAGCGGCACGCGCGCCTCGGCTGCAATCACTTCCGCGCCGGCATGCGCGCAGAAACGCCCCTGGCAACGGCCCATGCCGACGCGCGAAAACGCCTTCGCACGGTTCGCTTCTTTGGCACCCATCTCGCGTACTACGCGCCGCAATTCGCCCGCCGTGATCGCTTCGCAGCGACACACGATGGTCTCGTCGGGCAGCACGGCCGCGAAGCGCGCAGGCCACGGAAACGCCGCCCGCAAGCCCGCCGCGAAACGCGTATAGCGCGCGAGTTCGGCGCGCAATCCTTCAGTGCCTTCGCGCTCGATGCCCGCGTCACGCAACGCCGCCAGCGCAGCAAGCCGCCCCGCGCGTTCCGCTGCATCGGCGCCGCGCACGCGCGCACCATCGCCCGCCAGATAGACCCCCGCGACGCTGCTGCGGCCATCCGCGTCGATATGTGGAAGCCACGTTTGCGTCGCGTGATCGAAACGGAATTCGCAGCCGGCGAGATCGGCAAGCTGGGTTTCGGCGCGCAAGTGATAGCCGAGCGCGACGGCGTCGCATTGCACATCGAGCGTCGCGCCGTTGGCAAGTTTCACGCGCACGCCCGTCACGCCATGCTCGGGTGAACCGTCGATTGCAACGGGCGTCACGCCGCGATGAACAGGCACGCGCGCCTTACGCAGCACGCTCATCAGCGCCATGCCCTTTCGCAGCGTCGCAGGTATCGCGAGCAGTTGGGGCAACGCGCGCACGCGCTGCGCTAACGTCGATGTATCGAGCACGGCGCTCACTGTCGCACCCGCCTTCACGTATTGCCCGGCCACCAGATAAAGCAGCGGCCCCGTGCCCATCACCACGGTCCGCGCGCCCACCGCGCAGCCCTGCGATTTCAACGCGACCTGCGCGCCGCCAAGGCTGAACGTGCCCGCATGATGCCAGCCCGGCACGGGCATCAGCCGGTCGGTCGCGCCGCTGCAAATGATCAGCGAATCGAATGCGAGTTCGTCATGGCGCGTACCGCTGACGACATGCACCGCCTTCGCCCCGATATTCCACACGAGCGTGTCGGGCAGATAGTCGATCTGCGCACGCAACGCATCGAAGTCGCGATGCAGCGACGCGGCCCGCGCCGCCTCCGTCCCATACAGCGTTTCATAAGCACGCGAGAAACCTTCCGGCTGACGCCGATAAATCTGCCCGCCGTCACGACGCCCTTCATCGATAACCAAAGGACGCAGCCCCGCTTCGACGAGCGCCTGCGCGGCGCGCACGCCCGCCGGCCCCGCGCCGATCACGATCACCTTCGGTTGCTTCACGTCCCGATGCGCGGCCATACGCCCTCCCCGGCAAGCGCGATGCGCGTCACAATCGACATGCCCGGCGCAGCGGGCGTCGTGCAGGCGCGCACGCGCTCGCCTTGCGCGGTCCAGACCCAGCAGTCCTGGCACGCGCCCATCAGGCAGAAGCCCGCGCGGCGGCCGTCGCCGAATTCCGAATCGCGCAGCGTGTCGTGCGCGGTCAGCAACGCGACCATCAGCGTGTCGCCCTCGGCCGCTTGGGTGACGATGCCGTCGACGGTGATGTCGAAGGTCTTGCGCCCCGTCTCCGCCACTCTCACGAAGCGCGCATTCATGCCGCCACCGTATCGGCCGTCTGCATGCGGGTCAGGTCAGCAGCCGTGTGATGGCAGCGAATCTCCGCGCCCGATGGCAGCTTCTTCATCGAAGGTGGCGTGACATTGCACTTGCCGTCGATGCGCGCCGTACACCGTGCGCGGAAACTGCACAGCTCGTGCGAATCACCGGCGGGCCCCATTGCGGGCAATGCGCCCGCTGTGAGCGCGCGCCGCGAGTCGAGCCAGCCTGGCCGCAACGCAGGCACAGAATCGATCAACAAGCCCGTGTACGGGTGATACGGCGGCGCCGACAACGCATCGCGCTGGCCCGCTTCGACGCATTGCCCGGCATACAGCACGATCACTTCGTCGCAGATCGCGCGCACCGTCGAAATGTCGTGGCTGATGAACATGTACGACACGCCCAGTTCGCGCCGCAATTCGCCGAGCAGATCGAGGATCGCCGCGCCGACCACGGTATCGAGCGCGGACGTCACTTCGTCGCAGAGAATCAGTGCCGGGTTCGCGGCCAGCGCGCGCGCCAGATTCACGCGCTGTTTCTGTCCGCCCGACAGGCCGCCCGGCTGACGCTTCGCCACCGATGCCGGCAGCTTCACCAGATCGAGCAGTTCGAGCATGCGCTTCTGCGCGGCAGCACCGCGCAAGCCGTGATAGAAGTTCATCGGCCGCGCGAGAATGTCGGCGATCGTGCGGCTCGGATTGAGCGCCGTGTCCGCGTTCTGGAACACGATCTGCACGCGCCGGTATTGATCGAGCGTGCGTTCGGAAAGCTTTGCCGGCAGCGGCTTGCCGTCGAGCAATACATCGCCGCGCGCCCGATCCACCAGTCCCGCCACCACGCGCGCAAGCGTCGTCTTGCCCGAGCCCGACTCGCCGATCACGCCGAGCGTGCTGCCGCGTACGATCTTCAAACTCACGTCGTCGAGGACACGCACGGCGGGCACGCCGTTCGCATCGATACGTCCATAGCCCGCGCTCAGATTGCGGATTTCGAGCAGCGGCGGCGGATCGTTCGCGATGTTCGAGGCAAGCTCGGGCTCCGGACGCATTGTCGCCGCGAGCAGTTGCCGAGTGTATTCATCCGCGGGCGCATCGAGCACTTGCACCGTCGTGCCGTTCTCGCGCACTGTGCCGCCGTTGAGCACGACGATGCGGTCCGCCATCTGCGCGACCACGGCCAGATCGTGCGATACGTACACGGCTGTTGTGCCCAGTTCGCGAATCACCTTCTTGAACGCAGCGAGCACTTCGATCTGCGTGGTGACATCGAGCGCCGTGGTGGGTTCGTCGAACACGACGACGGCAGGATCGGTAATCAACGCCATGGCCGCCATCAAGCGCTGCAACTGCCCGCCCGACACCTGGTGCGGATAGCGCGCGCCGATCGTCTCCGGCGCGGGCAGCGCGAGCGCGCGGAACAGATCGACGGCCTTCGTGCGCGCGGCGGCGGGCGTCATCAGCTTGTGCAGCAGCGCGGGTTCCGTCACCTGATCCATGATCGTGCGCGCCGGATTGAAGCCTGCCGACGCACTCTGCGCGACATAAGCCACCGTGCGCGAGCGCAACGCGCGGCGGCCTTTCTCGTCGAGCGACAGCACATCCACGCCGCCGATCTTCACCGAGCCGCCGGCAATCGAGCATCCGCCGCGCGCGTGACCGAGCAGCGACAGCGCGATCGTCGTCTTGCCCGAGCCCGACTCGCCGATCAGCGCGAGCACTTCGCCTTTCTTCACGGTGAAGTCGACGCCCTTCACGATTTCGACGACAGGGTCGGGCGCCGTGCCCGCGACCACGCGCAGGCCTTTCACTTCGATCATGTTCATTTAGCGCCTCCGTGAGCACGCGCGCCATGACGGCGCAGGCTGTCGATCAGCAGATTCACGCCAACCGTCAGCGTCGCAATCGCGACGGCGGGCATCAGCACGGCGGGCGCACCTTCCGAGAGACCGCCGATGTTTTCGCGCACCAGCGAACCCCAGTCGGCGTTCGGCGGCTGCACGCCGAGGCCGAGAAAGCTCAAGCCGCTCAGCAACAGCACGATGAACACGAAGCGCAAGCCGAAGTCCGCGAGCATCGGATGAATCATGTTCGGCAGCACTTCGACGCGCGCGATGTAGAACAGCCCTTCGCCACGTGCCTTCGCGACCTGCACGTATTCGAGCGTCATCAGATTGACGGCGAGCGAGCGCGAGATGCGAAACGCGCCGGGAATGTAGGCGAGCGCGGCGACCATGATCAGCATCGGCACCGACGAACCGAACGCGGCGATCACGACGAGCGCGAGCACCTTGCTCGGAATCGAAATCAGCGCATCGAACAGACGGCTCAAGGTTTCATCGACCCAGCGCCCGGACACGGCCGCGACGAGGCCGAAGAACGTGCCGATGCAACTGGCGAGCAACGTCGATGCGAGCGCCAGCCCGACCGTGTATTGCGTGCCGTACAGCACGCGGCTCAGCATGTCGCGGCCCAGGTAATCGGTGCCGAGCGGATGCGCCGCGCTATACAGGCCGAAGATTTCCGTCGACGTCACCGCGCCGCCCTTGTACGGCGCAACGAGCGGCCCGAAGAACGCGACGCAGAGCCAGAACACGACGATCGCAAGACCGATCAGGCCGAGCACCGAAGAGCGCTTCACGAAGCGGCGCAGCGGGCCGCACGTGGCGATTTGCGTTTCAACGGGCGTTTCCTGCACGGCGTCGGCGCAAAGCTTGCCGTCTTCGTCGGGCACCGCGTAAAGAACGGTCGTTGCATGAGGTGTGGCGGGTCGGTTCATCGTTGACGCAGCCTCGGGTTGGAGATGATTTGACACAGGTCGGCGATCAGCACGAGCGCGAGATACGCCGCACAGAACACCATCACGCAGCCCTGCACGAGTGGCATGTCGCGATTCGTGACGGCGTCGACCATCAGGCTCGCAAGACCCGGATAGTTGAAGATCGACTCGACGATCACCACGCCGCCGAACAGATACGACAGGCTCAACGCAACGGCGTTGGCGATCGGGCCGATCGTGTTGGGCAGCACATGGCGCAACACGATGCGCATCGGCGACGCGCCCTTGAGTAACGCCATCTCGACATATGAAGCATTCAACTGATCGAGCACCGCGGCACGCGTCATGCGAGCCATCTGCGCGACGATCACGCAGCACAGTGTCATCACGGGCATCGCGTAGATCCGCAGCAGCGCGCCGAACGACGTCACCTCGGACAGATACGACAGCGCCGGCAGCCAGCGCAGCTTCACCGCGAAAATCAGCACGGCGATGGTCGCGATCAGGAACTCGGGCACGGCCACCGTCGACAGCGTCAGCACGTTGAGCGCGCGGTCGAGCAGCGAGCCGCGATACATCGCCGACAGAATGCCTATGAAAAGCGCGACGGGCACCGATACCAGCGTCGTCAATCCCGCCAGCACCAGCGAGTTGGGCAGGCGCGTCGAGATCAGTTCGCTGACGGGCAGATTGTTCGACAACGACGTGCCGAAGTTGCCGCTCACGACATGCATGAGCCATTGAAAGTAACGCTGCAGCGCGGGCTGATCGAGGCCGAACTGATGGCGCAGGGCCGCGACCTGTTCGGGCGTCGCCGCCTGGCCGAGCGCCTGTTGCGCCGCATCGCCCGGCAGCAGGCCCGTGATCGCGAACACGATCGCCGACACCAGCAGCAGCGTGAGCAGCGCGAGACCGAGGCGCGCGGCGATGAGTCGTTGCGCGTGGGCTTTCATCGGATATCGCCTCCTTCGTTGAAACCGCGCGCCGCCTTTCGGCGGCGCGCGCAGTTGCAAGGCATGCTCACGCTTCGAGCCAGACGTTCTCCGCGAACATGAAGCCCATCAGGCCCGCGAGCGGAATCGAGCCCAGACCCTTGAGCTTCGACGAGTGTGCGTCGAGCGAACTCTGGAACATCGGAATGCCGATGCCGCCGTCATCGTGCACGAGTTGCTGCATGTCGCCGTAGATCTGCTTGCGCTTCGCGTCGTCCGGCTCGCCGCGCGCGGCGACCAGCATCTGGTCGAACTTCGGGTTCTTCCAGTTTGCTTCGTTCCACGGCGCATCCGACTTGAAGAACTGCGTGAACAGCACGTCGGCGCTCGGGCGCGCGTTGATGTTGCCGTAGCCGAGCGGGTGCTTCATCCAATGGTTCGACCAGTAGCCGTCGGACGGCACGCGCACTACCTGCAGGTTCAGGCCCGCTTGCGGCGCGACCTGTTGCAGCAGCATCGCCATTTCGACGGAACCTTCGGCGGCGGGCGATGCGTAGAGCTGCACGGGCGCGTTGCCGAGCTTCGCCTTCTGGAAGTAGAACTTCGCTTTCTCCGGATCGAACGGGCGTTGCGGCAGGCCCTTCAGGTAGTACTTGTTGGTCGGGTCGATAGGCTGGTCGTTGCCGATCGATCCATAGCCGAGGAACACTGCGCGGCGAATCTGCTCGCGGTCCATCAGGTGCGTCAGGCCACGGCGGAAGTCCGCGGTGCCCGTGATGCCGCCTTCGTCGCGCATGATCAGGTCCGTGTACTGGCCTGTCTTCGTCTCGAGCACCGAGAAGCCGGGCGTGCCCTTGATACGCGCCGTCGAACGCGGGCTGACGGCATTGATCAGTTGCACATCGCCGGAAAGCAGCGCATTCACACGCGCCGATTCGTCGCCGATGCCAATCAGCTCCACTTCGTCGAGATGCGGCATGCCGGGCTTCCAGTACTTCTCGTTGCGCACGCCGACTGTGCGCACGCCCGGCGCAAACTCCTTGAGCTTGAACGGCCCCGTACCGACGGCCGTCTTGAAGTCGGTCGTACCGTCCTTGACGATCAGGAAGTGCGATGTTGCGAGAATCACAGGCAGGTCCGCGTTGGCGCCTTCGAGCGTGATCGTCACTTCATTCGGGCCCGTCGCCTTCGCTTCCTTGATCTGGTCGGCGAGCGTCTTCGCTTTCGAGGCAACGGCCGGGTCCTTGTGACGCATCAGCGAATAGACCACGTCGTTCGGCGTGAGCGACTTGCCGTCGTGAAACTGCACGCCGCTGCGCAGCTTGACGACCCACACCGTCGCGTCCTTCGTTTCCAGCGACTCCGCGAGCGCCATCTTCGCGCCGAGGTGCGGATCGAGTTCCGTCAGGCCGTTGTAGAACATGTTGGCGCGCACGTAGTCGGTGCCGAGCGCGCCCTTCGCGGGGTCGAGCGTATCGGCCGATGACGACGACTGCGTCGCCACGCGAATCTTGCCGCCCTGCTTCGGCTTGGCCTGCTGCTGCGCGAATGCGGCGCCGCTGGACGCGAGCAGGCCTGCGCCCGTCAACGACATCAGTCCGCCCGCCGCCATCGCGCGCAGGACCTCGCGCCGCGATGCGCCGCGCCGCGTCAACTCTTCGAGCCGGATGCCGGCATGGGCGACTGCTTCAGGCGATTTATCGATGCTCATGAAACTCTCCGCGTGAGATGGCTTGTGGGAAATCAATCGGCAGCTTCGGGCTGTCTGTGTGCGTGACGTCAGAAAGCAACGTCAATAGAAAACGTCTTTGATCTGGTAGTACGCGCCGACGAGCGGCAGGAACCACGGCTTGCCCGTATGTCCCGGAATCGCGGGCCAGTCGAAATCGCGCCACGGGTTCGCCGCCGCATTGCCGCCGATCACCTCGGCCATCACCTGGCCCATGTGCGTCGACATCTGCGTGCCGTGGCCGCTGTAGCCCATCGAAAAGTACAGGCCGTCGTGCTGCCCGGCGCGCGGCAGACGGTCCGCCGTGATATCGACGAGTCCGCCCCAGCAATAGTCGATGCGCGCGTTGGAGAGGCTCGGGAACGTCGCCGCGAGATTGGCTTGCAGGATGCGGCCGCTCTTTGCGTCGGACGGCTGCTCGGAAGCGGTGAAGCGCGCGCGTCCGCCGAACAGCAAACGTGAATCGGGCGTGACGCGGAAGTAGTTGTGCATCAGGCGGCTGGTCGTGTACGAGCGGCGCTGCGGCAGCAGGCGCGCAAGGTGCTCCGCGGGCAGCGGCTCCGTCACGACGATGAACGAGCCGACGGGCGCGAGCCTGCGCCGATACCAGCCGAACGGCCCATTCCGCGAAGGCCCCGTCGCGATCAACACCTGCTGCGCGCGCAATGTGCCGCGCGACGAATCGATGCGATACGCGCCGCGATCTTTCGCGATCGACGTCACGGCTGCGTGCTCGAATAGCCGCGCGCCATTCCGTGTTGCCGCGTTCGCCAACCCGGCGGCGAACTTGCCCATATGCATCTGACCGCCACGCTTTTGCAGCAGGCCGCCGAAAAAACTGTCCGAATCGACTTCGCTGCGAATCCCGTCACGCGTGATGATCTCGACGTGGGGATCGACTTCACGCTGGATCAATTCAGCCGTCTGTTCGAGATGCTCGAGATGGTGCGGCTTCGCGGCGAGCTTCAGCTTGCCCGACGCGAGATAGTCGCAATCGATCTGCTCGTCGCGAATCAGGCGCTCGACGGTATCGACGGCGGCCGCATACGCGCGATAACAACCCTGCGCGCGCTCGACACCCAGCTGCGCGCGCAGCGCCGCATAGTCCTGCGCGACGCCCGTGTTGCACTGGCCGCCGTTGCGTCCCGATGCGCCGCCGCCGATGCGCCCAGCGTCGAGCACCGCCACCGACGCGCCGCGCTTGCCGAGCGCCAACGCAGCGGACAACCCGGTGAAGCCGCCGCCGATCACGGCGACGTCGACATGGCCTTCGACAGGCCCCTCGCTCACCTGAATGCCGGCGGGCGCGGTGTCGAGCCAGTAGGAGTCGAGTTTCATCGGGTGCCTTTGCGCGGATGCGTGGATCAGAGGCCGAGCTGCGCCGCGAGGTCGCCGATCGTGTCGACTTCGTAGTACTCGTAGTACGGCGTGCTGGGCTCGTGGCCGCGCTTGACGAATGCCTTGTGCTTGATGCCCATGTCGTGCGCCGTCATCAGGTCGTAGCGCAGGCTCGACGACACATGCAGCACGTCTTGCGGATTGCAGTTCAACTGGTCGAACATGTATTCGAAGCCCTGCATGCGCGGCTTGTACGATTGCGCCTGCTGCGCGGTGAAGACGCGATGGAACGGCGCGCCGAGCTTGTCGACGTTGCTCTGGATCTGATCGTTCGAAGCATTCGACAGGATCACGAGCTTGTACTTCTTCGCCAGACGCGACAGACCTTCCGGCACGTCCGGGTGCGGGCCCCACGTCGGCACGGCGAGGTAGAACTTTTCAGCTTCCGCTTCATTGAACTCGATGTTCATGCGCTTGCAGGCGCGGCGCACCGAGTTGACGATCACGTCGCGATACGGCTTCCATGCGCCGAGCACTTCATCGCGGCGATAACCCGCGAAGAACGCGACGAATTGCTCCAGTTCCGCGCCGTGCAGGCGGTCGGCGTACATCTCGCGAGCCATGTCGGCCATGCGGAATTTCGTCAGCGTGCCGTAGCAGTCGAACGTGATGTACTTCGGCTCGAAATCGATCATGGTGTCAGTCCTATCGTGTTGTGAACCCATACGGAGTTCAGTGGCGAAAACAGGAAACGCATCCCTGTGGAAAATTTAAACAGTGCAAAAACTTCGGTGGTCGCTGATTCGAATGCCTCCGACGATACAAACCACGCGTTTTGAGGGGCGTCGGCAGCAGACTATGCGGCGGCTTTTCTGGCGTTATCGCGTCGTAGGTAGTTGCCCTGATTCGTCAGGCGCGAACGTCGATCAGCACGCTCTTGAAACGCAGATTCGCTTCGTACGCCTGCCGCCCGAGATCCTTGCCCAGGCCCGAGCGCTTGTAGCCGCCCGTCGGGATCATGAAATCGCTGGTACGGCCGTAACGGTTCACCCATACCGTGCCGGCTTCGATGCCGCGCATCATCCGTAGCGCGCGACCCAGATCCGCTGTATGCACGCCCGCCGCGAGGCCGTAGTCGGGATGGGCGGCGAGTTCGAGCGCTTCGTCTTCGCTGTCGAAGGTTTGTAAGGTCAGCACGGGACCGAAGATCTCGTCGCGCACGGCGTCCGTTTGCGGCGTGACGTTGGTGAGCAGCGTCGGCGTGTAGAAGGCTCCCGGCGTGGCTGCGTCCGCGCGTTGGCCGCCGCAACGCAAGGCCGCGCCGCTCGCAATGCTGCGCTCCACGATGGCTTCGATGCGCGCCGCTTGCGGCTCGGAAATGATCGGCGGCAGCGTTGTACCTGGCGTCCATGTCGCGCCTGCCTTCAGTTCGCTGAAGATGCGCTGGATGCGCTCGGCCAGTGCGTCTGCGATCGACCGTTCGACCAGCAGCCGCGAGCCCGCGACGCATACCTGTCCCGCGTTGGTTGTGATCGCGCCTGCGATGCGGCGCGCGACATCGTCGATACGCGGTGCGTCGGCGAATACGATCTGCGGACTCTTGCCGCCCAGTTCGAGCGTGACGGGCTTCGTGCCCGTTTCGGCGCAGGCGGCCATGATCGCCGCGCCCGTGCGCGTGGAACCGGTGAACGTCACCTTCGCGATGCGCGGATGACGCACGAGTGCGTCGCCTGTCGTGCGTCCGTCGCCCTGCACGATGTTGAAGATGCCGGGCGGCACGCCCGCTTCGATGGCCAGCTCGGCTAGCCGCAGCACGGAAAAGGGCGTCATCTCCGAGGGTTTCAGCACGACCGCGTTGCCCGCTGCGAGCGCGGGCGCGATCTTCCACGATGCCATCACGAGCGGGAAATTCCACGGCGCGATGGCGGCGATCACGCCGTACGGTTCGGCGATCGTCATGCCGAGATGATCGTGATCAGTCGCGACAACGTCGCCGCCGATCTTGTCGGCGAACTCCGCGTAGAAGCGGATGCCTTCCGCGGTGAACGGCACGTCCCAGTTGAACGCGTCGCGAATGGGCCGCGTCGAGCCGAGCGCTTCGAGCGGCGCGAGCGTTTCTGCATCCGCGGCGACGAGGTCGGCGAAACGCCGCAGCACGCGCGCACGTTCGCGCGGCGCGATGCGCGCCCAGCCGCTCGTGCACCATGCCGTCCACGCGTTCTGCACGGCGCGGTCGATCATGGCGGCGTCGGCGATGGGCACCGATGCGTAGACCACGCCATCGGATGGGCGTGCGACGTCGATTCGCGGGCCATGTTCATCGACATATGATCCGCCGATGAAATGTCCGCTGCGCACGTCGATCGTTGCGGGATCGAAACGGTCCATTTGCGTGAGTCCTAGATTGCCTTCGATGCTGGAAATCGTAGGCTCACGGACGCGGCATATTGCACCGACAAAAAAGCGCCCACAGCACAATTGACGCGTTATCGTCGCCTGAACCCCGCGTTTTGCGTTGCATCATCTGCCGCGCGTTTGCGACGCGCGCGGCAAAAGGATCGTCCTAGTCAGGCGCGCAATACAGTGAGAGAGTCACGGTATGTGTCTTCAGAACGAGGAGGCCGGCGTGTCCGACCCAAACAGGAACGATGTGATCGACTATCGCCCTTTCACCTCCGACGACATCGCGGCAGCGCATGCGCTATCCAGCGCCGTCCGATGGCGGCATCGTCCCGACGACTGGCGCTTCGCGGCGCGTATCGGCCAGGGCTTCGTCGCCGAAGACGCGAGCGGCGTGATCGGCACCGCGCTTGCGTGGCGCTTCGGAGGCGAGGCTGCGACGCTCGGCATGATGATCGTCGCGCCTGAGCGGCAGCGAAGCGGCGTTGGACGCAAGCTGATCGAACTGTTGATGAACGAACTCGGCCCGCGCACGCTGCTGATTCATGCGAGCCCGGCTGGCCTGTCGCTATGCGAGAAACTGGGCTTTCAGCGCATCGGCACGATCAACCAGCATCAGGGCGCGGCGTTTCAGCCGCCGCTCGTTTCGCTGCCACCGGGTGAGCGGCTGCGCCCGCTCGGCGTCAACGACGCGCCGCGGCTCGTCGAACTCGCTTCGCGCGCAAGCGGACTGGACCGGCGCGATCTGCTGCCGGCACTGCTCGATATCGCGAGCGGCATCGCGCTCGATCGCGATGGCGAACTGATCGGCTTTGCACTGTTCAGGCGTTTTGGCGACGGGCATGTGATCGGTCCCGTCGTTGCACCCGACTCGCCGGATTCCAGTCGCGCGAAGGCGCTGATCAGTCACTGGCTCGCGCTCCACGCGGGTATGTTCGTGCGGATCGATACGCCCGTCGAGTTCGGGCTTTCGTCGTGGCTCGAAGGACTTGGGCTGCCGCATGTGGATAGCATCGAGAAGATGATGCGCAATGGACCGCTGCCTGTCGATGCGCAGTTGCAACAGTTCGCGATTACGAGTCAGGCGGTGTGGTGAAATGCGGCGGCGTAAAAAAGCCCGCTACGCTCGATACGGCAATCGGGCAGAGCGGGCCATGTGGACTCACTTCAATTCAACGCGCTTGATTTCTCCAACGATCACCAGGTAGCTGACGATCGCAACCAGCGCATTGCAGGCGACGAACACCAGCGCGCCGCTAAACGACCCCGTCGCCTTGACGATATAGCCGATGATGATCGGCGTCGTGATGGCGGCGACGTTGCCGAACATGTTGAACATGCCGCCGCTCAGACCCGCGATCTGCTTCGGCGATGTATCCGCAACGACCGCCCAGCCGAGCGCTCCCAGGCCCTTGCCGAAGAACGCAAACGCCATGATCGCAACGACGACGGCCGAAGAATCCACGTAGTTGCAAGCGATCATGCTGGTCGACAGCAACATGCCCACGACGATCGGCACCTTGCGCGCGACGGTCAGCGAGCAGCCCTTGCGGATCAGGAAGTCGGAGAAGATGCCGCCGAGCACGCCGCCGACGAATCCGCACACGGCCGGCAATGCGGCGACAAAGCCCGCATTGAGAATAGACATGCCACGCTCTTTGACGAGATAGACGGGGAACCACGTCAGGAAGAAATACGTGAGCGTGGTAATGCAATACTGGCTGATGTACACGCCAAGCAGCATCCGGTTGCTGAGCAGTTGCTTGACGTACGACCCTTTCGGCGCTTCGTTCGCGCTTTGCGTCGGAGCACCGGCGAGCGTTGCGGCCTGATTCGCGGCCCGGCTCTTCTTCGGCCGGTCCATGTCGATGAGCGCGCCGCCTTCCTGGATATAGTCGAGTTCTGCGCGGCTGATGCGAGGATGGTCCTTCGGGCTGTAGACCGTTTTCATCCAGACGAGGCTCACGACGATGCCCACTGCCCCCATGAAATAGAACACATACGGCCAGCCAAAACGGTGCGTGACCCAGCCCATGATCGGCGCGAACAGCACCGTCGCGAAGTACTGCGCGGAATTGAAAATGGCCGATGCCGTGCCGCGCTCCGCAGCGGGAAACCACGAAGCGACGATGCGGCCATTGGCAGGAAATGACGGCGCTTCGGCGAGGCCCACCAGAAAGCGCAGCGCGAACAGCGTGGTGACGGCGAGCGAGACGCTCAGAAAGGTCACCGTGCCCTGCATGACCGTGAACAGCGACCAGATGAAAATGCTGGCCGCGTAGACTCGCTTCGAGCCGAAGCGGTCGAGCAGCCAGCCGCCCGGCAACTGGCCGATCACATACGACCAGCCAAACGCGGAGAAGATGAAGCCCATGGCCACCGCATCCAGACCGAGGTCTTTCGACATCGACGTGCCCGCCATCGAAAGCGTTGCACGGTCTGCATAGTTGACGGCCGTGACGAAGAACAGCATCGCGACAATCCCGTAGCGGATGCGGGTTCGCCGCTCAGCGGTCACGCCTTGCACAACGTTGGCCATGTAATGTCTCCTCCTTGCGCACCAGCGTTCAGCCGGCAAGATTGCGCAACCGGCGAGTGCAACGAATGTGGGAACACATTCTCCGCCTCATAGGTTGTCTGATGACAGATTGAAGCGCTGCACCATTTTTGGCAATCCGGCGTTTACCCTGGCGATCCTTTGCGGGGTTGAGCAGTGCTGCGCTGAAAGGGCCATTCCGCATTCACTTTGTTTGCCCGCGGCGACTGAGAAACGTATTCTTAGATGAATGTTGTACGACGACGTATTTCAATCAACGATTCGAGCCAGTGAAGCCATCACCACCGCCCGTACCTTAAAATCGCGCGATGGAATCAGCCAGCCCGATCATCCGCCCCTTATGCGCCAGCGACGCCGCCGCCTACGCGTCGCTGCGTCTGTGCGCGATCGACGAAGCCCCGGAGACTTTTTTGTCGACACGTGAGGAAGAAGAAAAACGAACGATCGATGAAATCGAGGCGCGCATCTGCGCGACGGCGAATCAGGTGGTATTCGGCGCTTTCGCCGGCGAGACGCTCGTGGCCGTTACGGGATTGCGGCGTTATCCGCTGCGTCCCGCGCAGCAAAAGGGCTTTCTGTGGGGGCTGTTCGTCGTGCACACGCATCGAAGGAGCGGCATCGCGCGGCGACTGATCGCGACTGCCGTCGATCAGGCGCGCGCGATGGGCCTGACCCAGATCGCGCTCAATACAGGCGTGGAGAACGTCAGCGCGATCGCGCTGTACCGGTCGACGGGCTTTGAAGCCGTGGAAGACGAGCCGTGCGAAGCAGCGATCGACGACGACACGGATCGCGAAGTCGAGATGGTTCTGCGGCTCGGTTGAGCGGGTTTTAGTGCGCGTCAGTAGTCGATGAACGAACTCAGCATTCTGTTGAACGCGGCTGGATTCGCGACGTTCATACCGTGCGAAGCGCCCGCTATCGTGCCTCGTTCCGCGAGATAGATCCAGCCTTCCAGGCTTTCGACGTTATTGCGGAACATGCGCGGACTCTTCTGGCCGTCGATCAGCAGTGTCCGGCATGTCACCTGGGACGCCGTATCGCGCGAATAGGCGGGCAGCGGATCGAGAAACTGCTTGGGCAGCGTGCTGGCGTTGTCGATCGCCATCATACGGAACGCGTCGGTGCTCTTTCTCCATGCGCCCGGCGCACTGACGGAATCGACGAACAGTTCGAGGCCGGGCTCCACGACGCCCTCCTCGATCATGCCGGCTACCTTGGCGCGCAATGCATTCATCGCCGAGGGCAACGACGCTTCGCGCATGCCGTCCAGTTGCAACGGGCCGCCCGGGTCGGCGAGCGTCAAGGTTTTGACGAGACGCGGATAGTCACGCGCAAGCTGGAATGCGATGCAGCCGCCGCGCGAATGCCCCACCAGATGGACGGGTGCGAGATCCATCGCAACGATGAACTCAGCCAACTCGCCGACGTGTTCCTGCCAGCCGAACTCGTTCTGGATGCACGCTTCGGCGGCAGGCCAATAGTGACTGAGGCTCGGCGCGATACAGCGAAACTGCGCGGACAAAGGCGCGATCTGCGCGTCCCAATAGCGGTAGTCGCAGAGCGAGCCGTGCACGAACACGACGGGCTCGCCCGCGCCCCGTTCGACATAGGGAATGCAGATGCCCGATGCGACGGTCGCAAAACTCAGTTGGGGATCGGCGAGCAATGCGGGGTCGGTTCGCATGTTCATGGCAGTCGTTACCTCGCGTGTATCGTGGTGTGTCTACTATGCAGGATTCGCCGGTGTAAGAAAAACGCGTAATTTGGATCGAAGCGATCAGGTTTTCTGATGGCGTTTGAGCCTTCGCGGCGCGGGCGTTGCCTGTCGGTGTTTTGGCTTTTTTGCTGGCAGCGACGTTTTGTCTTCGTGCTTCAGGCGGCGCCGTTCGGTGTGTTTGCCTTTGAGCTGGCATCCGCGTTACGGTGTTTGCCCTTCACGCGTCGCCCCTGTGCGGGGCGGCACCTACTTTTCTTTGCCGCCCTCCATGTCAGGCTAGTTGTCGCCTCACCCGAACCGATTGGTGTAAAGATGGGGGGCGGACAGCGAATGGAAGAT
>NZ_JAWRXV010000089.1:0-34865 GCF_046534875.1 Paraburkholderia sp. SIMBA_054 | reverse complement strand
CGGTCGCTCGAAGTATGTATTATTCAATACTACCAGGTATCACTTTGCTGCAAACACCTTTTTATGACACAGTGAGATTAGGCGCTCCATCTGGTGCTGCAGCGGCATCGGCGGCTGCCCAATCAGAACGTTATGACATAAGTGGACCTGGTAAATCTGTTTGAATTTCGCTAACCTGGCGCCTTCTTGATGCCGGGGTAGCGGATGAAGTGTGAGGTAGAGCTGAACGAAGCCGAGGAAATAACGTTGCAGCAGCTTTCGATCAATCACCGGTATCGTGACACGCGCACGCGGGCGGCGGGCCTGCTGATGCTCGGGCGCAGGATCAAGCCCAAGGTCATTGCCGAGCAGCTTGGTGTGAGCGGACAGAGTATCTACAACTGGTCGCACGCATGGCGCGACAGCGGTGTGTGCGGCCTGATGTGTGGCCATAACGGTGGCCGTCCGCCTGCGTTGTCTGACGCAATGATCAGCACGGCCCTTGAGGTGGCGCGAGCTGAGTCGTTGACCCTTGCGCAGATTGGACAACGCGTGCAGGCCATTCTCGGAGAACCGCTGCCATGCCGGATCGAAACGCTCGGTGAGGCACTCAAGCGCGAAGGCTTCTCGTTCAAACGCAATCGCTACGCGCTCAAAAAAAGCGCAACGAAGAGGAGTTCCAGTTGAAAGCGGATACGCTCGGCAAGCTGCAATGTGCCGCGCGCGACGGTCAGTGCCGCCTGTTCTATTTCGACGAGGCAGGCTTCCGTGCGGCGCCGCCCGTTCAGCGAAGCTGGTCACCACGGGGCTTGCCCCACAGTATCGAGCCCAACAGCCATTGCAAACGCAGCGTCGTGGGCGCGCTTGACTTCGGTAAGAACAGCTTCATCTACGCCGCGAGCGCCAGAACGGTGAAAGGCCCTGATGTCGTCGATTTTCTCGACTCGCTGATCCGCAAGGGCGATGGCTGTCCGACGGTGATCGTGCTCGACAACGCGAGCATCCATCACAGCATTGATCAGAACACACTGGACCGCTGGTTTCTGGAACACAAGGCACTCCTGTTCTATCTGCCGCCGTACAGCCCCGAGCTGAATCTGATCGAGATCGTCTGGAAGCACTTCAAATACCACTGGCGACGCTTCGTCACGTGGACCAGGGAAACCATCGACTCTGAACTCGCTGAGCTGCTCGGCGGATACGGCACCAGATTTCAAGTCAATTTCTCGTGAACACTTACCATTCCTTGACGCGTGGGATTGCGCAGTCCATCGGATATAGAAACTTCGCGATATAAGCCGTCTCGCCCGCAGTTTGAGAGACGGCCGGGGCCGTTCGACCAGGTGGTCCCGTCATGTGACGCGGATTCGCGATATGGCACCCAGTCTCGTCCCTTAAAGAAAGTCTGGAAGAGCGGGGGCCGTAAGCAGTCGGTTGTGTCACAAAAAAAATGGCAGAGGAAATATCCTCTGCCATTTTCGAATCGTTGCTACGCATCAGCAAATCGTGGCAATCCCCGGTTGGAGCCGGGGCTGCCGAAGCACCTCAAAACGTATTGCCCAGCCGGGGAAGCGATGGCCACGGCAAAGCCGCTCCGGGCGCTATGTGATCTCCGTGCAATAACTCGCCCATATCGCACGGAAGAACTCGCCTGATTACGGCGTCACCGAGCAACCGGTCACGCAGGTGTTGTTCGAATACTGCGCCGCCTTGATGCCCCAGTTCTTGCCGATGATGGTACGGCTGGGGATATTGGCGCCACGGAAACCCTGCGCATTGCTCGTGCCCGACACCGTGTTGTTACGCACGATGTTGGTCGAGTAGTCGGCGCTCGCCGCCACGCCGCCCGTGAGCATCACCGACGAAGTCATGTCAGGTGCGCCATAGCCGTACACAGCCTTGATCGTGTTGTACTCGATCACGTTGTGGCCGGTCGCCTGGGTCGTGTTGTCGTTCTCGATACCCACCGCGCAGTCGGTCACCGTGTTATGGCCGATGTAGCCATTGGTGTGAGCAACGAACACCGGACCATAGTAGCCGCAGCTTGCAAACGTGTTGTAGATGATCTTGTCGCCACTGCCGCCATTGGGCGCGCCGTAGGTCTGGAACATCGACTGGCCGAAGAACTGCTTGAAGCTGTTGCCTGCCAGGAAGAAGTTGCTTACCGGACCGGTCGTTTCGACCGGAATATCCCAGTGACGGTTGTCATTGTTGTAGTACTGCGGGGCCGCGGTGTTTGCGCCCACGAAATTGCACTCAACGATACTGTCATTCGTATAGGCGTTCTTGTAGTCGCCGATCACGAACATCTGCATGTTGTAACCCGTGGTCCGCTTCAGGATGGTGCCCTGGCACTGGATGTGGCGGTTGCTCACCCGCACATTGAGCGTGCCATTGATCACGCAGGTGCCGGCAGGAACCAGCACGTCGCCCGCATTGATCGCCTTCTGGAACGCAGCCGTATCATCGGTCGAGCCATTGCACTTTGCGCCATAGGTGATCGGGTTCACCGGATTCACCAGTGCCGGCGGCGTGTATTGGGTAGCCGACGACGTGGTCGTGGTGGACTTCACATAGCACGCCTTGATGTAACCAGTAGCGGGATCAGCCATCGCGCTGTTGCTACACGGCACGCTGCTGCTGTAGGGGCCATTCACTGCGTACATGGCCGATGGCGAGTTCGGAGGCCATGCACCATAGAGCACGCTCTGCGTGCCGGAGAAACTGCAGGTGCCGTGCTCGTCGGCACACTTCGTCCATGTGACGCCGTTGACGGTAACCGAAGCCGGATTGCCCGCTGCATGCGCTGCGGAAAAGAAGGTCAGTGAAAACAGAACTAATAAGAAGTACTTAATGTGTCTCATTGATTTGGTCAAAATGTGAATATGAAATCGGCAAGCAGCTCGCTAGATGAGCTGGGCTGTGACAATCAACCACATTCGACGCGATTAGTAGTACGTAATGTGGCGCGTTAAATGCTCCGCGCAGCAAAGTGCTGTTTAGCGACGAAAGCCTGTGGATTGCACTACCAGGATCAGAGGGAGATCGTGAAGCTCTCCCAATGGGTTCGAGCTGCTACACGTATCGGGCGACCTTCACCGCGCGTCGACGGCTCGTCTCACGCGCCTCTGGCGAAAAGCCGCCTATGAGCTGGCTACGCCGGCGGCTGGCCGTTCGCGTTGACGTCGGTGGACGGCGCGCTTGTCGGGGAAGCCTTGGACTGAGTGTCTGCGGAAGGGGGCGCAACCGATGGATTATCGCCGCCGCAGGCGGAAAGCACGAGCGAACCGGCAATGAGCGCCGCACCGGTCAATATCGCGCGACGTGTAAGGACTGGGTAGCTGGAGGGAGGAGTGTTGGTACTTCTCTTGAGGAAAAGATTCATTGGCCTTGCCCTTGCGGGCGCGTTTGTACGAACAAACGTTCGTGGGTCAAAAGGCGGTCGACCGTCAACGCGACGATCGAGGGCGAAGCTCGCGATAAGCGAGCGAGTGAGAGCCGTATGGACGCGATATCCACTCCTCACCGGATGACCGCCAAAGGCGGACGTATGGGGGAAAAGGAAAAGCGCTACCGCCGCAGATATCAAGACTCAACGTCGTCAATCTGTAACGGCCCATCACAAGGATGGACTCTCACGGTGGTTGGTTCTATCGGCAAATTTGGAAAATGCCGTCGGGTGACGCCGATTTGTCGAGAAGGATTTTCCTACTCCAACGAAACCTTTCAAAGTGATTCGCTCGCCAAATCGTAACTTATTGTAACTAGAAAGCGACTAGCGAAAGGCGCAGTCGCCAAGCGCAGTGAGCCCGCAGCCTTGGGCGTTCACCTCAGTTCGCGGCGCTGTTTACCCCGGGTGGGTTTTCCCTTACCGGAAAATATTTTGTAACGATTGAAATGTTAAGAAGAATGCCAATTTATCTGACTAATGGTACTCAATTAAAGTGCCACAACCCAGTGCGCGGAAGATAAATTTCGGCGAGGGTCAGATGTGCGGATTGGTCTGGCGCGGCGAACGAAATCTAGTGAAATCGTTGCGTCCCTTTGTAGTCGACGCGTAGGGAATCACACGCCGCATAGCGATTACGCGTGCGCCTGCATGAATTTTTTCTATTGCCGCGCATCTTGCCGCGAATCTGTCATATTTCGTGTGAATTCCCGGTACTTGCGTAACGCGCGCCGGCTGTTGATGATGGGGCCGCAAAAGCACCTTCTCGCGCAGTGCGCTTCACCTCGAACGGCAGTCGTTGCACAATCATTCCGATACGTCCCCACCATGAAGCGACGGTCCGCAGTGTCCATACGTTTGTCACGTTGCCGCGCGCCCAGAACTGTTTGTATCGCTCCGCGCCTGATCCGAAGTCGACATCGTACTGGCGGTCAAACGCCCACTTCACCACATATTCGAAAGCAAGTAGTCCGGGAGAGCTCTTCGCATATGCCTCGTTAAAACTTCCGATCACCGTGCTCACGCGGTTATTGCTGACGCAAAAGACCAGCGACACAATCGGAACACCGTCGAGTGCAATCATGAGCAGATGCGCGCGCGACGAAGGCGACTGCGACGATATCCACTCCACGAGGAAGTTGCGGTAGTGAACCGAATCGAGCCAGGGCCCGCGCTTGCCGACACGATCACTCCAGTGGCGCTTCCATTCGAACATGAGATCGACGGCATACGCCACTGCTGACTTGTCGCACGGATCGATGAACTTCCATTCGAGGTGCCCTTTCTTAGACAGACGGCGCGCAATGGAACCGGGCTTTCGTCCGTGCGGTGGCCCTAGTGAATCGCTGAACGATGCCCAATCACGACCTGCGCATTCCTCACTGAGTTTAGCTACGTAAGAGTCGCTGCGTCTCTGGATAACCAGCGGGCCGGCCTTCGAGGCTATGCGGTAGAGGTGCGTGCGCTCGTGCAGAAACGGAAGGTGTAGAAAGTCGGCGCCGCACTCTCGCATTGCAACGCGCCAGGCGCCCTCGACACACTCGGCGCTCCGTGCCCAAGGATCGACAAGCAAATCTGAATAGTCGGCAGCTTCCGGACACAGCGGACACAAACAGGTCCATAGAAATCGCTTATGAGCGACCAGCGGCCAGACCAATACGAGCTTGCCTTTGTCACGCAATACGATGCATCGCAAGGAACGCCCTTTGGGTCGAGCCACTTGTTGCCATGCGATCCAGCAAAAATCGAAGGACTGATAGTGAAAGCCATTCGCACGTTTCAAGAGATCGTCCCATTCCCCTTTCAATGCAAGTAGCTTCTGTTCATCAGTGACGATTTCGTACTGCAATTCGGAGTCCCTCATCTGTGCCTCGAGTGAGCCAGATTGATTTGCTTTTACCCAACTTATGACGATACATATACGCTCATAATTGCACGTGCCGAAACTGGAGGGAACCCCAATTGCGCGTGCGCGGTGCGTTCGCGCACATTTGAAGGATTACTGAAGGAAATGTAACTGGTCGCATTGTTGAATCCACGATGTGGCATAAATAGCCCGACTAAGTATGCGGCCCAATTGCGACGCAACAATGAGTCAAGGTGGCGATTCAACGCGAGCAAAAACTAGCAAAGAAATAGTTTAGATAACTGTTCATTGAGAGAACGCAGGACGGCACCCACGCGGGATGCGATGTGCGCGAGAATCGCTTTGCGTGCGCACGGGACCACGGAATGTGGAGCTTGAGCGAGGTTGAGTGTATCTGTGCAGACGCCGGACCGAAGCTAACACTCGGGGAAGAGCAGGTCGTCACGTTAGCCGACGGACGCCACCTGGTGATCAACGAATGGACAATGAGCAGCCACGAGAGCTCGATCGCAATCGTTAGAGCGCCGATCTCCGTAGTCATAGTGGTTGTGGGAAACCGCTGCCACGTGAGACTATGCGTGCAGCAAGAGTCGACCGACCAGCAAGTCGGGGATGATCGACGGCGCTCACCGTCGTCTGCGCCATCGGAAAAAAGACCCTCATTCACCCCGCGACTTGCTCGTCAGAGCGCAGCGCCGTTCGAAGCCATTTCTCAAATTGGAAAAAGTACCGTCAGAGCGGCTTGCGAGCGACGAAAATCATGCCGGCCAGCTTTCTCACAACAAGCTGTTGTGCAAATGCGGGCAAATAAGTGGCAGCTTTTTTCCGCTCTCCAAGTCGTAGTTTCAGCCAATAATCTTCGATGTGCACAACGTCACAGAAGTATTTATCGTAAGTCGCGTCAATCTCTCGGCGTGGTCTGTAGTAAGTCCACTTATCAAGCCATTCGCAAAACTCCTGGCTCCATCCAATCACGTTTTTGTCCTGCTTGTGATAGCCGAGACCGAAGGCCCTGCACGCCGCTGCATAGTAGATTCTTGGGCGGCTGCCTTTCGGAAACCAATGAAGAAAAGGGACTCCACAGTGTCCCTCACGCCATACTCCCTTATCGGGAAAGAGACTGATAACCTTGCCGCCTGGCTTTAGAACCCGCCGTACTTCAGCCAGGACATTGTCGAGGTTATCAACATGCTCCATAACCTGATTGTTTATGACAAAGTCAAACGAAGCGGATTCAAATGGGATGGCTCCGCCTTCCATTTTTACAATGATGCCATCGGTCGATGTAAGGTCAGTTAATGAAGAGTAAGCTGCGCCTTCGTAAAATACATCGCACCCGAATGCTTCGACACCTTGCAGTCGCAAGTCTTTGACAATTCGCCCGGCACCACAACCATAATCGAGAACGCGGACATTATTTCCGCGTCGTTGATCGAGAATCCACTGAACACAGAACTCATAGTTGTTCATTTTCTTACCCCATCCGAACTGAAACTACGATTGGACTCGCTGCCAGCAACCGTGACTCAAAGATAGGCTGCGCTGATGCGTCCGAGCGACGTACACCTGTCTATCCCCGGGTACTTTACGCGAGAAGGTAAAAAGAAATGCTTCTTGTCGTCGCGATTTCTCCAACTTATGTTCGTTACCTCACATAAAGGATGCACGATTTACTATGACAACTAGAATATCGTCTTGAACATTGGCACAAGGAATCTATTCCCGTATTCGCTCATGTGATGCATGTCTGAATAGAGCGGTCTGCCGCGGTACGAGCCAAGACACTTTCCATTAGGACAGAGGTAGGGGGTTGGATCGAGCAGCTGCACACCGCACTGGTCGCGGGCTTCACGCATTAGATCGAGCACACGATCGTTGCGCTTGTAGTACTCGGCGACATCCAGGGTCACGTCCGGGGCGGCCGGGTTTGCAATCTTTTCACGTGCAAGGGCGGTGGGAAGGTTCACATCGAATTCGGGAACGGGTTGGACAAGATAGACTGGTCTAACTTTCGCAAGGTCGCACATCGTCTGGAGAAAGTGCTTTTTGTACTGATCCATCGAGAACGCAGTGGCTTTGCCGTTGGGATGACCGGCATCCACGAAAGACAGCTTGTTCCTGCTATTACCCGACGTATATTCAGACCAGTGATTCACAATAACAACGGGCGGCATCTTCGGAGAAGTCTTCTCAAGCAAACCAAGGTACTTCTGGTTGGCTTCCAGACAGGCGCCGTCGTCACGGCGCACGCCTTCAATGGTTGGACACCCCTGGACCGCGATCAGAATGACATCGCCGCGCTTGCCGTTCGGCACCGCTGCGTTGACTGCTTCGGCGAGCGCTTCCGCGTGGCTGTCACCGATGACTACGGCACGGCTTTTCACTTGCGTTTTGTACACGTCGCATGGATCCAGCAGCATGTGGCAGACGCTGCGATCCGGATTGGTGTCATATGTCTCGCGGTCGGCGACGTAGACCGAATGATCGAAGCGGTCGGGCATGCCCTGCCGGTAGTAGACCACTCCGCCACCGACAAATGTCGCCAGTGCAAATGCAAGTGTCACGCGAAGTGGAACAAAGCGCATCGATAGATTGCGGACTGAAGTCGTCCCATGCGTACGCATTTCGACGAACTTCCACGAGAGATAGCCGAGCATCATCGAGGCGACGATGCCGCTCGCCACCCATATTGGATTTGCAGACCTGTCGAAGTAGCTAATCCAGACAACTATCGGCCAATGCCACAGATACACCGAATACGATATCTTGCCGATGAATTGTGCGAACCGGGAACCGGTCACGCTGGAATCGTCCCGCGCAGCTGCGACGATCAGCGCGGTGCCCAGAACAGGTACTACCGCCGACCATCCGGGCCAGCTCATACGCGCGTTGAAGGTCACTGTCGCAAAGGCGATGAGCAAAAGACCAGTCCGCTCCAGAGCAACGCGGGCGCGTGCGGATACGTGTATCGGGTACAAGTAGACCAGAGCCCCCGCGAGCATTTCCCATGCACGCGTGGGCAACAGGTAAAAGGCCGCGGTGGGCCACTTCGTTGGTGCAGAAAGATAGACGCAGATGGCGAAGGAGATAACCGTTCCAGCGATGATCCACCTACGTACCCGCAAGACTGGCAGCCATTTTGTCAACAGGACGAGCACGAGTGGATACAGCATGTAAAACTGCCATTCCACTGACAGCGACCAGGTGTGCAACAACCACTTATCGAGCGAGCGAACGTCGAAATAGCCAGCTTCGCGCCAGAACGCGATATTGGAAAAGAATCCGATACTCGCTGCCGTTTCTTTACCAAGGGCACGAAACTCTGAGGGCAGGAGAATGATCCATCCAAAGACGAGCAATGCGAAACAAAGTACCGCAAGTGCGGGGATGATTCGACGTGCACGGTACTTGTAGAACGTCAGCGTCGAAAAAGATCCTTTGTTGATGCCCCTGAAAATGATGTCGGTCATCAGGAAGCCGGATATGACGAAAAACACGTCAACGCCAACAAAGCCGCCAGCGAAGTGAGGCACCGAGAAGTGATAAAACACAACGATCAGTACGGCGATGGCACGGACACCGTTAATATCGCTTCTAAACTTCATATAAACCTCCCGGAATCGCTCCGTTCAAGCGATTATGGCGTGCCCATTTTCGCCTTTCTCTATTGCGGGCGTGACGATTCTCAGCTCTGCTGCGGTGGATACGGTCGATGTCGCAACTGGATGCCATCAAGAGAATTGACGGGCTGAGATGCAGGCTTCCGGCTCTTGGAATCGATGCGCATGGGCGAGTGCAAAAGCAGCGGCAGCAGCCCAACGTATAGGATCGGATCTGCATATGAAAGCTTGACTGACATCAATACCGCTAGGAACAGCAGATGGCTTAGATCTTTCCTTATCCTTATGAAGAAGAGAAGGGGAATAAGGAAGCCAAGCATTCCAAAGCGAACCACGAAATATTGCATTAACCCTGCGTCATTGAGTGAAGCGACCTGAAATGCTCCATCGGTCCTTGTCAAGCGGTAAAGCGAATCCTCCAAAGCGAACGGACCATAACCAAGCAGCCAGTCCCAGCCGCTGCGGCCGTAATATATATAATCGACCAAGGCTAGGCGTAGCTCTGACGATTCATTCATTTTGGTCGTAAAGCTATTGAGATACGCTTCGAGGAATGACGGCATGGTCACCAGTGCAACGACGAACAGGACGGCGATGACGACCCGCGTCGACTTCATTCTGTTTGCGGTGAACGCAACGAGCAGTATTGCGCACTGAATAGTTGCAGCGGTCGACTGTGTGATGAGCATCGCGATGATGGAAAGAATCACCGGCAGGAAGTGAGGCTCGCGGTTCTGGGCCCGGCTCAAGAGGACATAGCCGATCGTCATCACAGCCACCACTGCGCTGAATGTCGAGGGTTCTACAAACAGACCGGTAGGCCGAAAGGCAAACACCGGATTGAGGTTCTCATAGTTGTGGTATCTCGACATCTCGCCCGTAACGGGTTCAACAAGGTCGATATATGTTTTACTGACAATAAGAACCACCGTCTGTAACAGCAGGATCAGATCATTCAAAACAATCAACGTGGCGAGTGCCGATATAGCTTTCTCGGCTTCTGTTCTAATAATTGTGTAAAAGCACGCTACATAAAGCGTAACCAGGCCGAGAAAAATATAGTTGTTAAGGCCGGACTTTACCAATGGCGGCGCGCAGTTGGGCGGAGTAAAGGCGATGAAGTACAGGAAGAAGGCAGTGATGGTTACCATCGTGGCAACTATCGTCAAGACCGTGTTGCGCTCGAGCAGTCCCCGGCGAAGGTCCGGGCACGATACGCAGTACAGGCACAAGATAACGACACCCACCATCTGCATGTAGGCACCGTCACTGACCAGAGACGATAAGGCCAACCCGAAAAATAGAACGATGAAGCGGAGATGACGTGTCATGTGCGTTCCCGGGAACCTGTCAGCACGAATAAAACGGCGAGCATTCTCGTGTGTCCATGTGCTCAAATGCGCTGGGGTTCTCCGGCTGTCGCCTGCGCCGGCCTAGCATAGGTAGTAATCGCCCGCGCGCGGTGCAGGGTCGTGCGCAAGGCGGCATAGACGGGCATCGTCCGCTCGATTTCGAAGCGCCGCACGAGGCGGCCGCCAAATCCACCAAGAAACTTGAGAATGCCGGGTGTTGAAACACCATCAAAATCGAAAATGAGGCCCCGCTCTCCCGCGATACGCATCGCTGACCACAGCATGAGACTGACCGCGCCGCTGTGAGCGTCGGGACGCCGGGCGGTAAGGAAGTAGTACGCGGCCCGGGTATCCCACAGCATTGCACTACCGGCAACGAGTGCGCCTTTGGCATCGAAAGCGCCGATCAGCGTACCCGCTTCACGCTTCATCACTTCATGGAGCAAGCGGTCCATCGTCGCCGCTCCGTAGACATTTTCGAGCTTGCGTGCTGCGAGATTGGCGTTGTAGAAATCCAGAAATTCCTTCGCAGAATCAATCGATCTGACAGTAAGACACTCTTGCGCTCTGCGGACTGCGGTACGAGTGGTGCCTTTCAATGCCGAAAATGCCGTCGCCTCGTCCGTCCAGCCATCCGCAATAAGCGTAAAAGCGACATTTACGCTGAAACCCTCAAGGCGAAATGCCAGCGCTTCTGCCTCGGAAACGCGTGGATCCATTAGCTGATGAAACCATGCGCATCTGGGAAGTTGCGCTATGAGGTCGCGTGCGATGCTCAGACGCTGACTCCATTCCCGCTCGCCCGCAACGCTTTGATGTGGCCTGATGACCGGTCCGAGAGTGCGCGTCAGTGGAGGCAATGTGGAGATTTGCCACAGCGCCTTTTTCGACAACGTGTAGGGCATCTCGCCGATAACGGTATTGCCGTGCTTCACTTCGGCGACTTTCCAGGCGCCATTCGTAGCCGCTTCGAGCCACCATGGTTCGTGAAAGATCGAACGTTCGGACAGTCCGGACGCAAGCTCGCCTGTGGCGTGCGTACGTCTGCTATCCGTTGTCTTGCCGCTCGAATCTGCGCAACCGGCATGCGCGCGACGCGACAGTTTGCTCTCGTTGTCCATCTTTTCGTCCCCCGAACCACGAAAGAGATGCTGCGAGGCCTTGTACCTCGGGGCACAAGTGTCTGACATCGCGATTTTTCGATCTGTTGGCTAGGCCACCTATCTGCAGCAGTTGTATGGACCGCAGACATGGGTAACAGGTGTGGGGAGATACGGGCAACACTTCGGAGAGCCGTTTCTCAGGTCGCTTAAGACGTGGAGCTCAAGCGACACGACCGCGCCAGTGTTCGGCGCGCACGGCGACGGCCCACCGAGCTTGTTCATCCGCGACAGACATTCCCGCGCCACGGACTACCGCTTTGAATTAAACGCGGGCAACGGTTCGCCATAGGGGCGATAGAACCATCTAGCTGGAGGAGCAGCAACGCGGCGGCCTGCTACGAAGGGTAGCCAGATCGACGAGCGTCGTCGTCAATCGGTGGTGCGATTGCTGACATGGCTGACCGGTCTATTCTCGCGCTCCCGTTCTGTACGGTGTCCACGTCGCTGTCGAGCACGGGACCGGCGACCGTCGCCGGCCAGGACATCCAGAATCGCAACAATAGATAGGGCAAGTACACCTAGCACGCCGACCGTGCCGATGATCAATATTACGTTCATAGGTGCTACACCTGAATGACGGCCAGCCTCGTTTCGGCGACCAAGCGCACAGTCATGGACCATCCGCACCTGCAGCGTGGCAGGCGGATGAGCCATAGTAGCACGCGCGGCGGTGCGTGCCCTGCAGCGAGCCTCCCCGGGCCCTGAAACCCGCGTCATTGACATGTCCCTCAGCGCGATAGAGAGGCGCATTGCGTAGTACCGGATTGCAGACCGCCGTTTGCGAAACCCGCGTTGTCCCGGAGCAACTTGTGGTTTTCTTCGTAGGAGTGGCGGTACGTTGATCGGTGATCCATGGGTTGTTTGGGCTATGTTCGAAAGGTCACAGACGTAAGTACATTGAGGTCCTCGGAAACACCGGCAACGCATTACTATGAAGGCACAAGTCGTTCGCCTGGCGGCGATACGATTGAAGCGTCACTGCTACACGCCAGTCGGCCTTGGCGACCTGGTAAGCCAGCTTATAGACGAGCCAATGATCTCGTCCCTGAGGCATCGGGTGGAGATCTGAGCGGATAGGAAAGGGGGACATCATGTGTGGAATTGTCGGCGCGGTTGCGCGCGAAGACATCGTCCCGGTGCTCGTCGAAGGGCTGCGCCGACTTGAATATCGTGGCTACGACTCGTGTGGCGTAGCTGTGCTATCGGACGACTCGCCGCGCCGGGCGCGCAGCATCGCACGCGTGTCCGATCTGCGTGACCAGGTTCGTGAAGTTCGCCTCGAAGGCGGGACGGGCATTGCGCATACGCGATGGGCTACACATGGTGCACCGGTGACGGACAACGCGCACCCGATATTCTCGTGCAATGCCATTGCAGTCGTGCATAACGGGATCATCGAGAATTACGAAGAGCTACGTGAGATGTTACGCGCGAAGGGCTACGATTTCGTTTCTCAGACCGACACTGAAGTCATCGCTCATTTGCTACATAGCATGTACAACGGCGATCTGTTCGAGTGCGTATGCAGCGCGGTCAAGCAATTGAACGGGGCGTATGCAATCGCAGTGATGCACAAGGAACAGCCTCACATTGTCGTTGGCGCGCGGCAAGGATCGCCACTTGTCGTGGGCGTCGGCGACGGAAAGAACTTCCTTGCTTCGGACACTTTGGCGCTCGCGGGTTCGACTGAACGGTTCGTGTATCTTGAGGAGGGCGACGTGGTGGAACTCGCGCCCAATGAGATCAAGATCGCCGACCGCGAAGGCGGGATCGTAGAGCGCACGGTGCGTGTTGTGGCCGCGTATGGCGGCGTGGCGGAACTCGGCCCATACCGTCACTTTATGCAGAAAGAAATCTTCGAGCAACCGCGCGCGATCACGGACACTGTCCCACAGGCCGACGCGTTGACCCCAGATGTTTTCGGCGCAATCGCAGGTGAGGTGTTTCCAGGGATAGACAGCCTTTTGATTCTCGCGTGCGGCACAAGTTACCATTCAGGACTGACATCGAAATACTGGTTCGAATCAATCGCCAAGATCCCGACGCAGGTGGAAATCGCGAGCGAGTATCGTTACCGTGACTCGGTAGCGAACCCGAGAGCACTGGTCGTGGTGATTTCTCAATCGGGTGAAACCGCAGATACGCTTGCCGCACTTAGACACGCCCAATCACTCGGTCACAGGCACACCCTCGCTATCTGCAACATGGCGACGAGCGCGATGGTGCGCCAGACGGAGTCCGCTTTTTTGACCCGCGCGGGCGTAGAAGTCGGAGTGGCATCAACCAAGGCGTTTACGACGCAACTGGTAGCGCTTTTCCTGCTTGCAGCGACGCTAGGCCGGATGCGCGGCCATGTCGATGCGGAACAGGAAAGCGCATACGTGGCTCAGCTGCGTCATCTTCCCGCAGCGCTGAATAGCGTACTGGCTCTCGAACCTCAGATCATCGCCTGGTCGGAGGTCATCATGCGCAAGGATAATGCGCTCTTCCTGGGGCGCGGCCTCCACTATCCGATTGCACTTGAAGGCGCATTAAAACTGAAAGAGATATCGTACATTCATGCCGAAGCGTACCCGGCTGGCGAACTGAAGCACGGGCCGCTCGCACTTGTCACGGAAGCGATGCCTGTCGTCACCGTCGCGCCCAACGACGCGTTACTGAACAAGCTCAAATCAAACATGCAGGAGGTACGGGCACGGGGCGGTGAGCTTTTCGTATTTGCGGACGTCGATACGCACATTCGAAGCGAGGGCGGAATCCACGTCATACGCATGCCGGAGCACTACGGAGCACTGTCACCGATTCTGCACGTTGTACCGTTGCAGTTGTTGGCCTATCACACGGCCTGCGCGCGCGGGACCGACGTCGACAAACCGAGAAACCTGGCGAAATCGGTGACGGTGGAGTAGGCGGTAATAGTGAGCGATGTTTGTGCGAGCCGTTGGACAGGCATGCGCCAGCGGTAAAGCTGGTTTGGGCCGCGAAAATCAGCAACCATGTCACTTAGGCGACACTAAAGGAACGGCGGCCGCAGTTAGGACGGAAACAACGTTCCTATACGATCCAACTCGATTGCCGACGCGGCTCGTATCGTAGAGGTTAGCGGACGGGTTGAGCTTGAATCTCCACGAGCCGTCACTGCGGCACGTCCCCGGCGCCCTTCGGGGCTGGTAAACCCCGACTCGCCATGCCCGTCAGCCTAGACTTGAGTTGCCGGGCAAACGTCATTGCCGAATAGCCCAGCGATCCCCATGCGCTCGCCATCACGAGAATTGAAGAGGTCTGATACGACTTCTTGCCACTCCACGACACTTTGTATGGCTCGTTACCAGGCGTGAAGTCCGCATCGAACCCACGATCGAAGGCCCATTTGACGCACTCGTCCAGAATGACGGTACCCGGCGAGAATTTCGCATGTGTGAGGTCATACGTGACGGTCAGGAAGAACAGACGTCGATGGCCGACGCCGACAATCAGCGCGGCGAGTGGGGTTCCCTGATGCAAGAGCGCGAAAAGCCGGAACATACCGGGCTCGTACGTTTCGTTCATCATCAAGTCGCGCCAGAATTTGCCGCTGGATTCGCCAGACACCCATCGGCTGTCGATGTCCTTATCTTGTGCCCATTTGCGTTTGTTCAAAACAAGCCAGTCGACGATCGATGCGGCGCGCTCATCGTTTCGGTCAAGCAATTCGATGTCGTACTCGAGGTGCTTTGCAAGCTTGCGCTTTGCGTAGTCCGGATTTTTGTCTCGTCCAGGGCGGGAGCGGCAGAATGAATCCCAGTCGGTCTCGCCTCGCAAGGTCGCGAAGTAAGTGCGCTCGTGCGTCTCGCGGCGCGTCATTGCATGGCGCTTCAGGCATTGACAAAGCAGCGAGTCAGACGGCACACGCCACAGCTCGATCACGTCGGCACGCGCGGACTTGATTGCCGCGTTCAATGCGGAATTCACGACCGCTTCGTTATTGCATTCGGGTGCCAAGAGCATGTTGGTGGGCGAACGGTTTTCTGGTGCAAGGGGCGTGAGATATCGCCACAATTTGTACCGGTACGCGAGCAGCGGCCAGATGACCACGATGCGACCAGTGTGCCGACCGACGAGACAGTGCAGCTTGCGCGGAGAGCCAGGGTCTTCCGCCATCAGGCTGGCGTGGCAAAAGCCGAAATGCTCGGCGAAGCCTCCATCGGCTGCATGCCACAACTCGTTCCATTCAGGTTGAAGCGTGCGGAAACGCTCGATATCTCGCACGACCTCAAACGATATGGCGTCCGTAGCTAATGCCATCGTCTTCTCTCCTTATTCCGCCATCGTCTGGAAATACTGGTCTGCATTGATCTTGCTTGCTCGTTTAAATGAGCTGACACACGTGACTTAGAAACGGCATTTGAGCCCGGTTTGAATATTAAACTCAGGCCGGGCGATTAACGATGCTACGCGTATCAGGCGGTTATACAACGGCGTCATTCCGCATCCTTAATCGCGATACACCCGAATCGCGTATGCAGTAAACCTGGCACTTATCGGGTGTTTAATGAGTAAACAGAAATAGTGGCCGGAAACTCACTGGAACGCGTGAATCAGCTCAAATGCCGCCCGACATGCAAATGCAGTCGTATGGTTTATTCCGTTCTATTGCGGAAGGCGGCTCGTGCATTCTGATAGCTGGATGCGACGCTCGTGGCGACACAGGCTCTAGCGATTGTTCGTTTCTCCAGCTGTAGAAGATTCGACCGGATGCTTCTGATGAGGGAAGATCCAGCGAGGAGTCTTGAACAGGACAATACGGCGGTACAAGAAAAGATAGGCGGCGATGAAACCGATCATCGCGAGAAAAAGCACCGCCGGGCTCTTGTAGAAGAAAGTCGCGGGGGTGATCGAAATCATCGACAGCAGCCACAGATAAACAGAAGTGCGTGCGTTGGCGCGCTCGCGGGAATTTGCAGCGATCCAGCTGTGGCGCGTAACGCGCTTATAGATGAGGGTATGCAGATGCAAATCATCTGGTTGCGATACAGCGCAGCCTTTGAGAAACCGGCGTCGATAAATGGAGAATACGGTTTCGAAGAGCGGATAAACAGCGACGCTAGCGGCATACCAGGCACACACGTCTGGATGCCTCACCACGAGCGAGACGAGCAGTTCGGCCATCACAAAGCCGACGAAGTAGGCCCCGCCGTCCCCAATGAATACCGATGCGATCGGGTAGTTCCATACGACAAAACCCAGGATTGCGCCGATCATCGTCAGAGCAACGCTCATCACAAACCAGTCGCCCGCGTCGTGCGCAACGTAACCGATTGATGCGAATATCAGAATCGAAGCACCAGACGACAGGCCGTTCATTCCATCAATGATGTTCACAGCGTTTGAGAGGCCAGCGACGAATATGCACGTGAACGCCACGGCGAACGGCGAGAAAAGCAGCGCTTTATCGATCAGCGGAAGATCAACCCTGATGATCACTGCGTTTAGCAACCACGTACCGGCAAGGGCACCCACGAGAGCACTGAGTAGTCTCGCGCGGGGCGAAATGCGCTTGGTCAAATCCTCAAGCAGACCGCTGGCAAACGGAAGCGCGCTGGCCGACAACAGCAGCATTGTTTCCGCCCTGGGGTTGCCCCCGAAGACTGCACCGATCATGCAAGTGATACCTGTTGCGAGAACGATTGCCAGTCCGCCTATGCGCGGGATGGGCCGGGAATGATTCTTTTGAACAGAATGAATATCCCAGTCCAGAGAAAGGCGACAGACTTGCGAGCCGTATCGAACAATCAACCAGGTGATCAGGAAACAACTCACAAAACTTAAGATTAGGTTGAGCATGACGTTCGCCTGGGAAATCTGTTTGGTTCGAACTTCTACATGACCGAGTCACCATCAAAAAAACGTTACGAAATGGTGACTATATCGTTGTCTATCGAGACCATTTCTCGTTCGCACTACAGCCGAAGAATGGCGCTTCGTGAAGCTTGATGATAGGCGGAAAAGCTCCCTCTTCAAATGGGCAAGTATGCGGAAACAAACACAACGATTCGGCCAAGAAAATCGAACTCGGGCGATCGCATTGGAGTGCGATCGATTATACGCAAACGGGGCTACGCCACCGTTTCATATGTGAGGTACCCAACACAAATGAATGAAATCGCGGTTGCCGACAGAATTTCTGTTTCTCTATCGGCTAGAGTACGTGTACGCCAGCGACGACTCAGTCTTTGCTGGTTGCAGTTGTATGGGCTGGCCGGCGTTGTACGGCCTCAACTCAGTCTCGTCGGGGGATTGAGTTCTGCTCGGGGGAAGCAAGACGTGCACTCCAATAACTCGCTACAGCCGTGCCGTTCCGACGACACCGCAGGAGAACTGCGGCCGGCGTCTGCTCGTAAATCAGACGGCGGGGCTTCATCCATTTGTGGCGTGCGGCGTGGCCTGCTCAAGGCAGCATCTGTTGCTCTTGTTAATGGGGCAGGTTTGCCTCGACTCGCAGCAGCCGTAGGCCAAGCCTCGACGCCGACGGTAGTCGACAAGGCGTTTGGTGTGAAGGGTGATGGCCAGTCGAATGACAGGACGAACCTGCAGAGGGCAATCGACCAATCCGTAGGCAAGACTTTGCTATTGACGGGGGCGAGCCGGATCGATGCAAGCGGCCTTCAATTGCGTAGTGGGAGCCGACTGCGGTTTGAGCCGGGTGCTTCCCTGGCGCTGCTGCCGCACGAGCAGGCAACTTATCAGATGTTACGTATATGGGACGTTCAGGGCGTCGTCGTCGAGGGCGCGGTCCTGGACGGGAAGAAAGATCTGAACAAAGCGGGCGATGAAGCGGACCGCGACGGCTACGGCATGGGAATTTCAGTCGCCGGAAGTTCGAACGTGAACCTGATTTCACCCGTTACCGTTGGGTGCTGGGGAGATGGAATTTATATCGCCAACAGCTACCAACGAAAAGGTCAGACCTCGAGTCATATCACTGTCCTTGATCATCTCGCCTCGGACTGCCGCAGGCAGGGCGTCTCGATCGTCAGCGGCTCGAACATACTGATCGAACGACCGGTCTGGCAGAGGATAGGCGGCACGTTGCCGTCGGCGGGTCTCGACATCGAGCCGAACAGCAATCTCGACGTACTGGACAACATCCGTGTTGTTAACCCTGTGACCAGACATTGCCGCACCGGCATTCTGATCTACTTGCAGGCGCTTGTCGGCCCGCGGGCCAAGCTGATCAACATCGAAATTTCGGGGCATCGTGACGAACTGTCGGCGGTGGCGCCGCTGAACATATCGGGACTCAAGCTGGACGGGAATGTTGTGACGGGGTCGATCAGGGTCAATTCATCGACGTGGGTCGGCTCTCGCATGCGGCGATTGAGAAGCGACGACTATGACGTCATAAGAGGCCCGAAGATCATCATGGAGGGGCTCAAAATTATCAGTTGATTGGCTGAACGCATATCGGCCCGACAGGCCGAAGTTCGGCGGACCGTTTCGTACTACAAAGGATTGAAAATGCAAGACGAACGCACATTAGAAAATGGGCCGGCAGTCGACGAAAGAACAGGGGTAGCTGCGATAATCGATGCGATTATCGAGTATCGCGTGATGGTCCTGATAGCCGTCGTCTCTGTCGTCATGATGGGAGCCATCTACATTCTGGTGACGCCCCCGTTATATGAGTCGAGCGTACTGATCAAGGTCGAAGACTCCACAGGCCAGCCGTCGCGGCAAGCCGGAAACGACCTGCTCAACAATATTTCGCCAGGGTTCGATGAGCGGTCGACCGCGGAGAGTGAGATCCAGGTCATAGGATCCCGGCTCATTGTTTCGCGAGCTGTCGATGCCTTGCGCCTGGAGATCGAGGCGAAACCGCATTACTTCGGCCCCATCGGGCAATTATTCGCACGCCGCAGCGACAGTTTGTCGACACCCGGGCTGCTTGGGATGGGCGGCTACGCCTGGGGCACGGAATCGATAAAGCTAAGCAGTTTCAATGTTCCGGACACGTGGCTCGGCGAGAACTACAGCGTCACGGCGCTTGGCGATCACGCGTATGCGTTGAAGGGTCCTGGTCTACCCGAAGAGGGTATTCGGGGCGATGTCGGCCGCGCGCTCAGGATCGATACCACACAGGGACCCATCACGCTTCTCATCGCAAAGCTAAACGGAAATGCGGGGGCCCGCTTCGATGTGGTCAGGTACTCCCGTCAACAGACGGTGGACCGGTTGCAAAAGATTCTGCAAGTCAAGGAGCTTGGTTCGAAATCCAGCATGTTGAAGGTTTCGCTGGAAGGTACCGACGCGCGGCGAGCTACCGAGACGATCAACGAAATCGGTCGTCAATATGAGCAGTGGAACGCGGCTCGCAAAGCCGTTATCGCGAAGAACTCGCTCGACTATCTGCAAAGCCAGTTGCCAACCATGGAAAGGCAAGTGCGCGAATCGGAGGATGCGTACAACACATATCGCAACACGCACGGCTTGCTGGATATGAACGAAGAGGCGCGTCTGCTTCTTCAGCGTAGCGCGGAAGGCATGACACAGGTGTTGGAGCTTCAGCGCAAGCGGGACGCCCTGCTTGCCACTTACGCGCCGACGTACCCGGTGGTCGTTGCGATCAACGCACAGATCGCGTCGACGCAAACGGCTCTGGATGAAATCAGCCGCCAGATCAAAACGATGCCGCGCGAGCAGCAAGGCGCAATGCGGCTTGAGCGGGACGTCAGGGTCAATACGGATCTGTACACGACTCTGCGCAGCAACATCGAACAATTGAAGGTGATCCAGGCAGGCAAATCGGGTTCCGCACAACTCATCGACTGGGCAGACCTTCCGGATAAGCCGGTCAAGCCGCTCAAGTTGCTCGTGATGGCGGTCTCCCTGGTGTTGGGCGCGCTGGTGGGCGTTGGACTCGCTATCGCACGCGACTACGTATTCCGCGGAGCGACCGATTCAAGGGAAATTGAAGCGCGCACCGGGCTTGGGGTTTTCGGCACGATCCCGAAAAGCGACGAGCAGGAACGTCTAAATGGCAAGCTGAAAGCCAACAATCGCGAAAACATGTTGCTGGCGTCGCTCTACCCGAGAGATCCGTCGGTGGAAGCGCTGCGCATTGTGCGCTCGGCATTGCAGTTCGCGATGATCGGCGCTCGAAACAACGTCGTGATGATGACGGGGCCGCTGCCAGCTGTCGGAAAGTCATTTATTTCGGCGAATCTCGCAGCACTGCTCGCCTCGGGTGGAAAGCGCGTTCTGCTTATCGACGGTGACTTGCGGAAAGGCCGGCTGCATCGCTACCTTGGCGTCGCGCCGGGTGCGGGTTTGGCGGAAGTCATTGAAGGGACGGTTGAACTTGACGCGGCGATATCAAGAGATGTGATGCCGAGATTCGACCTGCTACAGACAGGCCGATATCCGACGGATCCGGCGGAGCTGGTCCTGTCGAATACGTTCCGTCAGATTATTGCAAGGGCTTCCGCCAATTATGACCTTGTCTTACTTGACGCACCGCCCGTGCTCGTCGTCTCTGACGCGGGAAACATGGCGCCAGTCGCTGGATTGCTTTACCTCGTCGCCAGGTTTGCCGATACCAGGGTTGGCGAACTTCAGGAAAGCATCAAGCGACTTGCCCAGACCGGGGCCAAAGTCAACGGCGTGCTATTGAACGGCACCAATATGCACACGATGGATTACGCAATGGCTCGACGCTACGGAAGTCGGTCTTATCTGGCCTACGACTACCACGCGGGTTCGAAATAAGTTTTGGTGGACTCACACGCAGTCGCGAGGATCAGCGTGTTTCCGCCAGTTACGCATACAACGTCTAGGGGGAGATAGTCATGAACAAGCTTGAGGAACTTCGTCTTGCGGTCGTCGGACTGGGTTACGTCGGACTACCACTGGCGGTCGAGTTTGGCAAGAAGCGCACGGTCATCGGTTACGATATCAACCGTTCTCGCATTTCCGCACTCAAGGAAGGGCGCGATAAGACACTGGAAGTGAGCAGCGAGGAACTGGCCGAGGCGAAGGGCTTGGCCTACACCTGTGACTCAAGTGATCTTGGCGATTGCAACGCGTATATCGCGACGGTTCCGACGCCGATTGACAAGTTCAAGCGTCCCGACTTCTCCCCTTTGGTGAGCGCCACAGAGATGATCGCATCGGTATTGAAACCGGGCGATGTCGTCATCTATGAATCCACCGTGTATCCCGGCGCGACCGAGGACGTCTGCGTACCTATCCTGGAGAGCATCTCCGGTCTCAAGTACAACACCGGCTTCTATCTCGGCTATAGCCCGGAGCGCATCAATCCGGGGGATAAGGCACATCGCGTGACGGACATAAAGAAAGTCACATCAGGATCAACGCTGGAAGTCGCGGACCTTGTCGACTCACTGTATCAGGAAATCATTACGGCGGGCACACATAAGGCTAGCAGCATCCGTGTCGCGGAGGCGGCGAAGGTAATCGAAAATACTCAGCGCGACCTCAACATAGCACTGGTCAATGAACTTGCGATCATCTTCAATCGCTTGGGGATCGACACCGAGTCAGTTCTCGCCGCTGCCGGTACGAAATGGAATTTCTTGCCTTTCCGGCCGGGTTTGGTGGGCGGTCACTGCATCGGCGTGGACCCGTACTATCTGACGCACATGGCACAGTCAATTGGCTACCATCCGGAGATCATTCTCGCAGGTCGACGCCTGAACGATAGTATGGGCGAGTATGTGGTCGGACAGCTGATCAGGGCATTGACCCGACATGACATTCACATCCCTGGCGCACGCACACTCGTCCTCGGTCTTTCATTCAAAGAAAACTGTCCCGATCTTCGCAACTCGCGTGTCCTGGATATTGTGCGTGGTCTGCAGGCCTATGGCGTCAATGTGGACATTTATGACCCGTGGGTCTCAAGAGAGGAAGCACGGCACGAGTACGGGCTGGAGCTGCTTGAGGAACCTCGGCCGGGCACATACGATGCAATGCTGGTGGCTGTCGCGCATCGGCAATTCGTCGAATGGGGCGCTGAGACACTCAGATCGTTCGGTAAATCAAGGCACGTTCTCTACGACCTCAAATATGTGCTCCCTCAAGAGGCGAGCGATTTGCGCCTGTAAGCGCCTCTCGCAAACGCCGCGCTGTACGTCTTATTGAGCACTGGAGATTTAACATGAGAACCAGCTACGACCGCATACGAAGTGAAATGGTGGCGCATCCTAAGACATGGTTGATAACGGGAGTGGCTGGATTTATTGGTTCGAATCTTCTGGAAACCCTGCTCGGACTCGGACAACGGGTAGTCGGGCTGGACAACTTTTCGACTGGTCACCGGGAGAATCTGGACGAGGTGCGCTCAAACGTCGGGGCGGCTGTCTGGCAACGCTTTACCTTTATCGAAGGAGACATTCGACGTCTCGACGACTGCCGGCGCGCCGTGCAGATGGCCGATCATGTTCTACATCAGGCAGCTCTGGGATCGGTGCCGCGCTCGTTGCAGGATCCTGTCTCCACGAATGAGGTGAACATTGGCGGCTTCCTCAATATGCTGGTCGCCGCGCGTGATGCGAATGTTTCGAGCTTCACCTATGCGGCTTCGAGTTCGACCTACGGCGATCATCCAGATTTACCAAAGACCGAAGATGTTATCGGACGTCCGCTGTCGCCATACGCGGTCACCAAATACGTAAACGAGCTCTACGCTTCAGTGTTTGCGCGTAGTTATGGACTTAGTGCGATCGGCCTGCGTTACTTCAATGTGTTCGGTCGTCGACAGGACCCAAGCGGGGCGTATGCAGCCGTTATACCGCGCTGGTCAGCAGCACTCATCAACGGTGAGGATGTTGTGATCAATGGAGACGGCGAATCTAGCCGCGATTTCTGTTATGTCGACAATGCGGTCCAGGCGAATCTGCTCGCTGCGTTCGCCGATACCGCCAGCCGAGACCAGGTATACAACGTCGCAGTCGGAGAGCGCACTACGCTGAATCAGCTGTATGCACATCTCCGGGCGTCGCTCACTCATCTTGGCATCGCGTTGGCCGAGACCGGTCCGGTGCATGGGCCGATACGTGCCGGCGATATCCGTCATTCTCTCGCAAGCGTGAGGAAGGCAGAGGAGCTTCTTGGATATAGCCAACCCATAACGCTATCGCAAGGGCTGGCGATCGCCATGCCCTGGTATGTGCAGCTATTTGCAAAAGGGGGGGCATCGGGCGGCTCGAACGAGGTGGCACTCGAGACACCAGCAGGCGGGAGGTGAGTGGATGAACTCACAATTCGCGGAGTGGCGAAGTCGTCTTCCGAAGATCCATCCCGACCACATGCGCATTGCGCGCGGCGCGGCAAGGATTTCGATCTTCGTGCTGTTAGGAAGGTGCGCTGGCGCATTCAAAGAGGTCGCAGTCGCGTACCGATTTGGCACAGGTGGGATTGTCGACGCGTATCAGTTGACGCTGGCACTCGTCAGCTGGATGCCGGCGGCCGCCATGACGATCTTCGGCATCGTATTGATCCCCGTATTCGTTGAACTTCGCCAACAGCCCCTGCAGGCACAGGCGGTTTTTCTTGGCGAGCTCGAGGCATGGGTTATCGCGGTCGGCGTTGGGTTTTCGGTTCTGCTCTTTCTGTGTTGGCCATTTGCAATCCACGTGCTTGCCGGAAATCTTTCGCCAGAGACGATCGATCTGTGTCGCGATATGTTCACCTACATGGCTCCGATTGGCATTTTGATGCTGGCGTCCGGTACATATGGCGCGAGAATGCAATCGAGGGAACGACACATCAATACACTTCTCGAGGGACTTCCCGCCGTTTTTGTGCTCTGCTTCGTGCTGTTATCGCATAAACAGGTGGGAACAATTGCCCTGATCTGGGGGAGTGTGGGCGGTTACCTGGCGCAGACGCTTATTGGGCGATGGTTGTTAAGTCGGCTGGATCCAATTCCGATCAAACTCCGGCTGAAGACCACGGCGCCTGAATGGCGCCGCGTCCTTGTGTCCGCACGAGTTCTGGCTGTGGGTCAACTGATCATGTGCTGCACTCCGCTGTTCGATCAGTTTATGGCTGTTCAGTTTGGTGATGGTGCTGTCGCCAAGCTTGGTTATGCCAACAGGGTGCTCTCACTCTTTCTGAGTATGGGGGCACTCGCCATCGGCCAGGCGACGCTGCCCGTTTTTTCAGACATCGTTCACTCGGGAGACCCTTGCCACGCGCGTAGAACGGCGGTCAGATGGACAATCCTCATGTTTCTATGTGGCACGTGTGTGGCGCTTGGCGCAGCTGTATTTGCACCCGATCTGATCCGTCTGGCATTCCAGCGAGGAGCTTTTACGGCTGAGGATACGGTAGCCGTAGCACAACTTTTTCGTTGGGGCCAAATACAGGTTCCCTTTTACTTTTCCAGTCTGGTTCTACTGACACTTTCCGCAGGGGCCGGTCGCTATAGACAAATGTCGACCATAGCGCTGGCAGGGGTTGCGGCCAAAGTATCTGGAACCATGATTTTCAGCCACTGGTTTGGCATCGCAGGCATTCTGCTCGGAACCGCACTAATGCATGCGACGACGTTGATTATTTATGCTCGGTACGCGTATACGTGGTCGTTGTCGGCGCAGAGAAAATCATGAAGATAATGATGCTTGTCAGTTCGATGGGGAGTGGAGGAGCGGAACGGGTTGCGTCGACGCTCATGAATGCGTGGGCAAAGCGTGGAGATTCGGTCGAACTGGTTGCGACTTTTAGCGGGCGAGGGACCTGTTTTTATAAGCTCGCCGATGAGGTCAGGCTGGTGTACCTTGCCGATCATGTTGGCAAGCGCCGAAGCAGACTGGGAGGATATCTCGCGCGATATAGAGCGTTGCGCCGTCTGATTAGTCAGAGTCGGCCCGACGTAGTGATATCGTTTCTGACCAATGTGAATGTCGCCGCCATATTAGCGAACGTCGGCCTGCATGTACCCGCGGTGGTCTGCGAACATAACAATCCCGCAGTGGATGGCCGGTCGATGTTATGGCGTTTTGCTCCCCGGTTGACCTATCCCTTTGCTGACGCCGTTACTGTGTTGACAGAAAGTGCAGTGGCGCCATTCAAACGTATGGTACCCGGCGTGCAAAAGCCTTTTGTCGTTCCCAATCCCCTTCCCGACGAAATTTTTGCAATGACGAAACCAGCTGTCTTGCCGACCTTGACACAAGGCGCGGAAAACACTGGACCGGATGTCGGACGCAAGCGGCTCGTCGCGGTCGGAAGATTGCACGCACAGAAGCAGTTCAACCTGCTCATCGAGGCTTTTGCTGCGCTCGCCGACTCTTTCACGGATTGGGACTTATGGATCTGGGGCGAGGGTCCGGAACGCGCGCGCCTCGAAGCGCTGGTATCGAGGCTGAATCTGAGCGGCCGGATTTTCCTGCCTGGCAAGACTGCATCGCCATGGTCGGAAATGACTGCCTCCGACGTGTTCGCCATGTCGTCGAAGTACGAAGGGCTGCCAATGGCGCTTATGGAGGCGATGGCACTCGGCATTGCCTCCATTGCGTTCGACTGTCCGTCGGGACCTCGCGAGATCATGCGTGACGGCCGCGATGGCATGCTGATTCCCCCGGACGATGTTCAATCATTCACAGAGGGGCTCAGCCGGCTGTTTGGGGATGGTGATTTGCGAATGCACCTTGGTCAAAGCGCGGCGAGGTCGATCAAAGAACGATACTCGATCGAGTGCGTATTGGACCAATGGAGCGAACTGTTTCTGTCGATTGGCGTTGCACAGTCTTCTGCGCACGGCGGCGATAGTGCTTTCGCACGCGAGTGCACCTGAATATCGACGATAGAAAAGCGGATATCCGCCACAAAAGACAGTTTCGGAACCTGGCTGGGGCTGTGCATGCGCGAGGAGCAATAATGAGCAAGATCGTATTGTTTGCCAACACCGACTGGTATCTCTACAACTTCCGCCTTTCACTTGCCCGCACGTTGCGGGACGCGGGTCACGAAGTCGTTCTTCTTTCTCCTCCGGGAGAATATGGCGCGAAGTTGATCTCGCTCGGATTCCAGTGGATTCCGGTGCCGATGAATCGACGGAGCCTTAACCCAGTCCGTGAACTCGCACTTGTCATGTGGCTTGCGCGCTTGCTGCGCAAGGAGAAGCCTGACCTCGTACACGGATTCACGATCAAGTGTGCAGTCTACGGCTCACTGTCCGCGCGTCTTGCAGGGGTGAGGGCACGCGTGAACGCCATTGCGGGAATGGGTTATGTGTTCTCGAGCCGGGACATGAAAGCATGCGTGCTAAGACCAATAGTTCGCGGCATAATGCGTCTCGCCTTGCGGGGTCGTTCGAGTGCGGTGATACTTCAGAATCCCGACGATCAGTCAATGTTCCGTGACGCCAACATCGTCGACGAAAGCGCTATTCGGCTTATCAAAGGGTCTGGTGTCAATGTCGAACGGTTTAAACCTGGAGAGCGGCAGAGCAATCCACAAAGCCAGACGCCATTGCGTGTCGTACTCGCCGGCCGGCTGTTGTGGGACAAAGGGATCGCTGAGTATGTCGAAGCAAGCCGGCAATTGAGAAGAGCGGGCCGCAAAATCCGCTTTATTCTGGCTGGCGCGCCGGACCCCGGAAATCCCGCTTCCATAGACGAGGCAACCCTGCAGAGTTGGATCAACGAGGGGCTTGTGGAGTGGCGGGGCCACGTGAGTGACATGCCAGGACTCTATGCGGACTGCGACGTTGCCGTTTTACCGAGTTATCGGGAGGGCCTGCCCAAGTCGATGATCGAGGCGGCTGCATGCGAACTACCGCTCGTTATTACAGATGCGCCAGGGTGTCGCGAGGTGGTCGCTGTAAATGGGCAAGACGGGCTCGTGGTGCCCGTGCGTGACAGTGTGGCACTTGCGAATGCGATCCGCCTTCTCGACGACGACCGTGCGGCTGCACGTAGGCTTGGCATAGCGGCCCGACAGAAAGTACTTGCGGAGTTCGATGAGCGCATCGTCATCTCTAGAACGCTCGATGTCTACAGGGAACTGCTTGAACCGGAGTGGCTGCCTTCCGTTGCCAAGGAGGGGACGGCACCATGAAGGTCGTCCACGTTATCACTGATCTGGCCGTTGGCGGCGCCGAAACCTCGCTTGTCCGTCTCGTTCGCGCCGGCCGCCACGATGGGGTGCATCATTCTGTCATCTCGCTGTCGTCCCAGGCCCCCCTTGCCACCGTCCTGGCAGACGAGGGCATCGAGGTGCGCATACTTGGAATGGACCGTAATCGATCACGTCTAAAAAGCGTGTTCCAGTTGGTGCGCTGGCTGGATGAACTCCAACCGGACGTCGTGCAGACGTGGATGTACCACGCCGACCTGCTGGCGGGAATGAGTGTCTATGCGGCTCAGCTTCTGCGCCGCCTGCGCGGAAAGCCTCGGGCAAGACCAGTGCTTTCATGGGGTATCCATCACACGGACTTGCGACTGACGGGGAGTAGCCGCAGTACTCGCTGGATAGCAAAAGCATGCGCATTCCTGTCCGCGAAGATACCCGACGTGATTGTATGCTGTGCTGAGGCGGCGAAATCCTCGCATTCCGAGGGCGGTTATTGCGGCAGAAAGATGATCGTTATTCCAAACGGAATCGATCTCGTAAAGTTCCGGATTGACGAAAAGGCAGGCTCTGCGTTGCGTCGCCGGCTCGGGGTACCCGAGTCGACGATACTCGTTGGTACTGTCGGCCGCTATCATCCCGTTAAAGACTATCCGACATTTAGCGAAGCGCTTCGCACCCTGCTGAAGGTGATGCCTGACTGTCATTTCATTATGGCCGGTCGCGGACTGGATCCCAGCAACGAGGAGCTGGTTTCGCTTCTGAGGAGTTCCGGCGTACTCAACAATTGTCATCTACTCGGGCCAGAAAGCGAACCACAAACGCTGCTTGCGGGGCTGGACGTCTTCTGTTTGTCGTCGAGAAGCGAAGCTTTGCCAACAGTGATCGCTGAGGCGATGGCGTGTCAGGTTCCCTGCGTCGCGACTAATGTTGGAGATACGGCATATCTTGTCGGCGAAACGGGACGACTCGTGCCGCCTGAGCGCCCGCAGGAGTTGGGGCAGGCTCTTGCAGCAGTGCTCTCGATTCCTTCGGCCGAGCGAGGCCAGTTGGGCAGGGCCGCCAGGCATCGCGTAGAACAGTTGTTCTCGATCGAGCGAAGCTGGAGAAGCTATCAACAGGTGTATTGCAATGTATTAAAGGCCCGACAACACGCAACGAGTTAGTGAGGGCAGCATTGCCAATGCTGGACGTTTGCGGTAACTGAAGATGCACGGGCGAGGTCTAACCAGGCCCGTGCAGCCGCCGCCGGAAGTCGGTCTTATCTGGTCGTAATGTTAGTCACTTCGACGGCCGGTCCCGCCGGATCCCACACTGCTTTGCGGAAGCCGCTCTTCGATTGAACGAAGGTTGGTGACGCGCTCGTAATATGACCGGTGACGACATACCCATGTAGCGCAAGACCGCTGACATAGAAGCCTGCATCGTTCGCTGCGTAGTCGGTGTGATTCGAGATATCGATCGACACCGTCTTCGGGGTCGTGCCAGGAAGATTAGCTAGATAGACATTGATTCCAAAGTGACAATTCCGGGTGGTCGGGCTATTGATCTTGATGTTTTGAAGGGTGGACGCATTCGTATTGGGCTCGATATCCAGGCCCGCCGACGGCAGCGTTCCAGCGATGTTCTCCCACAGCGGACTATCGAAAGTAATTCCATTTCCGCTAATTATCGACGCCCCCTGCCGGCGGCAACCATTTGCGTGATGATTCGACACGTAAATGTTACTCGGCACCACCTGCGGCGAACGGAAGGAATTGGTGATGTAAATGCCATCGCCCCAACAGTTGATCGTCGTCGGAGATTTAAGCGTGACACCAGACGCACCTGCGATCGAGAATGCATGGCCACCGCCGCCGCTGGCGGGGTAAGGCGTCGCGCTATTGAGCTGTTTGCTACCGTCTAGCGTCGCGTTCTCAACCGTCACATTCGTCACGTCCCAGATGCGCATGATCTGGTAGATGGCCGTGTTGTGGGGTAAGAGCTTGATTGTTGCGCCGCTTGCGAAGCGCACGTAGCTATTCGTACGTAGATCGACGCCCCCGGAGTCGATCCGCACGTTGCCGCTAATGAGCAGGATTTTGCCGACAGAGTTGTTGATCGCGTTCTGGAGCGCTACGCGATCGTTGGTGACTCCATCTGCTTTGACGCCGAAAGAAGAGGCGTTGACGACGGTGGTGGGAGTTGATGTTGCGGCATTCGCCAGGGCCTGCACGGACGTGGAGGCCACGGGATTGCCATCGCCTCCGCCGCACCCAGCGAGTGCCATGGAGCCAGCGCTTAGCGCAAGGCCAGTGAGAAAGCTTCTGCGAGTGATGAGTGGATTTTGCCGATAGTCGATGGAGGAGCTCATAGGTCGTTGATCCCGCGTAGCGGGTCCGTTTATGGCAAACAAAGGTTTGCGCGATAAAAAGGCATCGCTCACGCATGCATGAGCGAGACAATGTCGAGCGAGGGGATGAATGCGTCAAGAAGCCTTAGCTGCGAGGCACGCGTTCATGGTGCGTCGAACGGCTTGACGAAAGTTGGCCACACATCGATGTCTGCCGGCGGCGGATGATGAGCGTGATCGGTGATGCCTTACAAACGGGAGCGATGATAAGCGTCTCGCACGTCGGCTCAATATCAGACGAGATATATTTCGTAACGAAGCGTAACTCGTGAAAAGGGCTATTTTTCTCGTATGTTTTGCGGTACGCCCCGCCACAGCTAAGCTTGCCGGTACTTGAAACTATTCTTCGGATAAATAGAAATGCCGGCCAATTCAGAATAAAAAATTTTGCCGTTTAGCAAAAAAAACACATTCCATAATGTGGGTGTGGGTGTTCTGCTGAAGTCGAGAGCCTGCAGTGTCATTACGGAGAAAGGTCTGTTTTACTCCAACCGTATTCACGAATCGTTCGTTCCAGCGCAACCGGGTCGGTTGTTTCTGAGAAGATCGTCTTACGTGAGTTGACACGCTCTCCTTCAGGCGCGCCATTTGTCTGGCAAACCGGCTGTGGGGCGGAGCCAACCTGCTGGGGCGGCTGCCCAGCCGGTTGACATTCGCTACGTGACTGACCATCGCGTGCCCCGTCACCAAGGCCTTCGTTGGTGGCGCCTGGTTTGGGAGGGTCGCTCGACACCATGAGGTCGCGAACGTTGCCGGTTGGGGTTTTGATGGATGCGTCGATGTCGTGTAGCGTCTTTTCTGTCAGGTAGCCGCCAGAGGGGATGGCTTCGGGCTCGCTGGTTTCTTGCTCCACATGGAGCGGAGGGGGGGCCTCGGTCACGACGGGAGCCGAGACGTGCGTGGTGGACATCAGATAAACAATAACTCCCGTCGCTGCGCTTAACGCAATGGAAACGAGCAATGTCGTTCTTATTGTGACTGTTTCACTCACGATCGAAGGGCGCCACGGGAGCGCCGGACGATCGGGGTCTCCCACTAAACGATTAGCGTAACGCCCGACTTGAAGAAGCATACTCTGAGGGCATTTTGCTTCGTAAGTTTGCGGGGTGAGGGACAGCCCGCGATGAAATTGCTCAGCGCGGGTGCTCGGGAGTAGGGCGCCGCAAACGGAACAATAACGGTGATCGCGCGCAGCCACATGGCCGCAACGAGGACAGGTATTTGCATCAAACCGCCCAACGATGGTCAACCCTCTGTTCATTGAAAGCGTTCCATGTTGAAATGAACTGTCAGTTCGCAAGCTGATCGTCCGCTTGACGATGCAATGCTCCATTTCTTAGTGTTGTGTTGCCGTTGGCTGGAGACGACACCTTGCCGCCTTTGAACCATGAGAAGGGCGGACTGGCCGCCTTCATATGCAGTAACCTCTTCGCGCTCAGGGCGACGCGGCCCCAGGCACTCGCCGGAATCTCGACACTCGCATACTGTGACTCATAATTGCGGCTCCAGTACGCCTTGAACGGCTCTGTGCCAACCCCAAAGTCGAAATCGAAGTTGTGGTCGTATGCCCACTTCACCATGTGTTCGACGACAAGATGCCCCGGGCTGTATTTTGAAAATTCTTCGTCAAATCCTGTGATCAATCCTTTAACGGATGATTTGCCCATTCCTACAATTGTCGTGGCGAGCGGCTTTTGATCAAACAGGATGACATGAAGGCGCGCAGCCGGCTGATCGGGCTGCGCAGACAGTATGGAAACAAGAAAGTCACGATAGCCCTGCGAATATAGCCAGGCTCCCTGCTTCGACGCATGCTGGGCCCACTTGCGCTTGTGTTCCAGCGTCCAGTCGACCAGTTCACTAATGGCATGCTTGTCGGTGGGTGCTATGACCACCGCTTGCAAGGCTCCTTTTTTGGCGATGCGACGCTCGAGCGCACCGGGCTTTTTACCAGACAAGGTACCGAGCGACCCACAGAACGAGTCCCAGTCCTGTATCTGTCGCAGATACGCGACACTGGCATGTCGGGGCTCATTGTAACTACATGATCCCTTGCCGGACAGGAACCGAAACAGCTTCGAGTCAGTGTGAACATAGGGCAGCCGAATGATCGCTGCGCCACAGTCTTTCATTGCCGCACGTATGGCTAGTTGTGTCAATCGGACCGTATCTTCCTTAGGATCAAGCAGTATCGACGAATAGTCCGCAGAGTCTGGGCCCAACGATCTCAGCATTGTCCACAACCCGCGACGGTACAGAGCAAGCGGCCACACCATTACCAGTTTCGAATCTGAATAACCGACGACGCAGCGCAATGCGCCGCCTTGCGGTTTCGCCAAGTTCTGCCAGCTTAGCGAACATACGGAAAACGATTCGTGATACTGACCGTCGGACCTTGACCAGAGGTCGGTCCAGTCATCTTTCAATGCTGCAAATGCTCTCGGATCCGAAACGACCTGAATGTGCGTTCCCTGTGTGCGCATGGTGTCTCCAGGTTGATGGTAGACCGCTGCTTTCGGGGGGGCAAACAAAGCTGGATTCAAATCAGAGATACGTCGCTCGAATTCCAAATAACATTATTATTTCCCGATCGCTTGTCGCTTGCGAGGCCCAATAGCACCCGCGTGTACATGATAAGACGAATTGTAAGGCGAGAATTCCATATAAATTTTTATTGTGTACGGTCCCGCACATTCGGGGGCTGGAATATTAAACACCCGAAGTCGTTGGCGTATATCGTGGAAGAGACTTCATCGTGTTGGCACGGGCGTCCTGGAGAAGGAGGATGCGTGCCGGCTCTCTGTCAAAAGATTGTAATGGGTGCGGAAATGGCTAAATCTAGTATTAATCGTCGTACCTTTCTGAAGGGATCCGCGTCTGCGGTCGCATTGATGTCGCTCCCGGCAATGGGAGCTACAGGCCCGTATACAAGACAGGAATGGCAGGCGTTCAAGTTGACACCTCAGTTCGAATCTTTTAAAACCGCAATAAGGCTTATGAAAGCTGCAACAGATGCGACGAAACCGACATCTTGGTCTTATTGGGTTAACGTCCATGTAAATTATTGTCCTCATATGGTGCCGTATTTCTGCGCATGGCATCGGGGTTATTTATATTATTTCGAGCAGCAATTGAGAACTGTTTCGGGTGACAACAGTTTGACGCTGCCATATTGGGACTATTACTCTTATCCGACAATACCCCAGGAGTTTCTGGATGCTGCTACGGGTAATCCGTTATATGTTAGCGGCCGTATAAATTCAAATGTGTCGAGTGCCCTGACGCTTGCGCCGTTTGCGCCAAGTGTAGTGAATTTTCCGCGGGGGACGAGTAATTCGTATGAGGCATCGTTCGAGTCTGCTCCGCATAATCCAGTGCATAACCTGATTGGCGGTTGGATGGCAGACATGCAGTCTCCGACAGACCCGATCTTCTATTTGCATCATGCCAACGTGGACCGGTTGTGGGACGCATGGTCGCAGCAACCACAGACGACGTTGCCGTTGCCAAGTAACTCCTATTGGAGTGGCAGCTTCACCTATGCGAAGGGTCTTACGATATTGAAGTCGAAGACCTATATGCCTTCGCTCCTGAACTATCAATATGCCAACGCCACTGTGCCGACTTCACTCCCGCCAACCGCGCAGCAAGGTCGCATAATCCGTGTTCAGGCACAACTCGGGCCAATTCATGGCCGTCCCGCGTTGGCAGGTTTCTCCAAAACGAGTGAGCGTGCGATTGATTCAGGCCGGCGCTCGCTCGGCGGTGTGGCCAATATGTCGCTCAACGAGAAGTCCGTCAGTGCGCAGCTTCAATTATCTTCGTCAGCATCCGCGGCGTTGCAGGACACGCTGAAGGGCAGGTCAGCCGCGGCGGCTCTTCAACAGGGGAGTAACGCGGCGCCAGCGACAACCTATCGCTCTGTTGACGTGGTCCTTGATAGCGTAACGGTCACCGAACTCGGTCGGAAAGGTGGCTACTTCTACAACGTGTATTTGAATCTTCCCGAGCAAGGGGACGTCGACGGTGTGAGCCAGAAGCACTTTCTCGGCACGTTAGGCCCATTCGAGATATCCGCCGCGATGCATCATGCCGAATCGGCGCATAGTCAAGCGCCTGTCCTGGTTTTTCCCGCAACCGAACTCATGCAGCGCCTCGGAGCCGGCGCTTCCGGAGTGGTCGTCTCGCTGGTGAGAGTCGATGGCCCAAGTGCGCCGAAAGGGTCGGCCATATCGGTTGGCGAGCTGCGGATTGAATTGTCAACGTCCGCCCCTTGATCAGTGCTGTTGAGCGACACCAGAATTGATCGCGATTCGGGTCCGACGTCGCCCGACTCCCCAAACGGGAGCGGGCGACGTTGTATTTCATACGTGTCAGTGCCTTGCAAGGACTGGGCTTGTGTGTGACACGTCCGCCTGCCCGCAAAGGCGAGCTGGTCGGGCGAGCGGCATGAGTTAATGCTCGGTCGGCCGTCGTGGGAATAGGTGACAATTGCTGCACCGTCGGCTGAGCGACGTGTAAACAATTCGTACGCCGAAGTTATTCAACGTGTGCTCGAAATGGCACTCATGCCGCGAAAAGCGGGTGAACCTCAGCTATTCATTCGCTGGATAGTTTGCAAAGGTGTGCCCTGGTGATTGCAATGCGGACCCCACCGTTATGGAACCAATGCGAAATCTCGTGTTCGAACACGAAACGTGTGGGCCGGTGCAGGACTTTGCGAATAACAAAAAGCGATGGGCGAATTGATGCTGCGTCACCCGTATATGGAAGTCAAACGGTGCCCTCGCGAAGATGTCGAGCGGTCTGGCTGCGAATGGTGGCGCGGGGCTCAACACGGTTCGATGGGACAGGGCCAGAGCCGCTGGTAGCGCGTTCTCTGTCGCCTCCAGGTGAGCGTGAGCACGTAAATCGATGGGAATTCGGGGCGTTTTGAGCAGCTTGCGTGATGTAGCGGAGGGGATCTCCCT